>MUCI01000040.1 GCA_002816575.1 SAR202 cluster bacterium Casp-Chloro-G2 | reverse complement strand
CCGCGCCGATTCCCGCCGGTTTATCATCAGCGGGCAGGCCGTCCGGCCGGAGTCCGATATCCTCGGGCCGCTCCGCCACCAAGAAAAGAGACGGCGCAACCGAGACCGTGAGCACTATGACACCGATGGTGATCCAGGTGGCCTTTAGCCCGAAGTTCTCCACGATCAGCGACGCCAACATGGTGAAAAGTATCCCGCCCACCGCCCCAAAGACGAAGATCATCCCGATGGCACGGCCTCTCTTCCTGATGAACCACCTGGAAGCGACCGTGCTTGAGCCGATGGGCGCCGAGGTGTGGAAGACGACCCTGGCCGCGGAGAAGGCGATGTAGAAGGTTATGGGTACGGTCGCCCAGGCCAGCGAGGTCATGGCCAGACCCAGCACGACGACGCTGACCACCAACACCGGACGGGCGCCGAACCGGTCGATGGCCCATCCAACCAACGGAGACAGCGCCAACGAGGCAATGGCGCCCGCGCTAACTGACCCCGCTATGACCGTCCGGCTCCAGCCCAACTGTTGGGATATGGGGAAGATCAGCACGGTGAGAGTGGTGATCGCCGGCGCCATCCGGGCGAAAACTACAGTGCTGGAGGCGGCAACGACGATCCAGCCGTAATAAAAGGGGAACGAATCCCTCAAGCGGGACGCAAGAAGCATGTAGGCAGCCTTGCCGCCCGTAAAAGCCCAATAGAAAGGAACACGGCCGGACGGAAGATCCAAGAATTATGCGTGAGGCCTCACCAGCGGAGCGCCGGGCTGGAGAGCAGCCAACCCATGATACACAAATATAAGCGGCGTTAGTTATCGCAATGTCAGCTACCTGTCCAGATGTCCGCCGCAAGCCGGACAGCGCGAGATTGACTGCCGCATGCAATGGTTAATATAATGAGGCGCCCAAACCACCCACTCGCAAGTCCTGTGTATCGTGGCTTTTTCAAGCCGCAACGAGACTGAGAGCCCTATTTAGCAACGGTCATTACCACGAGCAGAATCGCGAGTAAATCCGAGAAACACCCAGAAACACCCAGGGAGGAACAGCCCATGGTCCAACAACAAGCAGCGCTACTGAAACCGGAGTCTTTGGTCGCAGAGTTCAAGAAGAATGGCGTAACTCATATCGTGACCATACCTGACAGCGAGACCAACTACCTCTATGAACTGATGAAGGACCAGCCCTGGTTGGACGTCATACCCTCGTCACGAGAGGGAGAGACATTCGCCATCGCGCTCGGCCTGATCGTCGGCGGGAAGGTCCCCGTTTGCGTCATCCAGAACACCGGCATGATGGAGTCGGGTGATTCCATACGCGGCATGGCCATCGACTCGGGTTTCCCGATGGTTATGTTGATCGGCTACCGGGGCTGGACGCGCCACGGCGTGATCACGGACTCCGCCGCCCGATACACCGAAACTTTCCTGCACGCGATGGGGATCAACTACTACCTGTTAGAGACCGACGACGACGCCTCCC
Organism: SAR202 cluster bacterium Casp-Chloro-G2; assembly: GCA_002816575.1. GTDB lineage: Bacteria > Chloroflexota > Dehalococcoidia > Lucifugimonadales > UBA3495 > UBA9611. Next base: position 15,616 of record MUCI01000040.1, on the reverse strand, counting down.
GCATCTCGGTCGCATTCGAAGAAGCCAGGGCGCAAAAACGTCCCGTTGCCGTCTTGGTCGGCGACGAATACCACGGTTTCAACCGGATGTAGGCTGGCTGCATACCCAGCCACCCAGTTCCGGCCAACCCCGCATACAATCAACCGCATTTGGAGACATAGAATGTTCGACTCAGAAGATATGTTCCGGGCCTTTAAACCGCACCGGGGCAAGGCCATAGTCCTGGTGACCGGCACCTCGGGCCGCGACTGGAGAGACATCTCCGACAATGAGAGCCGCGACCTTTCCCTGCAGGGCGCCATGGGCCAGACCAATTCGGCCGCCCTGGGCTTCGCTCTCGCCCAACCCAACGAAAAAGTTGTGCTGTTCGATTCTGAGGGCTCCCTTCAGATGAACATGGGCATCCTGGGCACCATCGCGGGCAAGAAGCCCAAGAACTTCTTCCACTTCCTCATGGACAATGAATGTTACGCCACCACCGGCGGACAGCCCGTGCCCAATGCCTCGGAGATCAACTACGCCGGCATGGCCAGGGAAGCCGGGTACGCCGCGACCTTCCAGTTCGACAACCTGGAAGAGTTCCAAAACAACATTGAGACCATCATGAAGGCGGAAGGTCCCGTCTTCGTTGCCATGAAGATGATTCCCAAGATCGAGAACGAGCCCATCGGCCGCCGGGTGCGGAAGCCCCAGCGCTCACGGGCCGAAACCATCAAGGTGATGCAAGCCGAACTGGGGATCACCGTCGCCTAGACCGGCTTCTGGCGCCCACCTGGCGCAGACTACCTAATGTTTCGATAATACGGCCCCGCACTTTGTATTGACGATTACCTGGGCGGGGAATATGATGCGCAAGAGGTTCCGGTGTGTCTTAGGGCATACCCGGCAGATTGTCACGGAATCCGGAAACGGGCTGCGGATTCCGCTAAGATTTACGGAGTTATCGAAAGATTTCGCCGAGACCCGGCCCAGGATAGACCCCACCAAACTGTTGAGTAGGGAGGATTCAATTGTCTGATCAAGATATTTCGTTAATCGCCCACCTGATGCGCCGCGCCGGATTTGGCGCCCCGCTGGAAGAGCTGCAGGCTCGTGCCGCCAAAGGGTACGACGCAACCGTCGATGAGTTGCTGGACCCCGAGTCGCAGCCTCCCATGGAGCGCGACATCATGATGCGTTATAAGGTTGACTGGCTCTCGCAGGCCGGATTGGAAGGCCAGCAGGAAGAGTGGACCTACCGCATGATCAACTCCAAGCGCCCGCTCCAAGAGAAGATTGCCCTCTTCTGGCATTGCGTTCTGGTTACCGGCCACGCCAAATGCGAGTATCCCAAACAGCAGGCGCTGGAATTGGATATGTTCCGCACCGTTGGCATGGGCAGCTTCCACGAACTGCTCAACGGCCTGGCCAAGGACCCGGCCATGGTCTTCTATCTGGACAACTGCATGAGCCACGCCGGCGCCATCAACGAGAACTGGGGCCGGGAGCTACTGGAACTGTTCTCCCTGGGCGTGGGAATGGACGGCGATTTCAACTACAGCGAGGATGACGTCAAGGCGGCGGCCCGAGCCTTCACCGGCTGGACCGTGACCAACTCCATCCCCCGCTACCCCTACGGCAAGTACGATGCCAAGTTCATGTTCGACCCCCGCGACCACGACACCGGCGAGAAGACGTTCCTCGGCGAGACCGGGAATTTCAACGGCCAAGACATCGTCGACATCATCGTGAAGCAGCCGGCCACCGCCCGGTTCGTGGCGCGCCATCTCTACAACTTCTTCGTTGCCGATGAGCCGCAGGTGCCCGCCTGGAAGGACACCCCTCCCAACGACGCGGCCGCGATCAAGGAACTGGAAGACGAATACTTCCGCTCCAACTACAACATCAGTTCTATGTTGAACGTCCTGTTCAAGTCGGACTGGTTCAAAGCCGCCAAATTCGCTAAGGTCAAGAGCCCGGCGGAGACCGTGGTTGGCACGCTCAAGCTGGTGGGAGACTTCAAGTTCCCCAGGCCCGGCTTGGACATGATGACCATGAACATCCGGTTCATGGGCCAGGACCTGCTCAACCCCCCCACGGTCGAGGGTTGGCACACCGGACGTGAGTGGATCGACTCCGGGACGCTGGTGGAACGCATCAACTTCACCGCCGACCAGGTGGGTAACGTCAACCACTCTGGCGTCAAGAACATCATCAACCGGGTTGGCAGTCTGGGACCGGTCCTCACCGCCGATCAGTTGGTTGATGGCTGCCTGGAGAACCTGGGCGCTTATCAGATCTCCGATGTGACCCGGACCCAATTGGTGGAACTGGCCGCGGCCGAAGGGGAGATCAGGACCGACTCGGAGGGCTTCCCCCTCAGGGTCGCCACCATGCTCCAGTCCATAGTCGCCACCACCGAGTACCTGTTCGCCTAGGCGGACGTTGAGTTAACCGAACATTCCGAACCTGCGCCGCCCTGGACCTGGAGACCGGCGTCCGGGCGGCCTCGGAAATGAACGACGGGATTAGCCGGTCAGTCCGAGAATCTAGTTGGAGATCAAGCGATGACATCAACGAAGAAAGACCCGGTATTGGTCGTACTTCAATTGGCCGGCGGGAATGACGCCATGAACACGGTCGTCCCCCACGGCAACCCCAGATACTACGACCACCGGAAAAACGTTGTGGTGCCCCAAGACCAGGTCCTGGACCTGAACGGCGAGGTTGGCTTCAACCCCAACATGGGCCCCATGAAAAAACTCTACGACGAAGGCAACCTGGCCGTGATTCAGGGCGTCGGCTACCCCACTGGCAGCCGCTCCCATTTCCGGTCGATGGACATCTGGCACACCTGCGAACCCACCAAGGTGGGGGACGAAGGCTGGTTGGGCCGCGTCATCCGCGACCTGGACCCCCAGGGCGAAAACGTCTTAACCGGCGTGAACTTTGGCCGGGGCTTGCCCCGTGCCCTGGTGACGCCGGGAGTGCCTGTCGCATCGGTGGGCAACCTGGAGACCTATGGCGTGCTAACCGGGATCGACGACGTCGACCAACGGCTCAAGGCCCTGGACGTTTTCTCCAAGGTCTACTCCCCCATGATCGGCACCGGCCCGGTGATGGACTATCTGGCCCAGACCGGACTGGACGCGTTGAAGGGAGCGGACATCCTGAGCGCCGCCCCCGATATGTATTCCTCCAGCGTGGAGTACGGTTCCGACACCGTCAGCCAGTACATGCGTAACATCGTGCAGACACACCTGGCCGGGTTCGGTACAAGGGTGCTGTACACCACGGCCCCGTTCAATAGCTTCGACACCCACGCCGGTCAGATGGCCGCTCACACCCGGTTGTGGAGCGAGACCAGCCGCGCCATCGGCGACTTCTACGACGACCTGCAAGAGCACAACGCCGGCGAGAATGTGATGCTCTTGGTCTTCACCGAATTCGGACGCCGGGTGAAGGACAACGGTTCCGGCACCGACCACGGCGCCGGCGGACACTGCTTCGTCATCGGCGACCAGGTCAAGGGCGGCCTTTACGGGGAATATCCTTCCCTGGAAGAGAACAAGTTGGACGAGGGCGACCTGCAGTTCAGCACCGACTTCCGCAGCGTGTACTCCACCATCCTGGAAAAGTGGATGGGGGTGGACGCCAAACCCATCGTGAACGGCGAATTCGAGCAGTTGGCCTTCGTCTAAGCCTGGAAAGCAGGCCGCTGACTAAGACCGGCGCTCATCCATTCTAAGTTTACTCTGTGAGGTAAATATGACGACAGAGATTTCGCACATCAACGTGCAATATAGCAAGACCATCGGCCGCGGCGAACAGTTCGGCCCCGGTTTCAACTATCCCGTATTCGTCGCCCGTGGGAAAGACGACATCATGTACGTCCTCTGCCGCGGCACCGAGTTCCGCCCGGAGGGTGTTCGGGTCACCGTTTGCACCACCGAAGAAGAGTACATCACCACCTTCGCGCGGGGCGTCAACTACCAGGGTCCCCACGAGTTCAACATGGACGACGGGTCGCTGGTGTGGCCCACTTCCATCGCCCTGGACAGCCATGAGAATCTGTTCATTTCCGACGAGTGGCTGAACCGCATCTCCTCGTTCTCCAAGGACGGCGACTTCCTGGGCAAATGGGAAGAAAGGTCGGGCACCGGCGACGGTGAACTGGACCGCCCGTCCGGCATGGCCTTCGACGCCGACGACAACCTGTACATCGTCGACAGCGGCAATCACCGCGTCCAGAAATTCAACAAGGACGGCAAGTTCTTGATGAAGTTCGGGGAATACGGCAGCGGCGACGGCCAGTTCGACATGCCCTGGGGCATCACCATCGACAGCCACGGTGATATCTTCATCGCCGACTGGCGCAACGACCGCATCCAGAAATTCAGCCCCGACGGAACCTTCCTGATGAAGTTCGGGGAGTCCGGCTCCGGCGAGGGCCAGTTCAACCGCCCCACCGGCGTGGCCGTGGACCGGGACGGCGTTATCTATGTTGCCGACTGGCTGAACGACCGGCTCCAGATCTTTGACGAAAATGGCAACTTCGTTGGCCTGAAAACCGGCGAGGCCGGCATCTCCAAGTGGGCCAAGGACAAGCTCGACGCCAACGCGGAGATGTGGGAAGAGCGTCGACGGGCGCAGGGTCTGGAACGTGAGAAGGACTTCTGGGGCCCGACAGGGGTGACTGTGGACGACCAGGGACGAATCTTCGTTCCCGAGTCCGCTAGGAACCGCATCCAGGTTTACCAAACTCAGTCGTCCACCTTCGCCGGGCCGCGCCTCTAAACCAGGCGCGCATGCTGGGGCTGGTTTAGCCCGATTAGTACCCTATGATAGGGCCTCGAAATTCGAGGCCCTATTTATTCCCAAGACATTAATTTTGGTGTTGAAACGTGCCTATCATTGTCGGCCGGACCCCCTACATAAGCTCCGAGCCCATGTATTTCGACATGCCGAAGCGCGGCATCGAAGTCCAAGAGCTGCCACCCAACGAGATGGCGGCCGCGATCGCGGCAGGCCGTTTGCAGGGCGGACTCGTTCCCCTGGTGGACACGTTTGATCTGGACTCCAGCATGCAGACCCTGTCTGGGTTCTGCCTGGCCACCGTGGCGGCCGCGGTCAGCGTCAAGCTCCACTCCAAAGTGCCCATCGAGGAATTGTCCGGCAAGACAATCGCCGTCCCCTGGGAGTCGCCCACCGCCGTCAAACTGCTCCAGGTGTTGCTGTCGATCAAGCACGGATCGAAGCCGGCAGCCTACGTCTCAGACAGTGATGAGCACGACGCCCGCCTGTTGGTTGGCAACCTGGGGCTGCGGCACCGCCGGGGGTTGCGCGGGTACGCCCATGTCTACGATCTGGGCGAGGAATGGCTGAGGTGGACAAATCTGCCTTTCGTCTTCGCCAGGTGGGTCATCAGGACCGACGTTCCGCGCCAAGACGCCCTGATCATCGAGGACTCGCTCTACACCAGCCTACAGGACTGGGCCGACGGGCTTTACCGCGTGAAAGGGCCGTCCGTGCCACTTCCGGTCCACCCCCAAGAGATCCACCAATACACGCAGGGCCTGCGGTACTACATCGGCGTGCCCGAAGAACGGTCGATCGCCCAGTTCGAGCAGCACGTCGGGGAATTGGGCCCGGCCTAAAGCAGCCTGACCGTTTCCTCGCGGACGAAGTCGCGCAACTCTTGGGGCATGGTCTCCAGGGCGCCGGACAGAGCATTCTCGGTGATCCGCTCGGGGCGGGAGGTGGCCGGGATGGTGATGCTGACCCTGGGGTCGGACACCACCCACGACAACAAAGCCTGCGCCCAGGTTTTCACGCCGAATCCTTTCAGGGGAGTCAGGTCTGGCTCACCCTTCAGTTCTTTCACGTAGCGGCCCTTCTTCAGCGGCTCCATCACCATGACGCCGATGCCCAGTTCATGGGCCAGCGGCAGCAATTCGGCCTCGACCTCGCGCTGGACCACGTTGTAGGGGACCTGCACCGTGTCGATCCGTCCGCTGCGCATCACATCCATCACGCCGGGATAGGCGTCATTCACCATGGCCGTGACACCGATCATCCCAACTTTGCCCTCCGCCTTCAGCCGCTCCAGCGTGGGCAGGTGGGTCTGCCAGTCGATCATGTTATGTATCTGCAGCAAATCGATGTAATCGGTGTTGAAGTTCGCGAAGGACTCGGCAATCTGCCGTTTGCCGGCCTCTTTCCCTTCGATGCGGACCTTGGTCGCCAGATAGAACCGGTCGCGCCGTCCCTCGGTGGTGATGCCCACCGCTTTCTCGGACGCGCCGTACATGGCGGCCGAGTCGATGAAGTTGATGCCGTGGGCAAGGCAGTTGTCTATGATCTGTCGCCTTGGCTCCAGGTCGGCCGGTTCGGTCACGTCAAATGACCGCAGGGTTCCCAAGCCGATCACGGAGACATCAAGGTTGCCAAGTTTGCGGTATTCCAATTCGGTTCACCTTTTTAATGGTTTTGTCTGACGATCTTATCGGGCCCTTAGGCCTTAGCCCGCTGCTCGAACTCAGCGCGGGCCGCGGACAGCAACGCTGGGTCCAGCAGCAGATCGCAGGCCGTTAGCGTCATGGTCTTGGCAACGTTGACGGCGGCATTGATGGCGTGGGCGGTGGCCGCCGTCTCGGCCATCTCCCTGGAGTGGGAGGCAACCGGCTGCTCGCTGACAGCGTAACGCAGTTCGTAAGCGGGAAGTGCCTGACTCACGTTGCCAAAGTCGGTGGATGCGGCGCTCCCCTGCCGGCCCGGCAGGGGTTCGTCCAGGTTGAGGCCGGCCAGTCCCGCGTTCTTCAGCAGCAGGCCGGCGATGACCGCGTTGGGCCTGACGTTTTCGTAGAAGGGATAGAACTCCTCCACCTCCAACCGGCACCCGGTCATCGCCGCCGCGCCCTCCGCCGCCTGCCGCACTCGGCCGACAACCACGTCGCTCAGGTAGCCCGCGTCCCGGCAGCGCAGCATGAAATTGGCCGCGGCGTACTCCGGAACCACGTTGGGCGCTCTTCCGCCATCGGTGATGATGCCGTGGATGCGGACGTCCTCTCTGAGGTGCTGCCGCAGCGAGTCGATGCCGGTGAAAAGGTGAATCACGCCGTTCAGGGCGTTGATGCCCTCATGGGGCATGGCGGCGGCGTGGGCGGCCTTGCCGTGGAAGATGTACCGGTAACCCACCATCGCCAGACTCCAACTCTCGCCCATGGGTATGTCGGTGGGAATGACCGTGCGGTTGGAAGACGGATGGGAGGATAGTACCGCGTCAACCCCGTTGAACACGCCGCCGTCCAGCATCCGAATCTTGCCGCCGCCGCCTTCCTCGGCAGGTGTGCCGATGACCATGACCTTGCCGGGAAGGTCCGCCAGGTTGGCTTTCAATCCCAGTCCCGCGCCGATGGCGGCCATGGCGATGAGGTTGTGGCCACAGCCGTGGCCGATCTCTGGCAGGGCATCGTACTCAGCCAGGACTGCGATGGTGGGGCCGTCTCCTCCGCCGCCGGCCAGAGTGGCGGTGAACGCGGTTTCCACGCCGCCAGCGCCGCGTTCCACATGGAAGCCGTGCTTCTCCAGAGTGCCGGACAGCAGTCCAGCGGCGTAGGTCTCTTGATAGTTCAGTTCGGGGTGGGCGTGGATGTCCAGAGCCAACTCCGACAGTTCGGCCCGCGCCTGGTCCATCGCCTGGGCGGTGGCTACGGAAAGCGATTCTTTGGATGGCCCGTTCTTGCTGGTCATGGCATCCTCATAACGGCGCAGACGTGGGGCGTATCGATTCAAACTGCCAAGACTTTACGCCATTTTGCCCCCGGACGCACCCTATGGTGGGCGCAGGCTCCGATTCTTGCTAGAATCTATCCGTCCTAGCGGTGATCAAGCCGGAGGTGACTCGGTATGCCGGACAGATTGGGTTGGCGAGCTAATTGGGGTGTCATCGCGCCCTCAACCAACACCTCCGTGCAACCCGAGTTCGACGAGATGCGGCCCAGGGGCGTGACCAACCACATGTCCCGCATCTGGGTGCCCGACGAACCGCTGGCCAGCGATGCGGACTTCGAAAAGTTGATGGACGCGATCCGCTTGGAATGGGACAACGCCCTGCTTAGGGTGATGACCTGCAACCCAGATTATTTGGTCATGGGCATGTCCTCCGAGACATTCTGGGGTGGTCTGAAGAAGTCCAACGAACTCAAGGCCCACATCACGGAACTAACCGGGCGGCGGGTGGCCATGGGCTCCGACGCCTGCCAGGCCGCCATACGCTGTTACGGCGACATCCGGAAGATCGGCGTGTTGACCCCATATTGGCCCGTCGCCGACAAAAATGTGACCATGTTCTTCAATGACTGCGGGTTTGATGTGGTGGCCATGAAGGGGTTGTGCTGCCCCGGTCCCGCCGCCATCGCTCAGACCACTGAGAAGGAGATGATGGACGGCCTGAGGGAGTTGAACGAGTCCGGCGCCGAGGCGCTGGTCCAGGTCGGCACCAACCTGGGGATGGCCCGAATGGCGGCTGAGGCCGAGAGATGGCTGAATAAGCCGGTCATCGCCATCAACACCGCGACCTATTGGTACGCCATGAGGGACAACGGAATGGACGACGTTATCGACGGGTTTGGTTCATTGATGACCGACTACAGGGAGCTTCCCCAGTTGTACCATGACAAGATCAAAGAGCAGGCGATGAACGCTTAGAGGCCAAGCAGCGCCCTAACCTGAGTTTCTCACCACCCCTGCGATTCAAGGAGTTCACAGATGCCCAACGGCAAGCTCAAGACGACGCCCCGGACCAAGCTGGTCCGGAATCCCAAACGGGCCGAATACGACCGGGATGTGGTTAACGAGATCATTGACGCCACGCCGCTATGTCACGTTTCATACATCATCGACGGACGCCCGTACGTCACCCCCACCCTGCAATGGCGCGAGGGCAGCACGATCTATTGGCACGGCTCCTCCGCCAGCCGGTTCCTCCGGCAGATCGTGGACCAAGAAGTCTGCATGGCCATCACCCATTTCGATGGGCTTGTATTGGCCCGGTCGGCCTTTCACCACTCGATCAACTACCGCTCGGTCATGCTGTTCGGACAAGCTTCGAAGATCGGCGATGCCGAGAAGGACCAACTTCTGCACAGCTTCGTGGACAACCTGATCCCGGGCCGGTGGGAGAACCTGAGGCCCATGAGCAGCAAAGAGGCCAAGGCCACAACCGTGTTCTCCATGCCCATCGACGAGGGCTCGGCCAAGGTCCGCACCGGCCCTCCGGTGGATGATGACGAAGACTACTCGCTGCCCATCTGGGCGGGCGTGCTGCCCATCACCCAGGTGCTGCAACCGCCGGAACCGGACCCCAAGAACCCCGCCGGCCTGGAAGTGCCGGCCCACGTCCGCGACTTCAAACTTGGCTGAGTTCAAACCCGATTAACTGATCTAAGACCGAACCGATAGGAGAACAATCATGGCCGACCCGATACGTCTGGGAATAATCGGCGCCAGCCCCACCGTGGGTTGGGCCCACCGCTCGCACCTTCCGGCGATCGCCGCCAGCCCCGAGTTTGAACTGACCGGGGTTTGCACCACCCGCATGGAGACCGCCGAGGAAGCCAAGAAGCAGTACGGCGCAAGGCTCGCATTCGACGACTATAAGGCGATGCTGGCCCATCCGGAGATCGACGCCGTGGCCGTGGTGCTGCGGGTGCCGTCCCACTACCAGATCACCAAGGACGCGTTGAACGCAGGGAAGCATGTTTTCACCGAATGGCCGCTGGGCGCCACCATCGAGGAGGCCACCGAACTGGCCGAGTTGGCTAAGGCCAAGGGCGTGCGGGCGGTGGTTGGCCTGCAAGCCAGGGTCGCGCCGGCCATCATGCACCTGAAGGATTTGGTGGAGGACGGCTATGTCGGCGAGATAACGTCCTGCTCCATGCGACTGATCCGCGGCGGCGTGCTGGAAAGGGTCGCCGGCCGCACCTGGCAGCGGGACGACGAGCTAGGCGCGACCACTTTGACCATCGCCGCCGGACACTCCATCGACGCCCTTAGGTTCGTGGCCGGCGACTTCAGCGAAGTCTCTTCCATCGTGTCCACCCAGGTCTCGCAATGGCTGGAGACCGAGACGCAGCAGATGCTGGACGTGACTGCCCCGGACAACATCATCATCAGCGGCCGCTTGACCAACGGCGCGGTTGTGTCGGTCCACGTGGCCAGCAACCCCTGGGCCGGCAGCGGTTACCGCATGGAGATCTACGGCCGGAAGGGCACCTTGGTGGCAACCTCCGAGGACTCCCCGCAGCTTGGCGAGGTCTTCCTTCAGGGCGCCCAGGGCAACGACAGATTGGAGGACATCAAAGTCCCCGATAAGTACACCAACGTTCTGGAGGGCATGCCCAAGGGAGCGCCGCGCAACGTTGGCCAGATGTACTACCAGTTCGGCCAAGCCATCAACGGCCAGCAGGCCGACTTCCCGACATTCGACACCGCCGTCGACCTGCACCGGTTGATCGACTCCATCAGGCTGGCATCCAACGAGGGCCGGGCGGTGAGCACGGCAAGCTAGCGCCGTGCTATACCGAATCTCATCGTTTGCTCGGACCACCCTGCCAAGTCATCCAACGTGATGGGCGCGGCATAGGCACAATGATGTGCACGCAAGGGTTTTGGCTCGGGCAAGGCGGTGGTTCGACTGGCTCACCATGAGCGGATCGTGGGTGACGAGTATTGAGTGCCGGTTCCCGTTCGTACTGAGCCCCGTCGAAGGGCGCGCATCAGTCAGATCGATGCCGGCAAGACCACTGGTTCAGGCAAGGCGGTAGACCCTTTTGGACTTTCTAGACCGGCAGTAACGGCTCGGTGACGTTGTCGGGAAGTTCGGCTTCAAAGGCGTTCAGGTAGAACGACGTCTGGGCGTAGTGGCCCATCAGCGTGGTCAACTCGACCAGGTACTGAGCGCCGAAAGCATTCAGCGCCGCGTCGAAGGTAGGTTGGCTAACCTTGTGCGTCTTGAAGAACTCGTTGGCGTAGTTGATTACCGCTTCTTCGTCGGCGGCCATGCTTGGCAGGGGCTTCCGGTCGCGGATCGCGTCAACCAAAGCGTCGGCCACACCCTCTTTCCTAGCCGCGGGCGCGTGGGCGTTCCACACATACTGGCAATCCATGGCCCTGGCCGTGGTGATGATTGCCAGCTCCAATATGCGTTTGGGGAAAGTGGTCTCGTAGCGTAGGTAGCTGGTTAGGTGATTGCGGCGTTTGGCCATCTCCGGGCTGTTGATGGTGAAGGAGCCGGGGCCGCCGGTGATGGAACCGCCGGCCGGGGCGGTCACTTCCTCGAAGGCTGCTCGGAATTCCGCTGGGACCATATCGCCGGAAACCACTGGTAATCGCGCCATTATTCTCCTCCGTTCTAAGGGCAGTTTCTGGGCATCTGGCCGAGAGTCTACCACCACCAGCCCTGCTTCAGAAGGGCCTTCGGCGTTTCTGCCGGAAAGGCCCGCGAGAATCAAGTGAGGCGCTTACGGAACCTTGCCTCGCTGGGGCAACCGGCACGGATAGGTACCCCCTTAGGACTGTCTCAAACGGCCAGTTGCGCTGCAAAAACAGGCCAGACGGCTCATGCCGCGGGTCAACCGCCGCAATACACTGGCTTTGCGGTTGGGATTCCATATCAACCGGCCGCATGGGAGGAGACGATTCTCATGTACGACCGTATCGTGGCGCCCCTTGACGGCTCCCCGCTTGCTGAGCAAGTGCTGCCCTATGTGACTCGCATCAGCTTGGGCTTGGGCATCCCGATTCACCTGATGCAGGCATTCCACACAGTATCGGAAGAGATGGCCGATCCGGTTCACGGTCTCTACAACAGCAATATGACTGCCGGCGTGCACGACGAGGTACTGGACTACCTGAATGGCGTCAAGCGAAACACTCCCGGGATGGAAATTACCTGCGAGGCCTATGAGGGCGATGCGGTCACTCATATAGTCGAGGAGGCGAACAAAACGCCCAACGCCTTGATCGCCATGTCCACCCACGGCCGGTCCGGAATCACCCGGTGGCTCCTGGGGAGTGTGACGGACAAGGTCCTCCACTCCGCCAAAAACCCGATGCTCATCGTCCGTGGCCGCCATGCCGGCGACCCGGAACCAGACGAAGAACTTAAGACGATCATCGTGCCGGTGGACGGATCATCTCTGGCGGAGCAAGTGCTTCCCCATGTGGCGGCGTTAGCCAACGGTCTGAATCTCAAAGTGATCCTGCTTCGCGCCGCGGCCACGCCCGAGGAGTTCAGCACGCAAACCGGCTACCAACGCCTGGATGGCGTCGCGGGGATCCACTTCCAGCATTTCGAGGCGATGGCCCAAGAAGCAGGCAACCAGGCGCTGGACTACCTAGAGAGCTTGAAGGACAAGCTCAGCCGCGAAGGCGTGGCGTCGGTTGAGCACCAGATAGTGCGGGGTCCAGCGGCCCGCGTCATCGTGGACCTGGCCCAGGCCACGCCCGACAACATGTTGGCGATGACCACCCATGGCCGCTCGGGTCCGGCCCGGTGGGCCATGGGCAGCGTGGCAGACCGGGTTGTGCGGAATTCCGGCGACCCCGTCTTGGTGATCCGCGCCGGCTGAGGGCTCATCCCAGTCCCAAAGGTTACACAAGAGTGGGGAAGGCTAGGTGACAACGCCTTCTCCCACAAGTCTGCTCAACTCGGCATCGTCCAGTCCCAGCACACCGCCGTATATCTCCCGGTTGTGTTCGCCGTAACCGGGTATGGGACCAGCCGTGGTTGGGGTCTTGGAGAACTTTATTATGGTGGGGCCGGGGACCAGTATCTTCTTGCCCCCAGGCAGTTCCTCCTCCATCATCACCTCCCGCTCCCAAAGGTGCTTGTCGGCCAGTACCTCGGGGATGCTTAGGGCCGGCCCTACGGGGATGTCTGCCGCCACCAGAGACGACTCCACTTCCTTCACCGTCCGCTCCTCGCACCATAGGTGCAGCAGTTCCATCCTGATCTCCGCCTTGTCGGTGGCGAACATGGGGGCGGCGAATTCAGGGTCATCGGACAGATCGTCGTAGCCCATCACCTTCAGCATGCGCTCCCACATGCCTCCCCTGGCGGCGCCGGTGGACACGTAGCCGTCCTTGCATTTGATGAACGAGCCGGCCCGGGTGAAATCGTTGGTCCCCGTTTCGTGGCACATGGCCAGCGCAACCTCTTCCAGGGTGATGCCGCCGTCCAGCATGGCCACCTCCAGCCACTGACCCTCGCCGGTACGGTCGCGGTGTCTAAGCGCTCCCAGGATGCCGATGGTGGCGTGGAGCGCCGCGGTGCGGTCCATGATCGGCCCCTCCGCCATCACGGGCTGGTCAAAGCCCCGCCCGGTCTGGTGGCCGATGCCGCTCATAGCCTGGATGATTGGGTCGAAGCACTGCCGGTCCCGGTACGGCCCATATTGGCCAAAGCCGGAAACCGACGCCAATATGATCCCGGGGTTGACCTGGCACATCTTTTCGTAGCTGAATCCCATCTGTTCCATGGTGCCGGGCCGGAAGTTCTCCAACACCACATCGGAGACTTCCACCAGCTTTAAGAACAGCTCTTTGCCCTCCGGGTGGCGGGTGTTGATGGTGACGCTTTTCTTGCCCCGGTTATAAGCAGCGAACTGTACGCTCATCTCGCCCACGAACGGCCCGGCGTCGCGGAGATCGCTGGACTTGTTCCATTCCAGCTTGATGACCTCGGCGCCCATATCTCTGAGGATCATTCCGCCTCTGGGGGCCGCCTGCCAGCGGGCCAGTTCCAAGATTCGCACGCCGTCCAGCACGCTGGTGGGCTTGGTAGGGGGCATGGGGTCAGCTCCTTCGTATTTCGGCTTATATCAGGCCTGGGAAGACCGTCAGAGTATAGCGCGATTTTTGTGGCCGCGGCACCTGGGCGGCAAAGAAAACGGCCCTCCCAGAAGCAACTGAGAGGGCCGTTCCAATGTCCAAAGCCGGGCTGGGCCGGTTAGATGCGCTCGAGCACGGTGGTTATGCCCATGCCGGCGCCGATGCATTGGGTGGCCAGGCCGTAGTCGGTGTTGGAGCGGCGCAGCTCGTGGGCCAGGGACAGCACCAGCCGGGCGCCGGTGGCCCCCAGGGGGTGCCCGATGGCCAATGCGCCGCCGTTCACGTTCAGCTTCTCCATGGGTATGCCCAGTTCACGGGCGCTGGGGATAATCTGGGCGGCGAAAGCCTCGTTGAACTCGACGCGGTCGATCTGGTCGATGGTCAGTCCGGCGTATCTCAGCGCCTTGTTGGTGGCGGGCACCGGACCCAGGCCCATCAATTGGGGCTTCACACCGGCGACCCCGAACCCGACGATGCGGGCCAGCGGCTCCAAGCCCAAGGCCAGGGCCTTCTCTTCGCTCATCACCAAGATGGCGCTGACGCCGTCGTTGGTGGGCGAGGAGTTGCCGGGGGTTATGACGATCTCATTGCCGCCGTAGCTAACGACGCCGGGGATGGGATTCAGGTTCATCAGGGCCTCGAAGTTGGTCCCGGCCCGGATGCATTCGTCTTGGTCGAAGGTGATCATCCCGCCGCGTTCGTCGGGCAGCCATTTGCCCTGATCATCAAACACCGGCTGCTCCACCTCCAAAGGCACGATCTCGTCCCTGAACCGGCCCGCCTCGTACGCTTCGACGGCCTTCTGGTGGCTGGGCACGGCGTACTCGTCCAGGTCGGCGCGGGTCAGTCCATAGACCTCCGCCACGTTCTGGGCCGTCTGCAGCATGGAAACCTTGGACGGCGAGTCCAGGATGAAGTCGGGAAAGGGCACCGAGAAATTGTCGTAGTGGTCGGGCGCCATGTCGCGCTGCGCTTTTGTGAACTCCACGGGGGTGGGTTCGGTGATGCGGGTGAAGGGACCCTCCTCACCGGGAATGGTGCGCTCCATCCGCTCGGCCCCCAGGGCGATGCCGCAGTCGGTAGCGCCGATCATGATCGACTGGGCCACGCGGTGCAGGGTCTCCATGCTGGAGCCGCATTGGCGGTTGGAATTGAAGGTCGAGACCTCCGGCGGCAGACCGGCCAAGCGGGCAACGCGGCCCAGGTCCACGAACTCGGCCTTGCCCAGCACATTGCCCAGGCCCACATCTTCGATCATGTGGTCCGTGACCTTGGGGTTCCGGTCCAAAAGGTGCCGGATGATCTTGGCGCCCAGCTCGTCCAGCCGGGTGGCGACCAGCTTGCCCCTGGTTGCCCTGGCGAATGGGGACCTGACGCCATCGACGATCACCGCGTTACGGATCTCCATGACTTACCTCTCGTGCCGGCCCGGATTGAGGCCAGATGTGGAATCGGAATTTGGCTAACAGGGTATCACACCGGTGGGTTGGCGTGACCCTTCGGAATGACTACAATGCGTGCCTATCTAACGACTGGAGTTAATCATGACAACTTTGGATGAACGGTACCAGAAGGGCATCGAGACCCGCACCAAGTTCGGCGGCGGCGCCCTAACCGGCGGCTCCACGCCTTTGGCCTGGCCCATGGCCCCGGACCTGAACCGCATCGCCGGCGAATTCTTGTTTGGCAGCATCTGGCACCGGCCCGCCCTGAAGGACACCCAGCGGGAGATGGTCACTTTAAC
>MUCI01000039.1 GCA_002816575.1 SAR202 cluster bacterium Casp-Chloro-G2 | reverse complement strand
GTCGGGGCCCGCCTCGAGCAGCAAGATATTCTTGGACGGGTCTTCGGAGAGGCGGGTTGCCACGATCGAACCGGCCGAGCCCGCGCCAAGGACTATATAGTCGTATTTCATATCAACTCCGCTAAAGGTAAGATCTTTTCTACAACACCAATCTCGCTAAAAGGACAGGCTAAAGGGACGGCCTAAAGGGACGGATGGCAATGCGTCCATCCCAGTGCGCCGGTCAAGCTAAAGATACAACCCTTCTAAAGATACAGTCCTTCCGCAGCGCAACAGGCACTCCGCGGAAGGACCGGCAATCCTAAGCAGGACGAAACGCTAGGTTCCTAGAAAAGGGATTCCGGGGTTTGGATGCCCTCAAAGTCGGCATCGCTGGCTGGGTCTTTCGGGGTGATGCCGAGATCGGTCTGCATCAGGTGATAAACCTGCTTCAGATGATGGGTGCTGTGGCTCAAAATGATGTTCAGCAGTTCCAGAACCGTTACCTCGCCGCCGTAATGGGCGGGAACCTCCCGGTCGAAGGCATCGATGTCGCCGCTGTTCAGGAACGCCACAATGTCGCCGCGCACCTTTTCACCGTATTCAGCCATGTCGCCGGCGGTATAGACCGGCTCCAGGCGTGCGTCGGAGGCCCGCATGTCCTCCTGGCTCATGCTGCCCACCTTGTGGCTCAGGTAGGCCACCTCGGGAAAGGACATGATGTGGAGGACGGTCTTCCGCAGGGTCCAAGGACGCCACGGCACTTCCGCGTCCAGCTGCTCCTGCGAGAACTGGGCAGTGGTCCGGACAGCCGCGCTGAGTATCCTGTTGTATTTGTCGGCCAGCCATTCGGTCTTTCCCGAAAGATCAACTTTCACATCCAGCTTGAGCGCAGGAATCAGCTTCTTGGGGAAATAACCGATGATGACTTCTGAGTCATCGATGATGGTCACCGGCAATGCTTTTATGCCCCGGCCGCGCAGGTCCTCCAGGGCTTGTTGGTCTTCCAGTACGTTGTGGTGCTCATACTGAACACCGTTGGACTTCAGAAATTCTTCTACAGTCCGGCAGCTGAATCAACCAGGTTGCGTGTAAACGTGGACGTTCATGGCACCCTCCAGTCGTTATGGCCTGACCGGTCTTGATGAGACGGCCAGGAATGGGCCTCAAAAATCAAGATTATCCTAACACGAGTTTGACTCTTTCACCCAGGCAAAATCTCGATCGGCATGTTCTGTCTCCGGTCTGAGCCTCTGGTCTGGGCCTCCGGTCCAGACCAAGCGTGGGACGCGACGCCTTGCTTGCCCTAGAACTCCCCCTATGTAAGACTGGATTCATGCTGGTCAAATCCCAACCGTGCCTCTCGGCCTGCCCTTCAGGTGCCAAAGCCGCCAAGTCATGAAGCTGACTACCGCGGTCTTAGTTGCGATTGCCCTTCTGATCAGCCTGGCCGCCTGCACCCCGTCCGCCGGGCCGAAAACGCCTGCGTCCGATTCAACGGCCACTCCGGCCACGGCCACCCCAGGTCCAACCGCCGCCAGCCCCGCGGCTACGGCCGCTTCGCCACGGCCAACGCCAAGCCCCACGCCGGCGGCCACGGCGACTGCCGTCCCGGTCCCGACCTTGACCCCCGCTCCCACCGCGACGCCCATACCGCCGACCGCCACGCCTACCCCTCAGCCGACCGCCACCCCGAGGCCAACTCCCACTCCGCCCCCTCCGGGCGTCGCCAGAGTCGATCTGGGAAGCGGTGTTTCCCTCACGATCTCACCCGATAAACAGTTCGCGGGACGGGACGTTTCTTTCGCGTTGTCGGGCCTAACTCCTTGGGAAGCGGTTATCGTCTCGTTCCTCGACCCTCAAGGGGTAGTCGTGCCCTGGATCACCGCCGAAGACGTCAACATCGTTGACGCAAACGGGGTCAAAGCCACTTCATTCAAGATGTACCCGAACACCTCCGGTGAACTTGATTGGAAACGGTACGGTTCCCGGGATGGCGTCGGCGCTTGGTCGGTGGCGATCGACCGGCAGGGCAGCGTATCCTCCACCTCCTATTCCCTGAGCGAGTTTGACCTGGGCGACACCATAAAGACGTCGGCCGGGGCGCTGCTGACCCGCCACGACGGCCCCGGAATAACCGTCTTTTACTCGGCCCTGGTGCCTCAGGCGGTGGTGGCTGACCTCCAAGATTTCTTGATCGACACCAGCCTGCTGATGGCCCTCCGTACCGAAACCAAGACGGGCGAGCTACCCAACCTGTATCTGATGGAGAACCGGGAACTTCTGGCTGAGGTGAGTCTGTCGGACGGCATCAACCTGGGATTTGAAGACGGCTACTACAAAACGTTCGGGACCCGGCCCGGGATCTACATCCGCACTGACCTGCCGACGACCGAGTTGCAGCGGCTGCTGGCCCACGAATACGCTCACCGGGTCCTCGACGGCGTGGCCAAAGCTAAGACGCTGCCGGCGTGGCTGGCTGAGGGACTCTCCCGATACTACGAATTTGATATCGCTTTAGCCGGCCCCCGCCCTCAAGCGTCCAGACTGCGGCAATTCGGGTCTGCTGACGTAGCCCGCACGGCGGCGCGGGCAGGCAGCCTGTTCACCCTGGCTGAGCTGGACCGCCAGTCGGACTGGAACAAGCGCCCCACCGAGGACCTGGTTACCCTCCAATACGCGGAAGCGTACATGGCCATACGATACTTGAACGAGACCTACGGCCCGCTGTCCGGCCGGGATGTGGTTGCGGAGATTGGACGAGGCTCGAGCCTGGCATCCTCGATGTTGGCGGTAACCGGCCAGAAGTTGGGCCTGTTTGAGTCAAACTTCAAAGCCTGGCTGATCGATTGGTCCGACCCGGAACAGACCGCGATAGCAAACTACCTGGCGGCTCTTGATGTGATCCTGGCCGACCGGGACGCGATCTTAGACCAACGAAAGCAGAATATTCTCCAACGCCAGAACGCCAATGAGGCGGTCCGCACGCGAGCCGCCTTGGTCAAGGCATCCAAGAAACTGATCGCTGACCTGGACCAGTTATCTCCGCCGGAGGCCGCCGCCGCGGTAAATCAAGAAGCCGGAGAATACTTTGGGACAATCTTGAAATGGCTCTCGTTGGAGTTGGAAAGCGCCGAGACCCAGTCCAACGATAGCCTATTTCTAGCCAACGCCATGATTCCCGAGGTAAATGCCCGCTTCTTCCTACTGCGGAGCAGCATCTCCAATCTGAGGTTCGTCTTTAACCTCAGCGAATAGGCGCCCTCAATCCCGATCCCGAAGCCTGCCCCCACACCCCGTATGCCGCCACCGGCCCGATATGCGATAATGCCGTCGCTTGAGCAGGGCGGCCACGCTACCGATTCCCTCCCCACGGCCCTCCCGCAAAAATGTATCCCAGCGGTAAAACAGAACGCCAAGAGAGGACGCTTCTTATGAGATACGACTACATCATCGTCGGCGCCGGTTCCGCCGGTTGCGTCATCGCCAGCAGATTATCCGAGGACCCCAACAAGTCCATCCTGCTGTTGGAAGCGGGGCCGGACTATCCCGATTTCGAGCATTACCCCGACGACCTAAAATTCGGCTATAACCAGACCGCATCGGCGGTGGACGCGCCTCACAACTGGTCATTCCAGGGCAACACCACGCCGGAGCAGGCCACGCCCATGCCGGTTCCCAGAGGGCGGGTGGTCGGCGGGTCCAGCGCCATCAACGGCCAGGTGCTGCTCCGGGGCGTCCCGGAAGACTACGACGCCTGGGCCGCCTTGGGCAACGACCAATGGGGGTTCACCGACGTGCTGCCCTTCCTGAGGAAACTGGAGACCGACACCGATATCCATGACGATTTCCACGGTTCGGAAGGTCCGATCCCGGTGCGCCGCCACGCCCGTGACACTTGGCTTCCCGCCCAGAACGCTTTCTACGCCGGCTTCCGCGCCCAGGGCCATCCCGACGACCCGGACATGAACCACCCAGAGTCCGCCGGTGTCGGGCCCATACCCATGAACAACCCCAACGGCATCCGCATGAGCACCGCCCTGACCTACCTGGCCGACGCGCGCCACCGGCTGAACCTGACCATCAAACCCAACGTTACGACCCACCGGGTGGTCTTCGATGGCAAAAGGGCCGTCGGGGTCGAAGTGGAGAGCGACGGCGAGCGTTTCACGGTGGAGGGCTCTGAGATAATCCTGACCTCCGGCGCCATCGGCTCGCCCCAACTGCTCATGCTGTCGGGGGTCGGCCCCGTCAAAGTGCTGGACCGCCTGGGCATCCCCGTGGTGCTGGAAGCGCCCGGAGTGGGCCGAAACCTGCGAGACCACCCCAACGTCCGCATTCCCATCCAAGTGCAAGACGACTTCCCGCTCAACCCGGAAGACCCACGCTCTCAGGTGGCCCTCCGCTACACCGCCACCGGCTCGGACTTGAGGAACGACATACAGATCATGGCGTCTTCGTTCTCATCGCCCATCTCCGGCGACCCGCTTGAGGCCGAGGGCATCAGGTTCACCTGCATCTTGGAGTTGGCTTACGGCTCCGGTCATCTGGAGATCACGTCCACCGACCCCAACGTGCAGCCCGAACTCAACTACAACTATTTCCAGGACGATCCTCGTGACCTCGCTCGACTGCGTGAGGCCGTCAGGAAGTGCGTGGATGTCCTGAAACACGACGATTACAAACCCATCGTGAAGCAGTTGCTTGAGCCCCAGCCCGAAGACCTCGTATCCGATGAGACTCTGGACCTCTGGCTCAAACGCAGCGTCACCACGACCCAGCACATCTCCGGCACCTGCAAGATGGGGCCGGACTCCGACCCCATGGCGGTTGTTGACCAGCAGGGCATGGTCAAGGGGCTGACCGGACTGAGGGTGGCCGACGCTTCCATCATGCCCGACTGCATCCGGGCCAACACCAACTGCACCACCATAATGATCGGCGAACGGATGGCCGACTGGATAAACGGAGGCTGATCGGCTGCCAAACCAGATGCAATCAGGTAAATGACCGCCCTCCGGACCAAGCAGGGCTAACAGACAGGCCACAGGAGTTTCTATGCGCTTCGGCAGCTTCGTTTTCTCGATCAGCGCCGATCAGAATGCCGACCACCAGGTGATCGGCCAGACCCTAAGGGAGGTTGAACTCGCCGAGGAGGTTGGGTTCGACGCCGTTTGGCTCACCGAACACCACTTCGACGGCGCGGTGGCCTACGCCGACCCGGTGGTCTTCGGCGCCGCCGTGGCCGCCAGGACCAAGCGGGTGCTCATTGGGTTCGCGGTGGTCGAGATGGCCTTGCACCACCCGGTGCGCCTGGCGGTGCAGACGTCGCTGCTGGATAACCTGAGCAACGGCAGGCTCATCATGGGCACGGGCCGAGGCTCAGCCTACAACGAATATGAGTACATCGGCTTCGGCACCACCCTGGAGAAGGGGAGGGAGATGTTGGATGAGGCCGAAGAATTGCTAATCAAAGCCTGGACCGGAGCTGATGTGGTCCACAAAGGCCGGTTCTGGGACCTGTCATTCCCCGGTCTTCGGCCCCAGCCCTTCCAGAAACCCCACCCACCCATCGTTAGGGCCTGCATCTCCGAGGAATCCATGGTCGCGATGGGCCAAGCCGGGCGTCCGGTTCTCATCGGCATCCAGACCATCGACACACTCAAACACCGGTTCGGCCGCTACATCGAAGGTCTCCACAACTCGGGACTAAACGAGGCGCAGATAGAGAGCACCTTGGACCAGACCTGGGCCCAGCGGTCCCTTTTCGTCTGTGACAGCGACCAGGAAGGGTTGGACGTGGCCGAAGCGGGCCTGGCGAGATACCGGGCCCACTTGTTAGACGCCCGGGTGCGGTTCAATCCCGGTGGAGCGCCGCCGCCCCCTCCCGGCACGCCTCCCCCAGCCGGTGAGGTGGTCGAGCACGCCTTCCTGGCCGGTACGCCAGCCACGGTGGCCGGCAAGATGGAAGAACTGCGCGACATCGGCGTCCGAAACATCCTGCTCAACCCCAACGTGGGTCAGATACCGGCGCAGCAGGTGGAGAAGTCTCTGCGGCTGTTCGGAGAGCATGTGATTCCCAAGTTCCGGGACAACTAACAGTGACGATGCAGAAGCAGTTCGATCTGACGGGCAAAGTCGCCGTGGTCACCGGCGGCAACGGGGGCCTTGGCTTGGGCATCGCCATGGGGCTGGCCGGCGCGGGCGCCAACATCGTGGTCGCCGCCCGCAGCGTGGAGAAGACCGCCCAGGCGCTGGAGGACATCCGCGCGTTGGGGGTGGAGGCGCACGGGATCACGGTGGACGTCACCCTAGAACCGGCGGTGCAGCGAATGGTCACCAGCACCATCGACCACATGGGCCGACTCGACATCCTGGTGAACAACTCGGGCATCGCAGTCAGGGCAATGCCTCAGGACCTCACCGCCGCCCAGTGGGACGCGGTGGTGGACGTGAACCTGCGGGCCACTTTCCTGGCGTCTCGAGAGGCCTACCCCCACATGGTCAAGGCCGGAGGCGGCAAGATCATCAATGTCGGTTCCATGTATTCGCTGTTCGGCAGCGATTGGGGCGCGCCCTACGCTGCCAGCAAGGGTGGCGTTGTGCAACTAACCAAGAGCCTGGCGGTCGCCTGGGCCAAGGACAACATCCAGGTGAACTCCATCCTTCCCGGCTGGTTCGTAACCGACCTCACCCGCGGCATCCCCGAGGGCGACCCCGAGCGCCACGACAACATCAGCCGCCGCATACCCACGGGCCGCTGGGGCGAGGCGTCGGAGCTGGGCGGCGCCGCCGTCTTCCTGGCCAGCCAAGCGTCCAACTATGTCACCGGCTCCGTACTGGCCGTGGACGGCGGGTACTCGGCCACCTAGGCGTCGCCGCCGGCTATCAGCCAAAAGATTTTCGCGGCCGGCCTTTAGCCAGCTTAGAAATCGAATCACACAAGCAGCGGAGATATCGCCTGCTAGGTTACGCGTGTATCGGAGGAAGCCAGAATATGTCAACAGGAAGGGTACGGCGTCCAAAAGAGGGCAATGACAAAGACCCAATCGCGCCTCCATGCCCGTACTGCGGTAAGTACGTGCCAAATGACGTGATCCATGACCTACAGTCAGGGCGATACCCGGAGCGATTTGCCTGGTGCCCGACCGGGGGTTGCAAAGGAAAGCTAAGAATCCTTCGTAGTAGCCGGACTTTCGATCGAGTCTGGGAGTAAGCCTTAACTCGTTTCCAGGGACCGGCATCTCACTAACAAAAAGCACGAGTCATCCCGAAGTTTGCTGGGTGGATGCCGCCACATTTGTCATTTCGCCCGCCTTGGTCATTCCGCCCGCCTTGGTCATTCCGCCCGCCTTGGTCATTCCGAGCGAAGCGAGGAATCTCGTCGCTGATGGGAGACCAACTGCCGGTCCTACGGAACGATAGCCACCATGAAGTCAAGCAAGGAGATTCTTCTCCTTCTGCGGAAGGATCAGAATGACGGGTAGCGAGTGTGGTTGCTCGGCAGATGCCCATGATGAAACTCTGGGATGACTCATCTTTCTGTGCTGTTGAGTAACAAGAAACTAACTATTTAGGTACAACCAAAGAGGCGCATGGTACGGTCGCCTACCGGGACCGGCAGGTACGCACCGCGCATGCCGGTCCGTTGGCCACCATCCTCCTACCCCCCGAAGAACCGCCTTGGGTTGTCGACCATAATCTGCTGGACGGTTTCTTCAGAGACGCCCAGCTCTCTCAGGCGGGGCAGGACGTTACGGGTGATGAAGTTGTAGCCGTCGGGATTGTATCTGTAGCGCTCTTCCTGCACGGCGGCGCCGAAGCGGGCCTTGGGCACCGAATGGTCGTGGGAGAGCATGATCCGGTCGGCGCGGCCGGCGTCGATCAGGTTCTTTGTCAGTTGAGTGCGTTCTTCCCACAGGGGTGTGTTGGCGCGCCGTCCGCCGGGGAACCGGTCCAGGCCCAGCCAAACCCCCTGGTCCAGCAGCCCCAACAGGTAGCCCATGTCCGTGTCGTCGTTGCTGTGGCCGACGTACACCAGGTTCATGTCCACGCCCTCCTCCTTGAGGATCCGCACCTGCTGCTCTCCCACCCGGTCGGGCGACCAGGTGTGGGTGGAGATGCGGATGCCGGTCCTGACACAAGCCTGCCCGGCGGCGCGCAGCACGATCTCCTGGGCCTCCGTGACCCCGCCCGCATCGCTGGCCACCTTGATGATGCCGGCTTTCACGCCGGTCCCCTCGATGCCCACCTCAATCTCCCGCACGTATAGATCGGCGATGACATCGGGCGTCAGGTCGATGAACGGGCGCGGCACGGCCAGGTGGTTCCCGGTGGCGGCGACGATCTTGACGCCCGTGGCCTGGGAGACCTCTTTCATCATCTCGACGTCCCGGCCCAGGTCGATGGTGCTAACGTCGATGATTGTCCGTAGCCCTTCGTCGTAGGCTTCCTTCAACGTGTCCTTGGCCTGTTCAATGATCCCCGGACGGTCGATCAACTCCGGGAACGTGCGCAGGATGCCGGCGGCGTTGGTGGCCAGATGCTCGTGGCTTAGGGTGAAGCCCATGTCACCAGTCTCCACCGGCCCCAATACTGTGTTTACGGTTGGCATTGTGTTGCCCCCTTCGAGATTCTTGCTCCGTTATTCTAACCGGAGCAAGTTATAATTGGCGCGCATGTGGGCCAGGCACACTGGCCATACCTAGGGAGGGTGAGATGAGATACGACGTGATCATCGTTGGCGCCGGCTCTGCCGGATGCGTGCTGGCCGCCAGGCTATCCGAAGACCCCAGCCGGTCGGTGCTGTTGCTGGAGGCGGGCCCCGATTACCCGGACATGGACCTGATGCCCGACGAGATCAAGCATGACCTGAACCAGCGGGCGTCCGAGTCCGGCGCACCCCACAATTGGTCATTTGAAGGGACCACCGACCCCAACGGCAACAGGAACGCGGCGGTGGCCCGGGGCAAGGTGTTCGGCGGCACCAGCGCCATCAATCACCAGATCTTCCTCCGGGGCCTGCCCAGGGACTTCGAACACTGGGCCGAGTTGGGTAACGACGAATGGTCCTACACCAAGGTGCTGCCCTATTTCAGGAAACTGGAGACCGACCGGGACTACTCCGGCGATTTCCACGGCGCCACCGGCCCGATAACCCTGATGCGGCACAAGCGAGAGAACTGGCTGCCGCTGCAGAGGGCCTTCCACTCAGCTTGCCTGGCCGCCGGCTACCGGGACGACCCGGACATGAACGACCCAGACGGCGAGGGTGTCGGCGCCATTCCACTGAATCTTGTTGACGGCGTGCGGGTCAGCACCGCCATCGGATACATCAATCCCAGCCGCAACCGCCTCAACCTGACCATCAAGCCAAACGTGAACGTGCGGCGGGTCGTCTTTGAGGGCAAGAAGGCTGTGGGAGTTGAGGCCGAGAGCGGCGGTGAGGTGTTCAACCTGTCCGGAGAGATGATTATCCTGAGCGCTGGAGCCATCGCCTCTCCCCAGCTTCTGATGCTCTCGGGCGTCGGGCCTCGCGAGCCGCTGGAACGCCTGGGCATCCCGGTGGTGCACGAATCGCCGGCCGTGGGCCAGAACATGAAGAACCACCCGGCGGTGTCACTTCGCTTCAAGCCGGTGGCCGGATACTCGCTGGAACCCGGCTCCCCCAGGAACCAGGTCGGCCTGCGTTTTACCGCCAAGGGCTCCACGTTCAAGAATGACATCCAGGTCCAGCCGCTAACCTCCGGTCCCATGGGCCACGAGGCCGACGAGATACGCGTCGGCTGCCGGTTGGAGTTTCCCCTGGGCACCGGCGAACTGACCCTCGCGGCGGCGGACCCAAGCGTTCAGCCCAGGCTGGACTACCGCTTCTTGGTAGACCGGTCGGATAAGGAACGGCTGCGGGAGGCGGTGCGGGAGTGCGCCCAGATATTCGAGGACCCGGGATTCGAGGCGGTCATCGACAGCCGCATCTCTCCCACAACGGAGCAGATGGAATCCGACGAGCTATTGGAGGTTTGGATCGCCAGCACCCTGTCCATCGCCGGACACACCTGTGGCACCTGCCGGATGGGGCCGGAATCTGACAAGAATTCGGTGGTTGATCAGTGGTGCCGGGTACGGGGGGTGGAGGGACTGCGGGTCATTGACGCGTCGGTCATGCCGGATATCACTACCGCCAACACCAACGCTACTACCATCATGATCGGAGAGCGGGCGTCGGCAATGATCACGGGGCAGCCGTAGATGGGGTTGGGAAGTAGGGCCGCCTAGTTAAATCGCGACCTGCCGGTAGGAAACTCCGGTCTGCGGGTCCAGGTCGACCACGGTGACCTCGCCCGCGCCGGGACTGCCGATGGGGCCGAGGGGACATCCTGAGTACACGGCGGTTACGTCCCCCTGCGACACGTCCACATGCCGGTCCCAGTGGCCGAGAGCCAGGTAGTGGCAACCGGCGTCGGCGATCTCCTGCGGGTAGATGGGGGAAGACCTCTGGTCGCGGTCCTCTTCGTAGTGGAAATGGCCGTGGGCCAAGGCCACCAGCCAATTATCGGAATCGGGCGCCGGCATCCCCGCCAATGGCCTGAAATCCGGAGTGTGCATGGGCATGGCCCGACCCCAGAGATCGATGCCCAGGCCGGGGAACGACAGCGTTTCGCCCTCGGTTCCCCTGAGAACGAACAGGTTGCCGGGGGGATTCTTAAAGGCTTGGCGGTGATATACCGAGGTCTCATGAATCAGGTCGTGGTTGCCGGGCAGGACCACCGCGGGCACCTGCGTCCGGCCGATCTGCTCCACGAACCACTCGAGCACGTCGTCGGAAACACGCTCGTTATCGAACACATCGCCCACCAGCAGCAGCATGTCGCCGCCGTTGTGGGCTATGGCGTCCACCACCGAGACCAGGGCATCGGACGATTCAGGATGGCCGTGGGAATCGCCCAGGTGGGTATCTGAAGTATGTATCAGCCGTAGCTTTTTTGAAGGCATATTCTCATTCCAGGATACGGGCATCGGCGCTGCTGAACAAGGGCCGGACCCTAGCTTCCGATAACTCCCCGCTTGATCAGATCGGCGATCTTGTCCGGCGAATAACCCGCCTCCTCCAAGACCTGCTCGTTGTGCTGGCCCAAGAGCGGCGGCGCCAGGCGGACCGTGGCCGGAGAGTCGGTCAGCTTGAGCGGCGAGGCCGGAAACCTCATGTTGGGTACGTTGGGATGCTCAACCTCGGCGATCATGTTGCGGGCCAACACCTGGGGGTTGGAGACCACCTGGGAGACCGTGTTGATGGGTCCGCAGGGCACGCCGGCCTTGACGATGAGCGAGACCCAGTGCTCGGTGGTGTTTCGGCTGAAGATCTCTTTGAACACGCCAACACATTCGTCGCGGTGTTCGACCCGGTCGGTGTTGGTCGCGAACCGCGGGTCTTCGACCAGGTCTGACCGCCCCAATGCCTTGCAGAGTCGCTCGTACAGCCCCTGGTTGGCGCAACCCACGATGAAGTTGCCGTCCGATGCGGCAAAACTCTGGTAGGGCACCAGACTGGGGTGACCCGCGCCCATTCGTTTGGGCTCCACGCCGGTCCCCATGAATGCGGAGGCATGATAGCTGAGGGCGGCAACCTGTCCATCCAGGAGCGATCCTTCCACCCACTGCCCCTTGCCGGTCTGGACACGCTGCATGAGCGCGGTCACGATGGTCCCATAGGACATCATGCCGGCGAAGAGGTCGACCAGCGAGAATCCGACGCGCATGGGGTCGCCGTCGGGCTCGCCCGTCAGGTCCATCAGCCCGCTGTAGGCTTGGATTATCAGGTCGTAGCCCGGCATGTCGGCCATCGGGCCGGTGCGTCCATAGCCTGAGATCGAACAGTAAACGATGCCCGGATTAATGGCGCTGATCTCGCTGTATCCCAAGCCCATCCGGTCTAATGCGCCGGCCCGGAAACTCTCGATCATCACGTCGGCGTCAGCAGCCAACTCCTTGATTATCTTGATGCCCTCGGGCTCCTTGAGATTGACGGTCAGACTACGCTTGTTCCGGTTGAACGTCATGAACTGGGTGCTCTCGCCGTTCTGGAACGGGTACCACTTCCGGGTCTCGTCGCCGGCCGACGGTTCTTCAATCTTAATCACATCGGCGCCCATGTCGCCCAGCAGCATGGTGCAGAATGGACCGGCTAGTGTGCGGGTCAGGTCGACGACTCTGATCTTGTCCAACGCCGCCATCATGTCTACTCCGAAACTAACGGTTTTACTCGTGAGCCAGGCGTCCTAATACGCCTGGGCGATTATAGCACGGGTCTAGTATTCTCTTTGCTGGGGCCATGGATTGACCCCTTCCAGGCCTTGGTGCTAGCGTGATGCCGCCATGGGTAGATTACGGACGTGAAATGACCCCACAACAGCCAAAGATAGTAGTCCTGGGCGGCATCAACATGGACCTGGTGACCTTTTCACCCCGGTTTCCCCAGCCGGGCGAGACGGTTGTGGGCAGCCGCTTCGTCACCTACGCCGGCGGCAAGGGCGCCAACCAGGCCGTGGCCGCGGCCCGCATGGGCGCCAGGCCGGCCATGGTGGGCCGGGTCGGCGAGGATATGTTTGGCCCACAGTTGCTGGACGTTCTGGCCGGCGCCGGAGTGGATATCTCAGGCATCAGGGTCAATCAAGACAAAAGCTCGGGGATCGCGGTGATCGGCGTCGATGAGACGGCGCAGAACTGCATCACTCAGATCCTGGGCGCCAACGGCACCTGCGGACCTGAGGAAGCCCAGGCTGTCCGGCGGGCTTTGCCAGGCGCATCGGCCTTATTGCTGCAACTGGAGGTCTCGCCGGAACTGTCGCTGGAAGTTGCCCGCGCCGCCCACGAGATGGGAGTAACCGTCATGCTCGATCCGGGGCCGGTCCGGCCGGTGCCCGACGGATTTTTCAATCTCTGCGACGTGATCACCCCCAACGAGACCGAAGCTCAAGCGTTGGCCGGGTTCGCGGTTACCGGGCCGGAATCGGCCGCCAGGGCCGCATCCGAGTTGCTGGGCCGAGGCGTGGGCACGGTGGTGGTTAAGCTGGGAGCCCAGGGCGCCTATTACGCCAGCCGAAACAGCCAAGGCATGGTCTTGCCTTTCAGCGTGGATGCCATAGACTCCGTGGCCGCCGGCGACGCTTTCAACGGTGCGCTGGCCGTTTCCCTGTCCGAGGGCAAAGACCTGCCAACGGCGGTGACCATCGCCTGCGCCGCCGGAGCGCTGGCCGTGACCAAAACCGGGGCGCAAGACTCCATGCCGGAGCGGCGGTTGGTCGAGGAACTCCTCCGAAGTCAGCGGGCCTGAATCCGGCTGCCCAACCGCTTGGCAAGCCAGATCGCCGGCGTGCCGGCCAGCGCGCCCAGCCACACGATCACCGACAGGGTGAAGACCCACCAGTAGGGCGGCCATGTGATGCCGGCGGCGATGCCCACGCAGACCAGTAATGTTGCCGCCGCGACGGCCTTGACGGCGAAACCACGGGCCAGTGCTCCCGGCTCGCGGTCCAGCAACGACAGATAGGCCAAGACCAGCGCCAGCACGGTCACGATGGCGGCGCTCTTCCAGAAGGCGTCGGAGTTCGGCGTGCCCCAGACCCCCGCCAGCAGCAGCAACATGGCAACTGCGCCGGCGGCCAATGCCAGCCGGTGGATCCTCTGACCGCCCCCTCTTTGCGCCGACCAGACCGGCCCCACGCTCACGAAGAAATACGCCGAAAACATCACGGCCGTGAGCAGCATCCGGCCTCTGGTCTTGGTGTATTCGCCAAGGACCACCATGAGAATGACCACCAGCACCGCCGCCGCTGTTGACGCCAGAAATCCGGTTGCGTAGACGTAAGGGCTCGCGAAACGCCCCAGTCTGGCGCACCCTTCTTTGATGATATGGTGAATGATCTAGCTATGCTCCTCAGGTCTCGGTCCGTTTTTCTTGCGGCATTCGGCCGGCAAGCGGGTGGATGCCACCGGGCCAGGGCATATTATAATCAGCGGCGGCTTTATCCAAACCCCCACGCCCCGCAAGTCCGATCGAGCGAGTGGTCTGATGAACCAAACCGACAGATTTTGCCCATCATGCGCAGCCACGCTGGAAACCGAAGATGTCTTTGGACAAGAACGCCTGGTGTGCGCCGGTTGCCAACGCGTAATATTCTACGACCCCAAGGTAGCGGCCATCTGTATCGTGCACCGGGAAGGCCGGGTGCTGATGATCCGGCGGGCCACCGACGTTGGCTACGGACTCTGGGGGCTGCCCGGCGGCTACGTGGACCGGGGCGAGGTGGTGGAGAAGGCTGCGGCGCGGGAGGTCTGGGAGGAAACGGGACTCGAGGTTGAGACCAAAGAACTGCTGGGTCTGTTCTCGGATGAGGGCAATCCGGTGATCGTGGCCGCCTACGCCGCTCGGGAGACCGGTGGAACGCTCGAAGCCGGGCCGGAGGCGCTGGAAGTCGGGTTCTTCGACGTGGACCATCTGCCGGAACTGGCCTTTCCCAGAGACCAAGATATCTTGGTCCGGTGGAGAGATGACCTGGAAGGAACGGGATGACTCCGGAAAAGTCCGGGGGACGCCCCACAGGAAGAATCCCCGCACATGGAAACGCCGCCTGGTCGAAATGACCAGACGGCGCGCCGGAGATAGGAGACGACATGTCTATAAGTTATGTTAACCATCAACGGCTCACCGGTCAAGTTTTAGCCTCAATATGAGGGTAACGACTACGGATTACGGCAGATAATCAGGTATTATTACCCGGTCTTGTTTGCTTTTCTCCACGAGCATCAGGCATACATCAGACAAAAAAGCTCCACCCGGAGGGATAACCGGGCGGAGCATTTGGAGATAGGAGGGCGATAGCTGTGACCCTTCTAACATTAATGTTACGGAGGCCCTCATCCTCGGTCAAGCCGGACTATTTTTTGCCTGAAATACCCCAGGTTCTTGCCCCGAACCACCTTCAGCCGAAGAGATGATGCCCGCCTTATCGAGACCGCCCAATCTGAAAAGTTTAGTCCGCTCGGCATTGGAACTGCTGCTGCCGTTGAATTGCGTTGGCTGCCGCAGAGAGGGCCATGTTCTATGCCCAGAATGCACGGCCGGCCTCAGACGGTTGGAGCCACCCTACTGCGATGTCTGCGCCGAACCCGGTGTGACCGGTAGATGCGGAGACTGCCGCACCCGCCCACCGAAGTTGGATGGAATCAGAGCCCCGTACCTGTTCGAAGGCGACATCCGCGAAACCATCCACCGGCTCAAATACCGGGGGTGGCGTGTGGCCGCCCCGGTGTTGGGGCGAATGCTGGCCGATTACCTGAAACATCACCAGCTTCAGGTCCAGACCACCGGCCCGGCTGGGGCGAACGGCCCGGTCCGGCTGGAAGACTCAGTTTTGGTCCCGGTCCCGCTCCATCACCGCCGATTGCGCCGCCGGGGCTACAACCAATCGCTCCTGCTGGCCAGGGAGGCCGGGAGATCGCTGGACCTGCCGGTGCGTGACGACCTTCTGGTACGCGCCGAAGACCGGCCGCCCCAGGTGGACACCCGCTCCCAGGCCGAACGCCGCGAAAACGTGGCCCGCAGCTTCCAGGCCGCCGGCCCTGGATCGTCCGACATCCAGGGCATGTCCATACTGCTCATCGACGATGTCGCGACCACGGGCAGCACCCTCTCCGCCTGTGCCGAGGCCCTTAGGTCCGCCGGGGCCGCCAGCGTTTGGGGGCTGGTGCTCGCCAGGGACCGCTAGGGCGCCGTGGCGATCTATATCGCCGGGGTGTCGACAGATGCGGTCTTCGGATTCAAGTTTCATCGGAAGCAGCGCCTACATCACATCGGTGAGACCCTGAACAACCACGGGACAACGCAGCCATTTCTGTTACCAACGAGCCTGCGGCAGGCAACACGGCCCCGGTCGACACCAACGTCCAGAAGGCGCGATTGACAACACATTCCCACCTGCTCAAAATGACGCCATTCCTAGTCCGAAATCTCACCCAAGAGATTCACCAAAGAAATTCGCCTGGAGGGAATGGATATGCCTGGAAAGACTCTGATCTATGTCGGCGCGGAAGCGGACGGTCTCTACCGTAAGGAGGAATCCGACGGCCAATGGCAGAAGCTGGCCAAGGGAATGCCGCCTGCACCTCAGGTGAGGGCGATAGCCATTCACCCCGGCGACGCCAAGACCATCTTCGTGGGCACGCAGCGCGGCGTCTACCGCACCCGGGATGGCGGCGACAACTTCGAGCGCATGAACATGGCCGAGGGCCGTCATGTTTGGGCGATCAAATTCCACCCCACCGACCCCAACATCATGTTTCTGGGCACCGAAGGCAGCGAGGTATTCAAGTCGACCGACGGCGGCGAGAATTGGGAGCATCTGGCCACGATCGTCAACCAAGACTCAGTGCAGATGGCCTTCGCAACCCGCATCTTGGGGATCGGCATCGAAGCAAACGACCCCGACCAGATGTACGCGGCCCTAGAAGTGGGCGGCGCGGCCCACAGCGCCGACGGCGGCAAGACCTGGACCATCGTGAACAAAGAATTTGACGGCGATGTCGACCTTATGGACCTGCACGGCGTCACCGTTGGCGGCGCCGATTCGTCGGCGGTGTTCATCTCCAACCGCACCGGGGTCTGGCGGAGCCGCGACCGGGGCGCGAACTGGGACAACCTGAACTTTCCCAAGTTCACCGACATCTTCTACTCGCGCGGCGTGGAATCCGCGCCCAACGACCCGAACACTCTATATGCCTGCGTGGGTCTGAATTTCGGCAGTGAGCAGGGCGGCGTGATGCGGTCCACCGACCAGGGCGACACCTGGGAGCGCTTCGACAAGGGCGTGAAACCGAGCAGCACCACCTTTGGCGTGGCGGTCAACGACCGTGCCCCGGAGCAGGTCTACTTCTGCACCAGAAAGGGCGAAGTGTTCGGGACCCGCGACGGCGGCGAGACCTGGTCCTCCCACGTTCTTCCCCAGATCGCCGGGAGCGTCAAAGCCATCGCCTGCACATCAGCCTAGCCACCCGCCCTCAACCCAAACAGGCGGCGGAGGCCGGGTCCGGGGCTGTTGGAATTACGTCAGCGTCGTGGACCACGCCAACCGGCGGTCCGTGAACTGCGACACCAATCGTGGGGACGGCCCGGTACGTGATTCCAACGGCACCCTGGTCACGCGGATGGCGATGGTCCCGGTTGCCCAGGGCGCCATCGAGCAGACCTGGTTGATGCGGGGCACCGGAAGCAAAGGCGGTGGGCGCGGTTTCAGCCGCGCCCAC
>MUCI01000038.1 GCA_002816575.1 SAR202 cluster bacterium Casp-Chloro-G2 | reverse complement strand
CTCTGGGCGGGTTGCTCCAGCAGGACCACCCGCCGGTGTTGATACCGGTCTATCTGGCCGATGCGGCACAAGACCCGCCGGATTGGTCGTTCCTACCGGACGACGCGGGTGTATACCTGTCAACAGCCGGAGGGGAGTTCCCCCTGCCGTTCCCAATGATCGACAATCCATTGATGCTGGACTGGCTATTGGGAAGGCTGACCCAGTATATGGACGGCGCTCAGTTGCGCCTGCATGTCCAGTCTGAGGCCGAGGCGGTGCAAGAGGTGTTGAACGCCTATTACAACTACCTGACCGCCCCCAAACTGCGCACCCCGGTTCCCGAAGCCCTGACGCCAAGCCAAGCCTACACGCTGCTTGAAACCGCCCAGAGCCTGGTCAGGCTGCACGTCCAGGGGGAGGGCACCCATTGGCTGCATCTGGTCCAGAACCACGCCGCCCCTGCGATCTTCGCCCGTGACAAACCGGACCTGATGGTGGGGGTTGGCTCGACCGTAAGCAGCGGCATCTGGACACAGAATTACTTGTCGCCCCAGGGCCGGTCCGCGGTCCTGATGCCCCGGCCGGACGCCGAGTCCGGTTCCAGCGGGCGGCGGTTCGTGGACTTAGAGGCGGTCCTGCCCGGCGCCGCGTTGCTGGTAAGCGGCCCGGAGCAGCGGGCTAGCGTCCAGTTCACCGGCGGCCCTATTCCGCCCGGCAGTTCGTGGGCTGAGGCCAGGTCCGGAGTGCGAATCACCGGCGGCCCTCCGCCTGCCCCACCGTGATTCATTTGACTCGATTTCCCGCTGGCGAATATAATGGGTCGTCGTCTCATCGTGACTGCGCGAGGAGCCATATGAGGAGCCGGACCGGGAGACAAGCAGGCTGGAATGATCCGGTCGGCCATCTCTGCAACGGACCCAAAGTTAAGGAGCCAAAATGACTACTCAAGAGGTCATACTGCACCCCGCGTCGGTGGTGGCAGAACTCAAGAAGAACAAGATCAGCCACGTTGTCTGGCTGCCAGACAGCGAGACCAACTTCATGTACCAATTGCTAACCAATGAGCCGGACCTGGACCTGGTCCCGGTCTGCCGTGAGGGCGAGACCATGGCCATCGCCGCCGGGCTCTGGGTGGGCGGCAAGCGGCCCATCGTCTTGATTCAGAAC
The DNA here is from genome assembly GCA_002816575.1 of SAR202 cluster bacterium Casp-Chloro-G2. GTDB lineage: Bacteria > Chloroflexota > Dehalococcoidia > Lucifugimonadales > UBA3495 > UBA9611. Next base: position 62,667 of record MUCI01000038.1, on the reverse strand, counting down.
ACGGGCATCTTCGAGGCCGGTGACTCCATCCGTGGCCTGGGCTTGGACGTGAACCAACCCCTGGTGATGCTGGTTGGCTACCGGGGCTGGAGCCGGCACGGTCTGACCACCGACTCGGCCGCCCGGTTCATCGAGCACATTCTCCATGCCTGGGGCATCTCTTACTACCTGATCGAGACCGACGACGACGCCGGCCGCATCAGCCTGGCCATCGAGGAAGCCGAGCGCACAGCCAAACCCGTGGCGGTCTTGGTGGGCACCGAGTTCGGTTCCTAAGCCCGATCAACCACATTCCGAACGGGCTTTCGGCCCAATCTTCAGCCCATCTTATGGAGACAACTAAATGATTGACAACGCAGACGCAGTCAGGCTGCTGGACAGCAAGCGGAACGGAGCGGTGTTCGTGGCCACCATGAACGCCAACAACGTGGGCTTTGGACTGCCCAGCCTAACCACCAACGAGAGTCTGGACTTTCCCATCTCTGGCGCCATGAGCAAGGCATCCAACGTGGCCCTCGGCCTGGCTCTGGCCCAACCTGACCGCAAGGTGCTGTGCCTGGACGGCGACGGCAGCCTGCTGATGAACCTGGGCGCGCTGGTGACAATCAGCAACAAGAAGCCCAAAAACCTGGTCCACGTGCTGTTCAACAATAAGGTCTACGCCGTCACCGGTGGGCAGCCCATCCCAGGCAGCGAGGATGTGGACTGGGAGGGCATGGCCAGGTCGGCCGGTTACGCCAAGGTGTTCCACTTCGACAACCTGGAGGATATGACCAACGGCATCGATGAGGCCCTAACCTGCGAGGGTCCGGTCTTCGTCCACCTGATGGTCGAGCCTCAGATCGAGAACACCCCCGTGCAGTTCCGCGAGCGCGCCAAGCGTACGGTGCACACGGCCATCAAAGAACTTCCCGGCGTTCTGGGTGTGAAATAACCCAGACGGCCGGCATCACTAGCGCAGTTTACCGGGGCGGCGTAAACACGCCTGCCCCGGTTTATTTTTGCAGTGCCTGGGCCGGGACCGGTTTGAAAGCATCCCCCATATCACCACCGGATAGTAAGGACGGCGAAGCGTATCATGGGTAGAGGAATGTTCGAACGGTTCGCCGCCTACGGAGTTCTGGTCCTGGGATTCTGGCTCTTGTTTCAGGGCTTCGAGCGCTCGGTCCCGTTCGTGGGCATCATTGGGGGCGCGCTGGTCATCGCCGGAATGTACCTGATGACTGGCGTTTGGCGTAAGATGTTCAACCGGTTCGGCGGCAGCGGTCCCATCTACCGCAGAAAGGTCAAACCCGGTGAAGAAAGGCCGGACGACAGCAACGACGGAGACGAATCCGCGTGACAAGTAGAAATCCGACACGGCCTGGCGGCCCTGTCATTCCTTCGATAAAAAGTGAATCTCTTGAGTAGTGGAAATCCGACACTACCCGGCGGCCCTGTCATTCCTTCGATGGAAGCGACCAAAGCGGTCAACTTCCACCGGAAGGACGCGCTGGTGGTTTCCACGTCATCGGCCCTTCGCGAATGGAGTCAGGTGTCGGAGCGCCGCGACCTGGACGTTGACCTGTCCGACTGCATGGACCGCGCACCAGCGGTGGGTCTTGGACTGGCGCTGGCCCAGCCGGATGAGAAGATCTTGGTGCTGGACTGCGACTCCACGCTGCGGACCAACCTGGGCGGCCTGGCGACAATCGGCGAATCCAACCCGGCGAACCTGGTCCATTTCGTCTTCGACGATGTGTCCGCCGTGTCCACTTCAGGCGTGCCAATCAGAGAGACGGACCGCTTAGACCTGGTGCAGATGGCCAAGAGCTCGGGCTACGCCAAGACCTACGAGTTCGACAAGTTGGAAGAATTTCTTATCGGCCTGGAAGATATCATGCGCCAGACCGGGCCGGTATTCGTCCGGGTGAAAGTGTTTCGTGACGGTGTCCAGTTGCCGTTCCCCGAGCGCACCATGGCCCAAGGCTGGGCTGAAGTACGGAGCAAGTTGGCGCCGGCAGAGGAAGAAGTGGGAGAGTAACGGTTATTCGGCGGGGTCGGTGTCGTTCGGCCGGACCACGATCTGCCGGGCCACGTTATAGCCGATGGAAACCTTGTCGTGCTGCGTGGCGACTTCCACGACGCCCAGGTAAGGCGTGGCCTCCGCAACCGTCACCGGATGCTCGGGTATGATCATGGAATCGGACAGGAAACGCAGCAACTGGGCATCTTCTTCCGGCACCCGGTCGACGATGTAGGTCTCCCCGGTTTGCGCCGCGTCCAGGGTCAGTGCGTTGGCCGGCATCTTGGGTTCGCCAGTGCCGGGGATGGGACGGCCAAAGGGCGAACGCTTGGGGTAGCCCAGGCGCTCCACCAGTTTTTCCTGAAAGTCCTGGGACATGCCGTGTTCCAGCCGGTGGGCCTCATTATGGGCTTGATACAGTTCCATCCCCAGCAGTTTCACCACCAGCCATTCCGCCAGACGGTGCCTCCGGGCGATGTCCTCACCGCCTTCCAAGCCCTGTTTGGTCAACCGAATGTGTTTGTCCGGACCGATGTCGACAAGGTTTTGCCGCTGCATGCGCCGAATCATACCGGCCACCGACGGGACCGACGTGCCCAGTCCCTCGGTCTCAGGCAGTTGGCGCAGGGTATCGGTCAGTTGGGTGATGGTCGGAGACTCATCGTCCTCCCACAATTTGTAGAGGCAAAGCAGATAATTCTCGGTGCCGGGAGATAGGCGCAGGTCACCTTCGCTAGAATCGCCGTGACCGTGCCCGCTAGATTTTCTTGGTGGCGCCATCAGGGTCCTTGTATCGCCCACCGTGCCTTCAGAGAATCGCTCCCCTGGATTCACGGTTGATGTTTGGAACGGTGCCTAAGCTGCAAAGGATGTTGCGCCGTCTTGATCAGTGACGGTGGACGTTTCCGACCTCAGTTGTGTCATGGGATACGGCTACCAAGCGGTCTCCCATGAAGGGCCGCAGGTGATGGCCCTCGCGCAGGCTGACAGATACGCTGGCGCCCAGCTCGAACTCGGCGGTGTGTGACAGCAGACACCGGACCATGGCGCCTGAGGGAAGCTGGACCCGGTAAAGATAGAAGGCCCCACGGAACTCTCGGTCTATCACCACGCCCGTGCCGTCGGCGGCGGGTCGGCAATCCAGGCAGTCGGGGCGGACCATCACTTCCAAGGGGCTGTTCCCGTCGGAATTCACTCCGGCCAGGGCCTCGGCCTGCAATTCCGGCCATTCACCCGGCCATTCGATGGAACCGACCTCGGTGTTTAGCCTGCCGGAATCGTGGTTGGCGGGCAGAAAATCCACCATGCCGATGAATTGGGCCACGAATTTGGTAACCGGATGGTGAAATATCTCTTCGGGAGAGCCGGTCTGTTCGACGCGGCCATCGTTCATCACGGCCACGACATCGCCGACGAACAGAGCCTCTTCCTGGTCATGGGTCACGAAGATGGCCGTCGTTTGGCTCGCCTTGAGTATGCCGATAACGTCCCGCCGGACCTGTTCTCTCAGCTTGGGGTCCAGGTTGGAGAATGGCTCGTCCAACAGCAAAACTTCCGGTTGGGGGGCCAACGCCCGGCCGAGAGCGACCCTCTGCTGTTGGCCTCCCGACATCTCATGGGGCATCCGGCGCCGTTGCGGTTGCAGGCCGATCAGTTCAAGGACCTCGGTGACTCGTTCGTCACGTCCCGGACCCTTGGGCAGACCGTAGGCGATGTTCTGTTCCACGGTTAGATGAGGGAACAATGCGCCTTCTTGGAAAACCATGCCGACCCGGCGGCGTTCGGGAGGGGTATTCTCGCCGGGGCCGCTGACCGTGCGGCCGCCGATGTTGATGACACCTTCATCGGGGCTTTCAAAACCGGAGATCAGCCGGAGAGCGGTGGTCTTGCCGCAGCCACTGGGACCCAGCAAAGCCAACACCTGGCCACGGGGTACGGTCAGGTCCAGACCGGCGACCGCGGGAACCCCGCCGAACTGTTTGGCCAGGCCGACACACTCCAAAGCTGGAGCGTCCATCAGCCCAATCTCAGGTTGTTTTAGGTCCGGTTGTTTCATCTGCTCGATAAACCCGGGGGTCCCAAAGTTCGATGCACTCGCCTGTACGGGCGTAAAAAAGCATCTGTTTAAGTTCAAATAAGTGTATGCGTTGTATTCTAACATGTCAATGTATTGCGAAGAGTTTTCGATAGGCGATATGTGCGCAACCGGCATGCTTTTACAGGGAAGAAATATCTGCAGCACAGGCTGAGTTGGCAGGCGGGCGGGCGCAGGTTAACGAGTAAAGCCCTAGCTCCCCCTGTTCGGTCCGGTGTTTGCGCTGCCTCCAAGGACATTTCACCCATGGAAAAGACCGCGATTCGTGGTTGGAAAATCTAGATTCTCATACACTGTGCTAATTTATCGTGCATACTTCATTGGACAATTAATAGACACATTGTTTATCATACTGCCCAGACGAATATCGATCACAGCGAGGTTACGCTGCGTCAACATGGGTACGAAGATTAACAGGCCTACCGGCGTCTTGGGATTGCTTGCGATCATGCTGGCAGTATTACTTGCTGCCTGCGGCGGCTCCGGAGGTTCAGCCGGCCCCGGCGACGATCCCGGGTCGCTCACCGTGTATTCGGGCCGCAGCGATACTCTGGTTGGTCCATTGTTGCAGGGGTTCGAGGACGCCACCGGGATCGATGTCTCGGTAAAATACGCCGGGACGCCCCAGTTGGCCGCCACCATCTTGGAAGAGGGCGGTAACACGCCGGCCGACGTATTCTTCGCCCAGGACCCCGGCGGACTGAGCGCCGTGTCTGACCTGATGACACCCCTGCCAGACAGCGTGCTATCGAAGGTTCCCCAATGGGCGTCATCGCCCAGCGGGGATTGGGCCGGGGTTTCGGGCCGGGCGAGAACCGTGGTCTACAATACGGACCGGCTTACGCCCAGTGACCTGCCCGCCGATCTAACCGGGTTCACCAATCCCAAGTGGAAGGGCCGAATCGGGTGGGCGCCGGCCAACGCATCGTTTCAAACCATGGTTACCGCCATGCGCGTCATGTGGGGCGAGGATGAGACCCTACGTTGGCTGGAGGGCATCCAGGCCAACGAGCCCAAGGTTTATCCCAAGAACACTCCGATCGTAGCTGCCGCCGCGGCGGGAGAGATTGACGTGGGACTGGTCAACCACTATTATCTGCACCGGTTCCTGGCTGAACAGGGTGAGTCCTTCGCCGCGCGCAACTACCATCCAACAGCGGGAGGACCGGGCGCCATCGTGATGGTCTCGGGAGTCGGGATTCTGTCGGCGTCGAATAACCGAGCGAACGCCAACCGGTTCGTGGAGTTCCTATTGTCCGAGTCGTCACAACAGTATTTCGTGGACGAGACATTCGAGTACCCGCTGGCCGCCGGCATCCCGGTGGCGCATGGGGTTACCCCGCTATTTGAAGTCAACACCCCAGACCTCTCGTCGGCGGACCTGGCCGATCTTGAAGGCACCCAAAAGCTGCTCCGGTCGGCAGGCGTCATTCCTTGAGCTTAACGTCGATCAAGACGGTTGGGCTTAGATTATTGACCGGAGGACGCAACACCCCTCCCGTGGTGATCTGGGCGCCGGCCGTCCTGGTCGGGGCCGCGCTGCTGCTGCCGTTGGTCTACCTGGTCGTGCGGACCCTAGACTCGGGCGGAGACGTTTGGGACCTGCTATACCGGCAACGGGTGGCAGCCATCCTGGGCCGGACCATCCTCTTGATCATCTCCGTCACGGCGGCTTCCGTGGTCCTGGCCCTGCCCCTGGCCTGGCTCACCGCCCGGACCGACATACCCTTCCGCCGTGGGTGGATCGTGCTTTCGGCCCTGCCGCTGGTCATTCCAAGCTACGTCGCGGGTTTCATCGTGATCGCCGCCCTTGGCCCCAGGGGCATGCTTCAGCAGGCGTTGGAGAGCCCGTTCAACATCGACCGGTTGCCTGACATTCACGGTTTCGCCGGAGCGATGCTAACCCTCACATTTCTCAGTTTCCCGTATGTGGTGTTGACGGTCCGGGCGGCTTTGCTGCGTATCGACCCATCCCTCGAAGAATCGTCACGGGGATTGGGAATGGGCAGTTGGGCCACCTTCTTCTCGGTGACCCTGCCTCTGTTGCGGCCGGGCATCGCCGCCGGAGGGCTCCTGGTCGCCCTCTACACTCTCTCCGATTTCGGGGCCGTGTCTCTTCTACATTACGAGACGTTCACCTGGGCCATCTTCGTACAATACGAGGCCGCCTTGGACCGCACCTTGGGGGCGGGGTTGTCGCTGGCGCTTGTGGTCCTGGCTCTGGCCATCGTGGGTCTGGAGGTTTTCAGCCGGGGAAGGGCCCGCTATTACAGCAGTTCAACCTCCGCATCCCGCCCGCCGACGATCGTGCGCCTGGGAACGTGGCGCTGGCCTGCCCTCGCGTTCTGCACGGCGGTGGTGGCGGTTTCATTGGCTGCGCCCATGTCCGTCTTGGGGTATTGGGTTGCCAGGGGAATCTCAGCCGGAGAGCCAGTCAACGTGGTCTGGGAGGCGGTGGGGAATTCGGTCTACATCGCGGCGTTGGCCGCAACCGCGGCCGTGGTTGCGGCTCTGCCGGTGGCGGCGCTATCGGTGCGGTATCACGGCGCCCTCAGCGGCCTGTTGGAACGGCTGAGTTACGTCGGGTTCGCTCTGCCGGGAATCGCCATTGCTTTGGCGTTAGTCTTCTTTGGCGCCAGGTACGCGCCACCCTTGTACCAGACCACCGGGTTGTTGCTGCTGGCCTACGTGGTGCTGTTCCTCTCGCCGGCGCTTGGCGCGGTACGGACTTCATTGCTCCAGATCAGCCCCAGGATCGAGGAAGCGGCGCGTAGCCTGGGCAACAGCCCCCTGCGGGCATTCTCATCGGTGACGCTGCCGGTGGCCCGGCCGGGACTGCTTGCCGGTTGGGCATTGGTCTTTCTGTTGGTGATGAAAGAGTTGCCCGCCACATTGATCCTCAGTCCCATCGGGTTCAACACACTGGCCACGTCCATCTGGTCGGCGGCATCCGAGGCGTTCTTCGCCCGGGCGGCATTGCCTGCATTGCTGCTGATCGCCGCGTCGGCCATTCCCCTGGCCTTCCTCATGCTCCGTGAGCGCCGGTAGGCTATAATCTAGCCGCCCGGTCCCGGCCTGCGGGCCAATGGTTATTCGTCTCGGAATATTCTGGAGGAGTCCGTTGCCTCAGATTGACAACCCCCTCGCTGATAACACCCTAAGGATAATCCTGCCCGGCAAACTGATTGACGGGGTCGCCGACAAGGTCCAAGAAGGGATGGCCGTAGCCATCCAGGGCAGCGCCATCAGGTGGGCCGGCCCGGCCTCGGAAGCGGAGAGTCTGGACAGCGCCGGCGCGCCTAGAGAGACATTGCATTTTCCCGGCGGGACACTGCTGGCCGGGCTATTCGATATCCACACCCACACCAACATGCCTGGCGACGGCCGGACCGGCGAGCAGGTCAACGACGACGACAACGACGAGATCCGGCTCCTGCGTTCGGCCCGCAACTCCACCGCGGCAGTGGCCTCAGGCGTCACCACCATGTGCGACTGCGGTTCATGGGGCCGGACGGCCTTCGCCCTGAAAGAAGGGTTGGCCCAGGGCTTGGTGGAAGGCCCCAGGGTTTTGGTCTCCGGCCCGCCGCTGACCGTGACCGGCGGGCACCTCTGGTACATGGGCGGCGAGGCCGACGGCCTGGACGCAGTGCGCGCGCGTGTCCGGTACCTGATCAAGCAGGGGGCAGATTTCATCAAGATTGCTGCTTCCGGCGGCAGCACTCTCACCAGCGACCCCTACCGGGCGTCGTACTCGGTGGCCGAATTGACCGCCATCGTGGAAGAGGCCCACAACCGGGGCCGCTCTGTTCTGGCCCACTGCCGCTGCACCGACGCCATCAATGCGGCGCTCGACGCCGGGGTGGACGCGATCCTGCATTGCTCTTTCTACGATAATGACGGCAGCTACCGGTACGACGACAAGACCGCCGGCCGGCTGGCCGCCTCGGAGGTTTGGCTCAACCCCACCATGGGCCTGGGCAACGCCAACCGGACCCGGCTGGCCAAGATCAAGACCGAGCGCGCCCTGACCGCCGACGAAGAGGTACGCCTGGAGCGCTCCACGTCTTCCGGCGAACGGTCGCTGGCCCAGTTCACCGCCCTGGTGAAGGCCGGAGTGAAGCTGGTGGGCGGCTCCGACTGCGGTTGGAGCTACTACCCATTCGGCGACTTTCAAGGGGAGATCATGACCCTCCATGCCGCCGGCCTGTCAGCCATTGAGGCCATCCACGCCGGTACGCGCAGCCCCGCGGCCGCCCTGGGCATCGATAACATCATCGGGACCGTGGAAGCGGGCAAGGAGGCCGACCTGCTGGTGGTGAACGGCGATCCCACCCAGAACATGGAGAACCTCAGAGACGTGGCCGCCGTGTTCAAAGGCGGCGATAGAGTCGCCACGGCCAAAGAAAGAGCGGGGGCCGGTTAACCAGATGCACCACTGGAAGTTGGGCGGACCGATCAGCATCGGCTGGCCGGACCATGATGTGCCGGAGCGGGCCTACACGATCGTTGAGGAAGAACGACTGGGCCAGGTGTTCCGCGCCAGGGTCACCGACGGCAAGAAAGAGGGCGGGTTCCTGGTGGTCTTCGACTGCCCTGAAGTCGTTCTGGAGATGCTGGCTGACCGGGCGACCCAGCGGTTGGGCTTCAAGGTTATCGTGTCCAATCTGCGGTGCAGTATCGAGGGAACCATCCTCCGCAGCTTCGACTACGAATGGTATTCCACGCCCGAATTCGCCGACCGTCCCGGCAACCTGGCCCGCACCATCGCCGAGACCCTGGAAGAGATGCGAAGTTCCGGATAGCGGCGGGGACGCCAGGGACCCAAGCTACGCCCGGCTGTGGACTTACCCCAGATCAGATTGTATTATTATGTCCGCCTAAATCTCCCACCTCAGGTGGACCCGCAGCAGGAGGAATCTATGAAGAAAGTTACTATGAGCAGTGTGCCTAGGACCAAGGCCGACATGAGTGATCTGGGCTCCGGCGGTCTGATGACCGGCACACAGGTCTGGCGCCAGAGCATACTGGACCCCGCGGACAGCAATAATTTCAACTTCGCCATCGTCGCCTTTGACGCCGGTTCCCGGAACAAGTTCCACAAGCACTCCGGCGACCAGATCCTGGTTGTAACCGAGGGAACCGGCATCGTAGCCACCGATGATGAGTCCCTGACCGTCACCGAGGGCGATGTGGTTGTCATTCCCGCCGGCGAGAACCACTGGCACGGCGCTCCCGACTCCACCTCCATGGCCCACATCACCATCACCGTGAAGGGCAGCCAAACCGAACAAACCGAAGCCTAGGGACGATCCGGATACGCCGAAAAAGAAGAGACCCCCGGGGATGATAAACATCTCCGGGGGCCTTTTTGTTTGAGGTTCGCGGTACTAACGCTCAGTCGCCCGTCGATTCAGCGATGAGGCGGATGGTCTCGGCCAAATCGCGATTCTTGTCACGGCTCTCCGGGTTTTCGTCGCCCAAAGGCGTGCTGCCGATCATCCGGTACATGTCGGCCACGCCCTTGAAGATGTTGGGCGTGAGGCCCAGGCCATCGAACGTCGCCTCGATCTGCTCCATCTCGCTAACCCAACGGCGGGACTTGGCAGGCATCCCAGGCATCCAGCCTTCCATGCGTCTCACCAACGCCGGCATGCCGTCCTCGAATTCGGCCATCAGCTCTTTGGTCAGACCCTGTTTCTCAGCCGCTATCAACAGCTCGGCTTGCAGGGCTGTTGTGCCCTTGGTCATGGCCGCGTAGCACATCTTGATTCCCGACGCGCGGCCCAGTTGCGGCCCCAGATCGCGAACGTCCAGACCGAACTCCCGAAGCTGCATCAACTCTGCAACGTTGTCGCCAGAGGAATAGAGCCGGGGGCTGGAGCCGTTGCGGGGCGGCCCGCCGATCACGGAAGCATCCACATAACGGGCGCCCGACGCGGTCAGCACACCTTCCATCTCCTTGCTCAAAGCAGGGGCGATGGCGTTGCATTCGGCGAACAGCAAGTCTGCTCCGGTGGCTTTCACGGCGTCGGCGACTTCGCGGCACAGTCCGGGAACCGCCTCTGATACGGTGATGGACAACAGTATGTCGGACTGTTGGACCAGGTCATTCAGATCGGGCACATCGGTGATCCCGGCCTTCTCAGATAGCGCACGCGTCCGTTGGCTGCGGCCCGACAGACAGGTCAGGACCTCCAGCTCATGTTCTTTCAGAAGTTGGCCAATGGCGTGCCCCATGTCTCCGGGGCTTAGTATCGCTACAGTTTCGATCGACATCACAGTCTCCCTTTCACTATCACTTCTAAGTATATGCCCGTACCCGCCGTATCTGCTAATCAGGGGTTCATTAATCGGGTTCGCCGGGACTGGGCTGGCCTATCCTGAGTTGGTGGGCGATCGGCAGCGGGTCTGGCACCCGTCGGGGTCTCAGGTTCGTGTAGACCATCACCAAGGCGAACACCGCGGCCTCCACCAGCACCACGCTGGCGCCAGACGAAACGTCGATGAAGAAGCTGAGGTAGATGCCCACGAAGCCGCAGGCAGCGCCAAGCGCGGTCGAAAGTAGCAGCACGGTGCGGAACTGGTCGCTGAGCATCCGGGCCGAAACGGGCGGAATAACCGTGGCGCCGGCGATGAGCAGCACGCCCAACACCTGCATGGAGACCACGATGGTCGCCGCGAGCACCAGGGAAAACAGGGTCTCCACCCAGCCGGTGGGAACTCCGTAGAACTCGGCAACCTCGCCGTCAAACGTGGCGAACAGGAAGTACTTGTAGGCGACGAACAGCACGCCAATGGCCGCTAACGTGACCACCACGATGGCCATCAGGTCGCCCGCGCTCACCCCCAGAATGTTGCCGAAGAGGGCGGCCTCGAAGTCCCTGGTGAACGACTTGTACCGGCTGATCAGGACGATGCCAAAGGCGAAGCTGGCCGTGGTGATAACGCCAATGGCGGCGTCGGCCGCTATCTTGCGCTTCTTGGCGGTGAGGGTGATCAACTGGGCGCAGAAGAACCCCCAGACGGTGGCGCCAACCAAGAAGTTGATGGACAGCACAAAGCTGACCACCGCCCCGCCTAACACAGCGTGGGACAGTCCATGACCGATGTAGGCCATCCGCTTGAGCACGACGTACACCCCGATCATGCCGCACAGTCCGCCAACGAGGGTGGCCGCGATCAGGCCGCGCACGAAGAACTGGTAGTCGAATGGCTCAAACATGGTTGCCGCCCTCGCCGGTATCCGCCTCAGTTTCGGCATGTTGGTGGCCGGCGTGGTGAACGTGGCCGTCAACATTCTTTGGATCGGCGCGATGGACCCTGATGTGCCTGGCCTCGGTCGCCGGGTCAAACCGGCGACCGCCCACATGGCTGGCTTCTTCGACCGGGTCGCCGCCCGGTTGGTGCACGTGGACCGGGGGCAGGGTTTCTTTTCCGTTCGAGCCGTAAGAGTGGGGGCTTTCGGCCACGATGGTCATGCCATCGTAGTGGATCACCGGCATCTCGGCGCCGTAGGTGAGCTTCAAGACCTCGGTGGTTATGACCTCCGATGGCGGCCCTTCGGCCAGTATCCGGCCCGCCAGACACACGACCCAAGGCAGATGCACGGCGACGGCGTTGATCTCGTGGGTGGTGATGATGATGGTCACGCCGTCGTGGTTAAGGTCGTGGAGCAGGTGCATCACGTCGTCCCTAGTCTTGATGTCCACTCCGGAGGTAGGCTCGTCCAACAGCAACAGTTCGGGACTGCTGACCAGAGCGCGAGCCAAGAATACCCGCTGCTGCTGCCCGCCGGAAAGTTCGCGGATGTGCCGTCCCGCCAGGTCCAAGATGCCCAGCCGGTCCATCATATCCTTGGCTAGCGCTTTATCTTCCTTGCGGTGCCAGGGGAATAGGCGGTTCTCCATGGTGCGGCCCATCATCACCACTTCTTGGACAGTGACGGGGAAATTCCAGTCGATGGTCTCCAACTGGGGCACGTAACCGACCCTGGGGCGCTTCCGGGATGTGGAGACGCCATTGACCAGGACCTCGCCCTCGTAGAGGTCGACGGCGCCGAGCACGGTGCGCAGCAAAGTGGTCTTGCCCGAGCCGCTGGGGCCCAGCAGACCGACGAAATCGCCGCGCATCACCCGCAGGCTGACGTCGGACAGCACCCGCTGCTTCTCGTAGCCGCAGGTGACCGACTTGATATCTACGACGGGCTCTCCTGGCCCGCGTTCATGTGGCAGGGGGTGTAACATTGTCTTCCTTTTGATCTATCGGCTTGATCTATCGGCGATCTAACCCGGTTCTTGGCTGCTCATCTAAGCGCTTCTAGCCGCTTAATGGTGGTGGTGCGGGTCCACTTCGGGCATACCGGGCAGCGGGCCGCCGCGGTGGTCCGCGTGCCCCTCGTGATGCCCGTCTCCTTGGTGGCCGGATTGATGGTGGGCGTCACGGTTCTCCCCGGAGTGTTTTTCCTCGGTGTGTTTTTCCTCGGGATGGCCCGCCCCCGATGCGGCGCCGACCAACTGGGTGGAAACTAACTGGGAGTACAGACCGTGGCTCGCCAGCAGTTCGTGATGATTGCCCTGCTCGACGGCGTGTCCGTTGTCCAGCACCACGATCCGGTCGGCGTCCCGGACGGTGGACAGCCGGTGGGCGATCACCAGCGTGGTCCGGCCTTCCATCAAGGTTTCCAGGGCATTCCGGACCTGGCGTTCGTTGACCGCGTCCAAGTAGGACGTGGCCTCGTCGAGTATCAGGAGCGGCGCGTTCTTCAATAGCGCCCTGGCGATGGATATGCGCTGCCGCTGGCCGCCCGAGAGCTGCATGCCCCGTTCGCCAACCTTGGTATCGTAGCCGTCGGGGAACGATGCGATAAATTCATGGGCGTTGGCCTGGCGCGCCGCGGTTTCGATCTCGGCGTCGGTTGCGTCGATCTTACCCAGTCTCAGGTTGTCGCGAATGCTGGCGTTGAAAAGATAGGTGTCTTGGGACACCAACGCGATCTTGCGGCGCAGGTCGTCCAATTCAAATTCCCGCAGGTCGTGGCCGCCCAGACGCACGTGTCCCTCGGCTGGGTCCCAGAACCGCATGACCAGGTTGGCGCAGGTGGTCTTCCCGGCGCCGGACCGCCCGACCAGGGCCACGGTCTGCCCCGGATCGACATCAAAGCTCACGCCGTGCAGGGCCTGTGCTTCGCCCTCGCCGTAGGAGAACCCCACGTGTTCGAAGCTGAGCGCCGGCGACGGTTTGGAGCCGTTGGGGCTGGAAGGCACGCCGGGGCCGTCGATCACGGGCACCGGTTCGTCATGCACAACGAACAAACGGCGGGCCGCCGCCAGGGTTTCCATCAGTTGCTTGATGGTCCTGGCGATATCTGCGATGGGGGCGAAGGCCGCCACCGAAAGGACCACCGACAGTACCAACTGGGTACGGGAAATATCGCCGTTGGTCATGAGCCACACGCCCATGGCCAAGACGGCCAGGCCGCCCAAGGCGGTCATGCCCTCGATGAACCCGACCTGGAAGGCCCTTTCCTTCAAGAATCTAAGCTGGAAGTGGGCGAATCGCCAGCTATTTGCCACCATCTCCGCCGTGCGGGACGGACCCTGACCAAATGCCGCGATCTCCCGCATCCCCTGGATGCTGTCCACCATGTGGGCGTGGACATCGCCCAACTGACTGCGCAGCTCTTCTCCCAGACCCTCGGAACGTTTCTGGGCCATGAAGGGGCTGATGGCGGTGGCCAACAGGAACGGCGAAAGCACCAGCGCGACGGGCCAGGCGATGAACGCCAGCGTAGCCAGCACGCCCGCCGGGACCAGGATGGCGACGAAGGCTGGGGTGATGGTGTGGGCGAAGAAGAACTCCACCAGCTCCACATCGCCTCCAACCACGCTCACCAGGTCGCCCGAACGGCGGCGCACCATGTAGGCCGGGGTCAGAGGGTCAAGCTTGTTGTAGACATCCACCCGCATCTCGGCCAGCAGCCGGTAGGCCATGTCGTGGGCCACCCAAGACTCAGCCCAGGTGAAGAAGGCGGCCAGGGGCACGAACACCCCCAGCAGGACCAGAAGCGCCGTCAGGTCGCCGCCAGTGATTACCTCGCCGACCAACAGGGCGCTGATAACGCTTAGCCCGATGATGGAACCGTGATGAAGCAGGCCCAAAAAGAACGTCAGGGCCAATTCGCCGCGCCATGGGCGGACCAGTTGAAACAGCCTGCGCCAGACCGTCATGAAGCCCAAGCGGGATGCCGGGGCGGTTGCGGCCCCGGCAGTCGGCACGGCATGATGGTGGTGACCTTCGCCCTGGTGGGCGGGCTGGGGCACGAAGGCCCCCGTGTCCGGGGCAGGCGCGGTGTCATGAGCCAGGACGGCGGAAGCACCGGCGTGGGCGTGTTCCTTACCCGGATCGCCAACGTGTTCGTCGTCGATATCCTGCTGCTGGGCCATCAAGCTGGAGTAGACGCCGCCGGCGGCCACCAACTCAGAGTGGGTCCCCGACTCCACCAGGCGTCCGTCTTCCAGCACGATGATGCGGTCGGCGTTGACCACACTGGATAGCCGGTGGGCGATTATCAAGGTGGTGCGGCCTTCCATCAAACGGTCGAGGGCCTCTTGGATGACTGCCTCGTTCTCGGCATCCACGCTGGACAGGGCCTCGTCCAGGACCAGGATTGGGGCGTTCTTCAACAGCGCCCGGGCGATGGCGATGCGTTGTTTCTGTCCGCCGGACAGGCGGACCGCGCGCTCTCCCACAACGGTGTCATAGCCGTTCGGCAGGTGGCTGATGAATTCGTGGGCATTGGCGGCTTTGGCCGCGGTTTCGAGGTCTTCTTGGGTTGCGCCGGGCCCTCCGAATCGCAGATTCTCCGCCACGGTGCCGTGGAACAGGTAGGTGTCTTGGGTCACGACCGCCACCTGGTCCCGCAACTGGGCCAGGGGAATCTCCCGAATGTCGGCGCCACCCAGCAGGATCCGGCCGCTCTGGGGGTCGAAGAACCGCAGGATGGACCAGACAATGGTGGATTTGCCCGCTCCGCTGGGGCCGACCAGGCCGAGGGTTTCACCGGCTTTCAGGGTGAAAGACAGGCCGTGTAGCGCGGGCCGGCGGCCGCCGCTGTATGCGTAATCGACCGACTCGAACCTCAATTCGGGGATAAGGTCCAAGCGTGCCGAGCCGTCGGCAGGCTCAGCCACCTCGATCTCGGCGTCCATTATGTCGAAGATGCCCTCAGCGGAGGACATGGCAATCATGCCGTCGTGGTAGAGCTGGACCAACTCACGTAAGGGCCGGAAGATCTCCACGCCCAACATGAGCACAATCATGAGAGCGCGCAGCTCCAGTTCGCCGTTGCTGACCCGGACCGCGCCCCAGCCCAGGGCCACCGCGGCCCCAGCGGCGATCCCCAGGATCGTCAGGGCGCTGGTGGCGCTATTGGCCGCCAGCACGCCCATGGTTGTCCGGAACAATGCCCGGGCACGGTCGGCCAGAAGCTCACCGCGGGCCTTGCTCTGCCCGAAGGCTTTCAGGGTGGGAAGACCTTGGACCGCGTCCAGGAAGTCGGCCCCCAGCGCACCGTAAGCGTCTCGGCGCGCCATGCTGCTATCGCGGGTCCAGCGGTGGAACAGATTGGGAATAACCAGGGTAAAGAGGGCGAACGCCAGGAAGACCAAACCGGTCCGCAGGTCGATGACGGCCATGAACACAAAGATCAGCAGCGGCGCCAAAGCCGCCACGATCATCTGGGGCAGGTAGCGGCCAAAGAAAGCCTCAAGCCGTTCCACGCCCTCAGCCAGAGACATCAGTACATCGCCGGTCCGGCTCTGGTCGAAGTAGCCGGGGCCAAGGGCCAGGCAATGGCGGTACAACCGCTCCCGCAGTGCCACCTTTACGATGCTGGCGGTGTGGTGACTGATGACCTCTTGCAGGTACTGAAGTCCGCTTCGCAAGACGATCAGTCCCGCCATGGCGGCCAAAGGCCAGGTCAGGGACGAGAACGCCGCGCCCTCGTTTATAACCTTGACGATGACCACGGCGGCCACCGACAGCCGCGCGATTCCGGCCGCCACCGCCAGCATGCCGACGACTGCCGCCAGGACGATACGTAACCTGACATCTTTGGCCAGTGCCAGTAATCGAGGGTGTAGGTACATGGATTATCCTTTATTGCGGGTAAATGGCTCCGCTGTCCCCTTCAAACACGTTTCCAGTCTCAAGCCCCTCCACTGCCGTGGCATCCCCACCCAGGGCCGGGACCATCACCGCTACGTTCTTGCGCATCAATTCCAGGTAGGTATGTTCCGGGTCGCCAGGCTTGCCGGGTAGGTCGTCGTCGGCCATCTCATCAATGAACTGGGCGCCGGCCTCATCCGCGATGGCTTCCAACACGTCACTGGAAAAAACTTCAGAGCCGAAGACGGCCGGAAGGCCCAGCGATTTCAATTGGTCGATCAGCCCGGCCACATCATTGGCAGAAGGTTGCGCGAAATTAGAGGGTTGAATCGCTCCAATCACCTCCATACCGTACTGTTTGGCGAAGTACGCCCAGGAATCGTGGTAAGTCAGCAACTTACGGTTCCCTTCCGGCACGGTCGCGACCGCGGTCCTGAAGGCCTGGTCCATCTTGATGACCCGCTCCCTGAACCGGGCCAGGTTTTCGTCGAAGTAGGGGGCATTGTCCGGATCCAAGGCAGTCAACTGGCCGTGGACCAACTCAGCGTACCGCAGGCCCAGATTGGGGTCCGGCCAAAGGTGTGGGTTGGGATGGCCGGCAGACTCCGGGAAGGTGAAGTCGAATTGCCATTGGTCTTCCGTCACCGAAAGATCGCCCAGATTCAGGATCACGGTGTCAGCTTGCTTGTTGGCCTCGGCCAATGCCAGGGTTGGCTCCTCCAAGAACAGGCCGTTGATCACGATCAAGTCGGCTTGGGAGAGGAGTTTAGCCATGGACGGATTCGGCTCAAAGGTGTGGGAGTTAACGCCCTCGGGCACGACGCCTTCCAGCCGTATCCGCGTGCCTCCGATATTCTCAACGATGTTGGTGATCGGCGAAACCGTGGCCACCACCCTAAGCCTCTGGTCTTGGCTGGCGTCCGGCTGGTCTGACGAGCCGCCGCAAGCGCTGAGCGCCAAAGCCAATAGCAGGACCGCCCAAATCATGCCACCGTGAAATATACGCGTCATCTAGTCATGAACCTCTTTATTGTGTGTTGAATCATCTGGGCCGGTGTCCTTGGTTTTGCCAGCCGCTTGGCACTGGGCGCAAACACCGCTGACGGCGAAGTGCTCCAGGTCCGGCTCGAATCCAAATTCGCTATTCAGAACTTCGCGGAATTCGGCCAGGTAATGGGGGCTTAGGTTGAATGCGCCGTTGCAGACCCGGCAGACCATGTGGTGATGGTGCCCGTTCGGGTCGGTTAACTCAAAGTGCAACCGGTCGCCGATGGCTACCTCGGTCACCACTCCCAAACCCTTGAACAGATGCAACGTCCGGTAGACGGTGGCGATGTCCATGTAGGGATAAGCCTTCTTGGCGGCCTGGAAAACCTCGTCCACGCCCTTATGTCCCCCGCCGGCGGCGATGCAGGAAAGCACGATAAGCCGTTGCGGGGTAAGCCGGTGGCCCTTGAGACGCAGTGTCTCGATGGCCTTTTCATGGGTTGTCATCTCTGTAGACATAGGAGGTCGGGGCCGGGAGAACAGTGGTGCGAACGAAAGTTATTGCAATTGATTGCGGGAACTAATTCTAGCATTAGCTGACCGGTTGTCAAGGCGGCATTTGGCGGCGGGGGGAGATGACTAGCGGGGGCGAAGCTAGACCTTGACGGCGGAGATCATGATCCCGGAGACGACTCTGGTGACGGCCATGGCGATGAAGACGATGGGCCACGGGCTGCCGGCCATGTCGAGCACGGCGGCGAATATCAGGGCTTGGGCGCCGGCGTAGGCGTAGCCGTGGGCGTCCAGCAGGCCCGAAGAAGTGCCCGACATGTGCCGCCCGGCGATGTCCACGGCCACGGTGGACATGGGAGACATGCCCATGGAAAGCCCGCCAACCAAAAGCAGCACGGCTCCCAGAGTGACGTTGACCGGAGGGGCCAGGGCGATGCAGACCAGCACGATCGCGCTGACCGCGCAGGAGAAGATAACCATCGGCCGCCTGCGGCTGCCCAGATACCGGTCGGAGAATATACCGGCGATTGGCGGGGCGATCAGGTAGCCCATGGGAAGCAGGATGGTGAGCAGGACCGTGGACTCGATGGACAGCCCGCCCTCTTCGAAGTAGTAGATGGGGACCCAGGTGGTGAGCCCGTAGCGGACCACGTTCTCCAGTCCCTTGACGTGGCTGGCCAATAGGAACCTGGGATTGGACAGCAGTTCTTTGTAGGGTCCCAGACCCTTGAGACGCTCCGGGTCGATGGCCTCGGGCACGGCGGAGACCACGTCATCCTCCACATACTCGGGCAGGTCGACCTTGGAAGGACGGTCCCGGACGATGAAGTAGAAGGCGATACCCAGCACGGCAATGATCAAAGGAGGGTAGCGGAAGGACGCGCGCCAGCCCCATTCGGCGCCCACGTAGCCGGATATCCACCACATCATCACCATTGCGCCGCCAGCGGCGGTGCCCACGATGCCCATGGCCATGCCCCGGTTGCGGCGGGGCCACCATTGGGAGATCATGCTGATTCCGGGGGCCCAGCAGGCGGCGTTGACGAATCCGGCGATGCCCCAGGGTATGGCCATGGTCACTGCCGATGTGGCGAAGCTGGTGACCCAGTTGAAGATGGTGGTGAGGATGGCGCCGATCAGGACCCACAGCCGCAAACCATAGGTTTCACTGAGCCGGCCGTGGACCAGGTCGCCCAGGCCGAAGCCCCAGAGAAGCATGGCGTTCACCAGACCAACCTCGAAGTTGGAGAGGCTCAGGTCCTCTTTGACCAAGGGGGCTACCGGCCAGAAGTTGAACCGGCCCAGGTAGAGGAACAGGTAGAACCCGGCGAAGGCCAGCAGTATCCGCCACTTGAAGATGTGGTATTCGCGAGGAAGGTCTTCGTAGCGTGCTGTTTGGCCGCTGCTCATGGTTCTTCCAGGTGGGATCATAAATAAAAAGGCCGAGAGGCAGGCTCGCTAACTTCTATGAATACGGGAAAGCGGCGTGCCTTTCGGCCTTTTGCGGTTGCTGCTGGATTTTATGTGAAGTTAGCTGCCGGCGGGTATGCGGGCCTTGGCGATGCCTTCCAATTCTTCGTTGGACATGGCCAGGTCAATGGGGTCGCCCATGGGCTGAGGGACTTTATAAGGAGTCCGGACGTACAACTCGATGCGGTTGCCTTCCGGGTCGAAGAAATACATGCCGAAGGCGATGCCATGGCTGACGATCCGCTCGACCTTTACGTCTGGCTCGGCCTCCAAACGGGCGTGGTATTCCCGCAGGTCTTCCAGTGTGGGAACGATGAACGAGATCTGCTGAATGACCTTGGCATCGTCACGGGTCACCCGGCCCTTCATCAGGACGAACTCGTGATGCTCCCGCTCTTTGTCGGCGGTCAGGAAGGTCATTCCGCGCTCTTCCAGGTCTTCATCCGAGATGGTGAGACCGATGACACGGGTGTAGAAGTCCCGCATCTTCATCAGGTCTTCCGCGTAGATCCCAACG
Organism: SAR202 cluster bacterium Casp-Chloro-G2; assembly: GCA_002816575.1. Classification (GTDB taxonomy): domain Bacteria; phylum Chloroflexota; class Dehalococcoidia; order Lucifugimonadales; family UBA3495; genus UBA9611. Next base: position 42,915 of record MUCI01000038.1, on the reverse strand, counting down.
TGTCCCAGAGAGTCGATCGTAGGCATGGCGGTAATCCTCCGTCTATTTAGCTGCGCTGTTCCCGAGGAGAGTCCCTAATTATTAGCGCGAATTATACACCACCGGTCGGCCGGCACGCCGTCGATTATTCGCTGCCGCGCCGCCGGCCGGCCATCGCCCGGAACAGTTTCTCGGAGCTGACCGGAATCTCGGTCATGCTGACTCCGGTGGCATCCAAGATGGCGTTGACGATGGCGGGGGCCACCGAGCTGATTCCCTGCTCGCCGATCGCCTTGCCGCCGTAGGGTGAGGGGCCGCCGCTTTCGCTCTGGACCAGCACCGTCCGAAGCTCCGGCATATCGGGCATGGACGGTATCTTGTATTCGCCCATCGACAGGGTGGTCACGTGGCCCTCGTCATATTGTAGGTCTTCGGTCAGGGCGTAGCCGATGCCCTGCATCACCGCTCCGTCGATCTGGCCCTGGTGCCCCAGCGGGTTCAAGATCGTCCCCACGTCATGGGCGGAGGTGAACTTGGTCAGGCTAATCTGGCCCGTCTCTTCGTCCACTTCAACCTCGGCGATCTGGACGCAGAACACGGTGATGTCTTCGTCGCGCTCTGAGTCGTAGGTATTCTCGGATTCCATGAGGCCGCCGGACCGGGCAACCAGGTCGCCCAGGCTAACCGAAGTCTTACCCGGCGCGGTCACCTGCCCGTGGGAGAAGCCGGTCTCGTCCTCGGGCCAGCCAAACATGTCGGCGGCCATGGTTACCATCTTCTGGCGCAACTCCTGAGCCGTCCGGTAAACGGCCTGGCCGGCCACGTGGGTCACCCGGCTGCCACCCACGCCGGTCTCGAAATCGACATCGTCGGTGCTCCAATTCACCATCTTGATCTCATCGTAAGCCACGCCCAACTCTTGTCCCAAAATCTGGCGGAGCACGGTGTAGAAGCCAGACCCGGTGTCGGGCAGGGCGGTGTAGAGAGTGACCAGTCCGTCGGAGTCCACGGTGATCTTGGCGGTGGAGCTGCCCGCGCCGACATGCCGCTCGCAGATGGCCATGCCGCGTCCGGTCAGCTTACCAGGATTCTGGGGCTTGGCGGCGTCGTAGCCGGACTCTTTGATGGCGGCTTCCAGGGTCCGAAGGCCCATGATGTTCTGCCACCGATGTCCCAAGGGGGATTCGTCGCCGTCCTGCACCAGGTTCTTCCTGCGGAGGTCGGCCGGGTCCATGCCCAATTCGCGGGCGATGAGGTCGATCTGTGCCTCGGCGGCGAAGATGGACTGGGGATCTCCGGGCGCCCGCATGCTGCCGCAGGGCACCTGGTTGGTGTAGACCACGTAGGAGTCGATATGGCCGTGGGGAATCTTGTACGGACCCAGGCAGCGGGCGCCGTAGGAGACGCCCCGCTGGGGTTTGAATGCCGCGTACCCGCCGCTGTCGTAGACCAGGTTGGCCTGCCGGGCGGTGAACGTGCCGTCCTTCTTAACGCCCGTCTTGAAGGTCATCACGGCCGGGTGGCGGGGGTTGCCGGCCATCAGTTCTTCGATGTAGGTCATCACCATGCGCACGGGGCGGCCGGTGGTCTTGGAGAGCCAGAAACCCAGGTGGCTGTCCATGAACCCGCCCTTGCCGCCGAAGTCGCCGCCAATGGTTATGGGGTTGACCCGTATCTGGCCGGTGGACATGTCGATGCCTTCGGACAGCTGCTGCCGCACCTGGAAGGGCATCTTGCTGTTGACCCAGGCCTGGACCCGCCCGGTGGTGTCCAGGAAGACCACCGAGGCGTGTGGCTCGATGTACGCCTGGTGCTGGTGATTGGTCTTGAAAGTGTGTTCAAAGACATAATCAGCTTCGGCGAAGCCTTTTTCGACATCGCCCCGGCTCCAGACGCCGTGCCCGGCCATGTTGGGGTGGTCTTGCGCGCCGCCTGCTGTTCCCACGTAACCGCTGAACTCAGGATGAAGGGTGGTGGCGCCGGGCCTGATGGCCGCCACCGGGTCCAAGATGGGCTCCAATTCTTCATACTCGATCTGTATCAGGTTCAGGGCTTCTTCGGCGATATCGTCGTCTTCCGCGGCCACCGCCACGACCTTCTGTCCGGCAAACCGGACCACGTCCCGGGCCAGAATGGGCATGTCCCGGAGCATCCGCCCCACCAGATGGGGCGGTATGTCATCGGCGGTCAACACGGCATGCACGCCGGGCACCTTCCGGGCCTCCGCCAACGAGTCCTGGTTGATGGACACGATCTTGGCATAGGGGAAGGGGCTACGCAGGCACTTGCCCACCAGGATGCCCGGCAGGTTGACGTCGGCGGGGTAGATGGCTTGTCCGGTAACCTTGGCCGGGCCTTCCGCGCGCCCAACCGGCTTGCCGATGGTTTCGTAAGAGCTAGTCACGTTGCGCCTCCCCTATCTGGCTTCGGTCTCGTTAGAACTGGTCATGATCAGTCTCCCCTATCCGGCCTTTGTTTTGCTTCCGGACTTTTTGGGCGCGCCCTCAGCCGCCAGGTCCATGGCCAACTGGGCCAGCGTTCGAACGGGCACCCCGGTCGCGCCCTTGACCAGGTAGCCGGAGGCGCGGTCCGAGGTCGACGTTCCGGCGATGTCCAGGTGCACCCAGGCCGCGCCGTCGACGAACTCGGCCAGGAGCAGCGCGGCGCTGATGGACCCAGCCTGGCGTCCGCCGCTGTTCTTCATGTCGGCAACGTCGCTTTTGATCAGGTCTTTGTATTCGTCGAACATCGGCAGTTCCCAGAATCTCTCGCCAGTCTTCTTGCCGGCGTCGATGGTCTGCTGGACGAGTTTGTTGTCGTTGCCCATGACACCGGTGCAGGCTTTGCCCAGGGTAGTGACCATGGCCCCAGTCAACGTGGCCACGTCCACCAGCCGCGTGATGCCCTGCTCCCGGGCGTAGCACAGCGCGTCGGCCAGCACCAGGCGGCCTTCGGCGTCGGTGTTGATCACCTCGATGGTCTTGCCGTTCATGGCCCGGACCACGTCTCCCGGCCGCTGGGCCGAGGAGCCGGGCATGTTCTCGGTGGCCGCGATCACGGCCAGCACGTTTATCTTTGGCTTGGTCTGACCGATCACCTGCATGGCGGCGATGACCGACGCCCCGCCGGCCATGTCGCCTTTCATGGCCTCCATGCCGCCGGGCGGCTTCAGGGATATGCCGCCGGTGTCGAAGGTGATGCCCTTGCCGATCAGGCCCAGGTTATTCTCCGGGTTCCCGGGGTCGCCGTCGTAGCGCATGACGATGAGCTTGGCCGGTTCGTCGGTGCCCTGGGCCACGCCCATGAACGCGCCCATGCCCATCATCTTCATCTCCGGATTGTCCAGGACCAGTATCTCGAAACCCTGGTCTTTGGCCACTTTTTGAGCCGCCTCGGCCATGCGGGAGGGCGTCATGTGGTTGGCCGGTTCGTTGACCATGTCACGGGCGATGATCGTCGCCAAAGCCGTGGCGCTGCCCAACAGCACCCCGGTTTTGATGGCCTTGGCGCGTGCCTCGTCCAGCTCCACCACGGTCAGCTTCTCAAACTCGGTGGATGAGTCGCCATTCTTCGTCAGGTAATGACCGAATCTGTAAAGACCCAGGTGGGCGCCCTCGGCGATTGCCTGGCCTGATTCTTCAGGGTCGAGTCCGCCGATTCCAGCCCCGTGGGCGATGGTGGCAGCTTTGGAGATTCCTTTGCGGCGGAGGAAGCGGACCACCTCCGCTGACACCCGGCGCACGACCTGGGCATCAAACTTGTCTTCGGGGCCAAGTCCAGCCACCAGCACCCTGCTCGGCTTGATCTTGCCCATGGTGTGTATCAACGTTGTCTCACCGGCGTTGCCCTTGATCTCTCCTTCGGCGATCAACCGGGTGATGATCCCGTCCAGTGCCTGGTCCACCGCTCCCGTCGCGCCTCCGGGCTGCTTTACGCCCTTGAACAGGTTGACCACCAGAGCGGGGGTTTCGATGCCCGTGATATCAGCGGACAGGACATCGATCTCCAGTTCGGCGGGCTTGGCGGCCTTGATTGTATCTTTTGCCTTGGGTTTTCGCGTCGTCGTCATGGAGTTGTTAATCCACCTGGGTCAGAATCGGGTTTGTCACGTCCGCCGGATCTCGCCCAGGCAACAACCCGGTCGAGTACGGGGGTGATGTTCTTTGAGGAGTCGACCGCATAATGGCCGCGTTTCACCGGCTCTTCCACCGGGGCGAGCCGGGTGTATATCAACCAACCGGCGTCGGAGTAAGTATTGGCGTGGCGGTCTGCTTTCCGCTCTTTCAACCGGCGGCGGACCGTATCTTTGGGCGCGGTGAGATGCACCAAAGCCAGGGGCGCCCCGGTGAGTTCGGAGATATCGTATAGGTAGGTCCGAAAGTCCTCGTTGAGGTTGGTGGCGTCGAACAAGACGCTGTAGCCGTTGGTTAGATATTCGGTGATCAGCCGGTAGCAGGACTCGAAAACACGCCGGTGCTCGGTCGTGGTGTACTTGGGGTGCTCCACCAGCACCTTGCGGAGGCGGTCCGTCTCCAAGACCAGGAAGGGGACCTGTTCCGTCAACTTGGCGGCGAAATACGATTTACCGGTGCCGGGGAGGCCGCACATGGCGACGAGCAAAGGCTGCTTGGGCATGCGGGGTTGGGATATGAACAGGTCATTGTCCAGCACCTCGCGAAGGGCAGCCACGTCCTGATTCAGCCGGTTGTCCAATGGGTTCCATCCAAAAAGAGAGTGGGTCGCCGAGTTGATCGACCCGGACATTATAGTCGGTATGGAGGGCCAGCCCCTATAGCCCTGGTCCCGTAGGCGCGCCTGAGTCGTGAGACTGCGTCCGGCTTGATCGCTATCTTTCCGGTGGCGGGCTATCCGGGAGTTTGACCGCCAATTTCGCCCCAAGCTGCCGCCGCTCCAGTTTGGACTCCAGCATGGCGGGACTGAGCAGGAAGGTCACGGAGGCGACGATCATCAGCAATACGGCCACCACATTCAGATTCACCGGCAGGGAGGCGGCGGTGACGATGACCAGGATGGAAGTGGTCACCGTGAGCAGTCCGATACGCAGCAGGCGGGGGCCGACCTTGAGGAAGACCGCGGTGGTCACGGCCATGGACAGGAAGATAAACGCCCTGGCGGTGTCCGTATCCTGCATCCGCTCGGCATGGTCGCTCCAGAGTCCCCCTTGCCAGTTCAGGAACAATATCCATGAAGTCAGGAATGGGAAGGGTAGGGCGGTAAGCGAAGTCAATAGCCAGTCCCGCTTCACCATCTTGAAAATCACATTGGCCATGATCCACATGGAGAAGGGCAGGTAACCGATCAACAGGAAGAAGAAGACGACATTGAAAGGAAGCTGTCCGGTGGTCAGCAAGGTCCAGATACCGTAGCTGATGGTTATTAGGGCCAGCAGCCACGACAGTGCGGGCGCCGCCAACGAATAACCCATCCATGAATACGACCATTTACTGGGGCTGCCGGCCCGCCAGTTGCGCCAGGTCACGAACGCGATGGCGATCAGGAGCAGCGAGACCAAGAAGTATTCGCTCCAGAGGTGCAGGGCAAAGAAGGACGCCAGCAGAAAATGGGGGATGGTCGCCAGAAGAACGTCACGCCACACCCCGGTGCTGTGGACTTCGTACAGGCCCCGGGCCACCGCGTTGGGCGCGCCCATCTCCGCCACGGCGCGGGTCATCGCTGTGTCGCGGTTAACGCCCTGGGCTTCCAAATCGGCGACCTTGTCATCCAAGTGGCCTTCCAGCTCTTGGATGATGTCATGCTCTTCATCAGGATCAAGATGGAGCTTGTGGGCCAGGGCGTGGAGGTAGTTACTGACCTCAAATGGCATGGGGGACGCCTACTGCGTCTCTGGCTGCATGCCGGGCAGCATGATTGAATTCATGGCGTTGGTGAAACGCTGCCATTCGGTGAGCCGGTCGGCCAGTCCCTCCTGTCCTTTCGCGGTGATCAGGTAATAACGCCGACGCACGTTGTTGGGGGTGTACTCCCAGCGGCCTTCGATCAGCTTTTGCTTTTCCAAACGGTGGAGGGCGGGATAGAGGGTCCCCTCTTTGAATGCGAAGTAGCCGCTGCTTCGCTGGTCAACTTCCTTTACGATCTGGTAGCCGTACATGGGCTCGTTCTCCAGAAGCGCCAGTAGCAGGGTCTCGGTGTTGCCTTTCAGCATTTCTTGTTGGTGCATCTTCGTACCGGTCCAACGTTGTTTCACCAGAACTCCAACGGATATGGAGTCATTTTATGAAGCGGAAGATACGGGGTCAAGGCGCTCGGGATAGTCGGGACACCGCTGCTTACAGGACGGCGTCCACCACTCTTTGGAGCAGGATCAGGATGATCAGCACGGCCATGGGGCTGAAATCGAAACCGCCGAAACTGGGCAGACTGCGCCGAATGGGACCGAGGACGGGCTCGGTGATCTGGTATATGAAGTTATTGACGCTGACGAGCCAGGGATGGGGCCGGGCGCCGCTCATGGGCATGACGAAAGAGAGGATCACCCGGGCAAAGATGGCAATGGTGAAGAGTGTAAGGATCCCGCTGATCAGAGCTCCCAATTCGTAACTCCTTAGCCCTGACCCAATCGGATCGATTTCTGGTAGGCGGCGTCAACGGCGCTGACTATCGCCGCCGGAACGCCCTGGTCTTCCAACACGCGCAGGGCTTCGGCGGTGGTGCCCGCCGGTGACACGACCATGTCTTTCAACTCTGCCGGGTGCATGCCGGTGTCCATCACCAGCTTGACGCTGCCAAAGACCGTTTGCAGGGCCAGGGTCCGGGCCATGTCCCGGGGCAGGCCCACGTACACTCCGGCGTCGATCAGCGCTTCGATGAACAAGAATACGTAGGCCGGGCCGCTGGCGCTGAGGGCGGTGGCCATGTCCATGTATTTCTCGTCGGAGACGTATATCTCCTTGCCGATGGTCCCCAGGACCGCCTTGGTCATTTCGCGATTGGCCTCATCCACTCCATCGGAGCAGGTCCAAAGCGTCATGCCGGCCCCGATCTGAGCCGGGGTGTTGGGCATCACACGGACGACCGAGTTGTGGCGCAGTCCTTTGGACAGGGTTTCCATCTTGGCGCCGGCGACGATGGACAGGGCCGCTTGACCGGCGGACAGGTGGCCCCTCATCTGCCCCATGACCGAGCCCAGGTCCTGGGGTTTGACCGCGAACAGGACCAGGTCGGCCTGCTGGGCGGATTTGAGGTTATCGGCGTCCGCGATGACGCCGAACTGGCTGGAGAGATATTCGCGCCGTTCAGCCACCGGCTCGCCCACGCTGATGTCTTTGGGCTCGGCCAGTTTGCCGGAGAGCACGCCGTGGAGGATGGCCTCGGCCATCTTGCCTCCACCGATAAACGCAATCTTCATCGAATTACCATCAGGATAAAACCTTCAAAATAAAACCGGGGTAAAACCCAGGGAAAACCCCAGGGAAAGCCCGGGATAAAACCTAGATAAAAACCACCAGGCCATGGGATAGACCGGCCATGGTCAAGCGCCGGTCCCAGCCCTGCTGGAACGCGTCTACGCGCCGGGCCACATTATATCACCGTAGCTGGCGGGCTTTACGGGCGGGCAAGCTGAACCGGGGCTGCCACCGGTCAGAAATGGGTCAGGCCGTTGCCCTGGGCCAGGGCCACCGCCAAACGGATGCACTCCTCCATGCTCTCGTGGCTGGCCACGCCTTTGCCCGCGATATCGAAGGCCGTTCCGTGGTCGACCGATGTACGCACGAAGGGCAACCCCAGATTTGCGGTGATGCTCTCCTCGAACCCGTAGACCTTGACTGGGATGTGCCCCTGGTCGTGGTACATGCAGACAACCACATCGTACTGGTCCTGGATGGCCTGGTGGAAGATGATGTCCGCTGGGACCGGGCCAATGGCGTTGATTCCTTGCGATCTTGCCGCCTCGACCGCCGGCGCGATCTCCTGGGCCTCTTCATCGCCCAACAATCCGCCATCGCTGCCGTGGGGGTTGAGGGCGGCCACCCCGATCTTGGGGCTCGGGAATCCGAATTTGACGAAACTCTCGTGGGTCAGCTTCACGTATTCCAGGATCCGGTCCTTCTTGACCAGGTCACAGGCCAGACGTAGGGACCGGTGGGTGCTCAGATGCACCACCCGCAGGTTCTTGGCCATCAGCATCGTAGCCACGGTTTTAGTCTTGGATAACTCTTGCAGGAGTTCCATGTGCCCGATGGACTTGTAGCCCGCCAGGCTGGCGGCCTCTTTGTTCAGCGGGGCGGTGGCCAGAGCATCGACCACGCCGGCCAGGGCTAATTCGCCAGCCTTGGTAACCCACTCCATGGCCGCTTTACCGCAGGTGGGGTTGATCTGGCCCACGGTAATGTCCTCGGGGTTGAGGTTGTGGATGTCCACCACGTCAATGACCCCTGGGTCTTGGCCTGCCGCGGCGGGGTCGGACGCTTCTTGTATCTTCAAGGGAACGCCGGTTAGCGAGACCGCCTGCTGCATGGCGTAGACATTCCCCACCACCAGCGGGCGGCAAGTGGCGTACACCTTGGGGTCGGCCATGGCTTTGACCACGACCTCCGGCCCGATGCCGCAGGGGTCGCCCATGGTTATCGCTATAGCTGGTTTTCTGCCTGTGGTCATGACGTGTTCCTCCAGTTGGGACAATGACGCTCAGATAGTCGGAGTCTACCTGACGAAATCCGTTGTCGATTAATCGGTTATGTAATCAAGACTGCCAGACGCGCCGAAATTATAGCACTTGCGGGGTTTTATGCCCCTTGATCTGTATGGTATGGTTGGTCTTCAAGAAAAAGAGCCCCCGGCATTGGCCGCCGAGGGCTCTAGGAAGGTAGCCAGGCTGGCGCAGGAACCGCACCACACATGAGACTCGATTAGCCGCAGCAGCAGTCGGCCTCCACACAACCCACCCCGCGCCAGCCAGGTCTACCCGTAAATACTATTTAAGTTGCCCTCTGGTCTCCTCTACCTTATATATATCTGCATATCTGCTTACGTTGTCACTATCTGTTTAACTATCGCGCCTACTCGCACTTGTTCCAGCCGCAGGCGACGCATTTCATGCAACCCTCTTCAAAGATGACCGGCGTATTGCAGTCGGGGCACTTGCGGGCGTTAAGTACCTCTCTGGGATGGCTCTTCCCGTTGCCATTCCCATTTCCGTTGCCGTTTTCGGTCGGTATCAGTTGGGGCGTGAACTGCAACTGGGCTTCGCCCGAGTCGCCGCGCACGTGTCCGCCGCCAGTGTGACGCTCCAACGCCAGGGCCACCGCGTCGGGGCCGGAACGAACCAACGTGCCTTCGTCCCAAGCGGGACAACAGGTGATGCCCCGAAGCTGGTCGATGACCGTGTTGGGCTTGATGCCCGATCGCAGGGCCAGGGACACCAGCCGGGAAATGGCCTCCAACTGGGCCGAGTCGCAGCCACCGGCCTTGCCCAGGTTGCCGAACACCTCGAAGGGCGCATCCGCCTCGTCGAAGTTGATGGTTACATACATGTTGCCGTGGCCGGTGCGCACCCGCTCGGTGATTCCGCGGATGGATGATGGCCTCTGGCGAGGGGTTAGGGACCCGGCGGTTTCGGCGGCTTTCTCTTCCTTACGGCCGGTCTCGCCGGTGCTGAGCACCTGACCGTCCTTGCTGCCGTCACGGTAGACGGTGATCCCCTTGCAGCCCAATTCGTAGGCCAGCATGTAGGCGCCGGATATCTCTTCCACCGTGGCATCGTTGGGGAAGTTGATGGTCTTTGAGACCGAGTTATCGACGTATTTCTGCACCGCACCCTGCATCTTCACGTGCCACTCGGGTTCGATGTCGTGGGAGACCCTGAAGACTTCCTTCACCCACTGGGGGATGTCCAGATGCTCCAGGCTGCCGGTGCGGGCCAGGTCTACCATCAACTCTTCCGAGTAGAATCCTTCCTGCCGGGCCACTGCCTCGAAGTAGGGATTGCCCTCCACCAGCTTGGTGTTGTCCATCACGTTCCGCACATAGCTCAGAGCGAACAGGGGCTCGATGCCGCTGGAGGCCCCGGCGATGATGCTGATGGTGCCGGTGGGCGCGATGGTGGTGGGGGCCGAGTTCCGCATGGGCTGCACGGCGCCACCGGGACCCGGGTTGTTATAGATGCTGCCCTCCCAGGCGGGGAATGAACCCCGGGTCAGCGTCAGGTTGGAAGAGGCCTGGTGGGTCCGCTCGAGGATCCGCCGCATCACTTCTTCCGCAGTCTCCAAGCCCTCCTCGGAATCGTACCGCACGCCCAATTGAATGAGCAGATCGGAGAGGCCCATCACGCCCAGGCCGATGCGCCTGGTCTTCTTGCTCATCTCTTCGATCTCAGGGATGGGGTAGTCGTTCATATCGATAACGTTATCCAGCATATGAACGGCGATGTCCACGGTTTCGTCCAATCGTTCCCAGTTCATCACGGTGTCGCCGTCGGCGATGGTCACCATGCGGGCCACGTTGATGGACGCCAGGTTGCAGGACTCGTGGGGCAGCAAGGGCTGCTCGCCGCACGGGTTAGTGCTTTCGATCTCGCCCAACTGAGGGTTGGGGTTGTCCCGGTTGATCACATCCAAGAAGATCAAGCCGGGGTCGCCGGTCTTCCAGGCCATGTTGGTCAACAGGCTAAACACTTCCCTAGCGTTGCGCTGGCCGGTCACCTGGCCGGTGCGCGGGTTGACCAGGTCATAGTTCTGTCCGGCCTTGGCCCGCTCCATGAAGTCCCGGTTCACGGCCACGGAGATGTTGAAGTTGCTCAGGTTCAGGCCGTCTTCCTTGGCCCTGATGAACTTCTCTACATCGGGATGGTCCACGTTCAAGATGCCCATGTTGGCGCCGCGCCGGGTGCCTCCCTGCTTAACCACGTCGGTGGCCGCGTCGAAGGCGCGTATGAAGCTGACCGGTCCGCTGGCGATGCCGCCGGTGGAGCCAACCACGTCGCCCTCGGGCCGGAGACGGCTGAATGAGAATCCGGTCCCGCCGCCGCTCTTGTGAATCAGGGCGGTCTGCTTGACCTTGTCGAAGATGGAACCCAGGCTGTCGTCCACCGGCAGCACGAAGCAGGCCGACAATTGCTGCAGCTCACGGCCGGCGTTCATCAACGTGGGGGAGTTGGGCAGCAGCTCCAAACGCTGCATCGCCATGAAGAACCGGTCTTCCGTCTCTTGCCGCTCTTTCTCGTCAGCGCCGTAGTTCAGATCGGCTTGGGAGAGGTTGTTGGCCACCCGGCGGAACATGCCCACCGAGTCTTCCAGGATGTTGCCTTCCCGGTCCTTGGACAGGTAGCGGCGCTCCAAGACCACTTTCGCGTTGGTGGTCAACTCGGTGGAGCGTTCGTTGGTCTGCTGGGCAATTCCAGCGGCTTCCAATGCCGTTGCTATCCGTCGGCGCCTCTCCTGGATCTCTCCAGACTGTGTCCCCAGTTGTGTTATCGGTCCCTGATGTGTGGCGGTCATTTCGGCGTTCCTAACTAATATGTCCTGAATCGGTGAATAAGCCCTTTGCGTCTGGTGGCGCGAAGGCCCGTGGGCCAATCCTATCCGTGGATGCCTTCGACTTGTAGCTTCAAATGTCAGGTATTTCGCAACCGAGGGGCCAAACCAGGCAGGGGAACGGAGCGGTTTTTGGCAGGGCGTTCAGCCAGGCGATCCACGGTTTTAAACTACCTACAACATACCATATATCGGACCTCAAGTTATGTCGTATACCACTACATGATGTGGTTGGTATTTTCGAAACTACAAAAAGTAGTAGGCGGATTCTACTTCCGGGATTTAAGGGAAGTCAAGCAAAATCCAGGGAATATTGGGGGGCAAAAACGGATGATCGCGGAGTTGTGCCGGGGGCGTTCAAGAGGGGTCCGATAGGGAATCAAGGCCGGGATTTCCCATGCGCCTTTTTGGTCCAAATCCGGAAAGGAGGGCCGCCAAAAGCGCAGGTCTGGCAGAAAGAGGCATCGGCCCGTCGCGTCAATCACCGCCCCTAAATGGTCCCGCGCGCCCGTGCGTCGTTCCCTCTGGAACGGCGCACTTACTACGGCGCACTTACTAATGAAGACGCGAGCCCAGAACAAACAAGTCATTGCATCCGCCGCAACGGAGCACTGAGGTCACCCTCTTTGGCTAAAGTTCGTATTCTTCGTCGTCGGCGTCAGAGTTGCCCAGCCAGCAGGTGGCCAGACTGGCGCGGGCGGTGCGATCGATCTCTTCTTGAATCTCGGCGATCCGGCAGCCGGCGGTCATGATCCGCGATTGATCGGTGCCGGGCGTGCCAGCGGGAACCATTTCCGACAACATCTGGTTCTCTAATTCGTGCACCTGGAGGTTGAGGGTCAATAGCCTGGGTAGGGCTGAATACTGCAAGCTTCCGTTCATCGTTGGATCTCCTTGGATAAATGAATGAATAGTGCTTCTGGGCTTCGCCTGTTTTCCCGTCTGTCTTCCAACGGGACTATCGGTCTGGAATATTGCTGCTAAATAAGGTCTGGTTGTTGATTAACGTTCTGTTGGCCTTTCGCTTGGGTCGTTGCTTGGGTCGTTGCTTCGTTGGTTAATTCGTTATTAGCTTCTTTCGCCGCTGGTTTCGTAATATCTTTCTCAGCTGCGTTGCTACCGCTGGGCCGGAACTCGGCTTCCGGTTCCACCACCCGCTTCCGGCCCCGGCCCCGGCCTTTACTGAGCAGGGCTGGCGGCATATCCAGAAGGGGCAACTGCGCCTCGTCGCGCAGGTCCCGCACCGCTTCTTCGAAGCTCTCTATGTCCTGGAAGGCACGGTAGACGCTGGCGTAACGGATGTAGGCCACCCGGTCCAATTCCCGGAGGCGTTCCATCACCATGGTGCCGAGTACGGTTGTTGAAACCTCCATATTACCCATCTGTTGCAGTTCGGCCTCGATGTCTTCGACCATCCTGTCGATGGTGCGAGATGAGACCGGCCGTTTGGTGCAGGCTTTTCTGATCCCTGAAACCAGCTTTTCCCGGTTGAATTCTTCGCGGCGGTTGTCCTGCTTGGACACCATCAACGCCGCCGCTTGGACCCGCTCGTAGGTGGTGAACCTAAGTTCGCAACTCTGGCATTCACGCCGCCGCCTTATCCCGCTTTCTACCACACGGGAGTCGGTGACCTTGGAATGGGGGTAGCCGCAGAACGGGCAGTGCATAACTTGGCCGTTTTCTTATACTATTCTTAAATTCGTTTTAAATACTATATATAGTGTTATTGTTAACTAAACCTACCATCTATAGTGCCTAGAGTGTACATACCGATGATATACTTGTCAATCCATTACGATTTCCGTAATACATTTATCGATCCCTGCCATTGCGCGTTGCCATTTGTACCCCAAACAAAAAAAGACCGCCCTCCTTTTCAGGAGAGCGGTCGAAAGTTGATTCCCGGCGCCTGGTTATGTTGCGGTGATAAGGGGGATTAGTGCGCTTAGGCCTCCGAGAACATTACTCTATTTTAATGGGGCTCCCGGCCCCTAGCGGCCATGGCTCTGGATGGAGCCTTTCCGCAGATTTATGTTAACACAACCGGGGAATCCGGGAGCCTTTGTTGTATTTACGGATTTTACCGGAAAAATCCCCGGTTCTTGCCGCCGGTCTGGCGACGCAAGAAACTGGGCACGTCCAGTTCTTCTTCCGACTGAGGGATCACGTCCTGCAGCAACCGCTCCAGTTCGTCCTCCCGCAGTTGTTGGTTCTCGGCAACCACCGGGAACGCCGCGGCCACCATGGTGATCTTGACCTCGTCTTCCAGCTTGGGATCTCGGCAGGTGCCGAAGATGATATTGGCGTCGGGGTCGGACAGGTCCTGTATCACGTGGGCAGCGTCTTGGACCTCTTTGAGGGTCAAGGTGGGTCCGCCGCTGATGACGAACAGGATGCGGCGGGCGCCGTCCATGGAGATGTCGAGCAGGGGACTCTTGGTGGCCATCCGGGCTGCGTCCACCGCGCGGTTCTCGCCCTTGCCCCGGCCGATGGCCAGCCAAGCGGGACCGGCATTGTTCAAGATGGTCCGCACGTCGGCGAAGTCAACGTTGATCTCACCGGGCACGGTCACAACTTCGGCTATGGCTTGGATGCCCTGTTGCAGGACCGAGTCGGCCATCTTCAAGGCGTCTTCCCAGGTATAGGTATGCTCACCCTGAGAGTTCAGCTGCAGCAAGCGGTCGTTGTCGATCACGATCAGGGTATCGACGTTATCCTTGAGCCTGGCGATGCCTTCCTCAGCGTTCTTCTTCCGCATGTTGGCTTCGAAGGAGAAAGGCCGGCTGACCACAGCCACGGTCAGGGCTCCGGACTCCTTGGCGATCTGGGCGATCACCGGAGCGGCTCCCGTTCCCGTTCCGCCGCCCATGCCCACGGCCAGAAATACCATGTCGGCGCCTTCCAGGGATTTCTCAATGTCGTGGCGGCTCTCTTCGGCCGCTTGCCGGCCCAGGTCCGGGTTGGCGCCGGAGCCCAAGCCTCTGGTCAGGTTTTGGCCGATGGCCAGGCGGTGGGACACGTCACAGCGGAAAAGGTGCTGTGCGTCCGTATTCACGCTGAAATACTCAACCACAGGCAGCTTATCTTTGAACATTCGACTGACGGCATTGCTTCCGCCTCCGCCCACGCCCATCACCTTGATGTTGGGCGAACCGGCGTTTATCTCCTGCACCATGTCGAACGTGTTGTCTGCGTCTCTGCTGGGTTCCCAGGCTGCCGAGTTGTCTAGTGCCATTCTAGGGCCTCCACATCTTCATCATCGTTTTGGTATTGGAGCCGTCATCCCGGCTCCCTTTAAGTTTTGTTTGGCTGCTACGAGTCTTGGGTCCGATCTTACCGGGTCCGTTGTCCGGGTAGAACCCGGAGCGCCGGCGCGAATGTTCGGCGTCGGCGGCTAGGTGGCCGCCGGTTCATCTATTTGCTGCTGCCGAGTTTTTCCTGCCCAACCCCCATCGCCAAGATTTGTTACCCATTATCGATCGGCCTCCGTTCTTTCCGTTCAAGGAAGACCGTGTCTCGCCCTGGTGCTTGATCCCCCAGAGAAGCAGACCCACAGAGGCTGAGAAGGCCGGTTTCCTGAGCTGTGCCGGCAGTCCGGCGATGCCCTCCGGGTAGGCGATACGGACCTGTCCACCCAGGGTTTTTTGGACCAATTCCGCCAGCCCGGTCATCTCCGCTCCGCCGCCGGTCAGCACGATACCGGCTGCGGGGAACTCTCTAAGTCCGGACTGCCTCACCTTCAATACGATCATCTTGATCAGCTCCATCATCCTGGCGTGCAATGGCTCGCACAGGACCCGGCGGGACAGCGAATGTTTGGGCTGTCCTTGGAAGCTGGGGATCACCACCTGTTGGTCGGCGGGGATGGATTCGGGCATCACGCTGCCCCATTTGATCTTCATCTCTTCGGTCATGTACATCGGTGTTTTGAGTGCCACCGACAGGTCACGGGTCAGTTGGCTGCCGCCCACCGGAATCACCGCCGAATACCACGGCTGTCCCTGGCGGTAGATCGCGATGTCGGTAGTCCCGCCACCGATGTCCACCAGGACCACGCCCATCTCACGTTCGTCGCCGGTAAGAGTAGACTCGGCGGACGCCAAAGAGTGCAGCACCATGCTTTTCACCGAAGCCTTGTTGGCCTCGATCACTCTAACCGTGTTCTTCAGCGTGACGGCGTCTCCAATCACAACGTGGGCTTCCACCTCCACCAGGCTGCCGTGAAGTCCCACTGGATTGCGGATACCGGACATGCCGTCGACGTGGTAGCCGATGGGTATGACGTGCAGCACTTCTTGGCCCGGTCCCACGTCCGGGAAGGAACCGCGGAGCAAGCGGTCCAACAACTTGCCGGAGATGTCGCCAACGTCGTTGGGGTTGTCCACGATCTCTTTGGTGTTCAGTGAACTCAGATGAGTGCCGGTGACGCTGGTGTAAACACCGGTGGAAGCCCCCTTTCCGACGTAGCGCTGGGCCTCTTCCATGGACGACTGGACGGCCTCTCGGACCTCGTCCAGATTCTCGATCCGTCCCTTCTGCATGCCCTGAGAAGTTACAACTCCGGTACCGAGCACCTTGAGCTCTCCCTCAGTACCCACCCGCGCCATGATGGAGGTAACTTTATCGGTCCCAATGTCTACCGCGGTATAGAACGTATCTCTTGCCAACCTGTCACCTTCCTTATGTTCTCCGGTTGTTCCCGTGTTTGCCCGTTCTGTGTTAGGACTGGTCTTGCAGTCGCGGCCCTCTCTAACAGGGTCCGCTTATCTCAATATTGATTAGCCTTCCGGCTAGATTCTCTCGGCGGTCCGCAACTTGGCGCTGCGGCTCCGGGGATTGGTTTGGACCTCTGCCTCCGACGGTTTGATAACCCGCCGGTTGATGATCTTTAGCCGCGGCGTCTGGTTGCAGACGCACACCGGCAGGCTGGGAGGGCAGACGCAGGTGGCCGCCTCTCGATTAAAGAACGATTTGATGATTCGGTCTTCCAAACTGTGATAGCTGATCACCGCCAACCGCCCGCCGGTGGCGAGCAGCCCGACCGCGGCATCAAGACCCTGCCCGACATTGGTGAGTTCGTCGTTCACGGCGATGCGGAGGGCTTGGAAAGTCTTGGTTGCCGGATTGACCCGTTGACCGGGCCGGCGTCCCACTACCGATTCAATGAGGGAAGCCAATTGGCCGGTGGTGGTTACGGGCCGCTGCTTGACGATGGCCCTGGCGATGCTCATGCCACGGGGTTCTTCCCCGTAACGCCGTATGAGCTGGCCAAGCTCGCGTTCCTCGTAGGTGTTCACTATCTCTTCGGCGGTGATATCGCCGTCCGGGTCGTAGCGCATGTCCAGCGGCTCGTCGGTCTGAAAACTCAGACCGTAGCCAGGGAGTTCGACCTGTCGGGATGAGAAACCCAGGTCTAAAAGTACTCCATCCACACTGGACATCCCGTTTTCTTCGGCCAGGGAGGCCATATCCGAGTAGTTGCCGGAGACGGGAACGAAACGGCTGCCGAACTCGGCCAGCCGCAACTGGGCCGTCGCCAAAGAGCGCCGGTCCCGGTCGATCCCTAATACGGACCTGACCGGGGGTTCGGACAGGAGGATGGCCTGGGAGTGGCCGCCCTCTCCGGCGGTCCCATCGACGTACACGCCGTTCTCTCGCAGCATCAATGCGCTCAGGGATTCAGCCAGAAGCACCGGAAGGTGGGTTATGTGTCCCTGGTCTCCGGTTTGGAAGAGGTCTAATTTATGGCTGCCGGAATGATTCATGGTCAGGCCCATATGCCCCGTTTGCCAAGCGAATGACGTCCCACCGGTTTCGGTGGTTCTTTCCCCAACGGTTCTAATTTGAGTTGCCAGCGTCACCCGCCGCTCCCATTCGCTGTAATTACCACAGCGCCCACATCACTTCTATTGACAACTGCCCGTTGCATCATCCGGCCGGGGCGAGGATGCTTTTAACTGGGGGATTCCGGCAAAACTCTCGCCAACAACCCAAGCACACCGCGGGATATTCCCCGGGAATCCTGCTGCCCGGCGTCCCGATCGCCGATCGGGGTGCACCTGAGATTAACAACTGATGGACATAATGGTCAATGGAATTTGGGTGCAATTTTAGTAATTTCTTAGACTTATGTTAATTTTGGTCTAAATATAAGAAATGTCCAAAGCGGGGCGGCCGATCTATCACCGGGTTCGGGCCTTTTTGGGGCCGTCTATGCCCTGCCTTATCGGACGGTTGCCGGCCTGATAATCAAATGCTCAGCCAGGCCGGGCCGGGCGAACAGGCACAACCATCAGGAAATAACCGGGTAGGCAGCCCGCTATCAGGCGTCATCCAGTCCGCCGAATCGGGATGGGATTAACGCTCAGGTATGCTATAATCGTGTCTACCCGAACACGCCGCCGGGCCACTCTTGCGCCCGCAGTTTGGGATGCCCATTTCCCGGCTGTTGTTTCAGCCCCAATTTGTTCCAGCTCAGGCTACGAAACGGAGAGAAGAGTCGTTGAACGTAACAAGGGACACAGTTACAAACACTGAGGTCACCCTCACGATTTCCATGGATGCCGAAGATGAGGAGCCGTTCCTCAACCGTTCCTATAGAAGGGTGGCAAGCCGCGTCCGCATCCCCGGGTTCCGCCCCGGCAAAGCCCCCCGGTCGATCGTTGAAAGTCACATGGGCCGGGAAGCGCTGGTCCACGAGGCCTTGGAATTCATGATTCCCGAGTCCCTGGACAAGGTCTTGAAAGATGAAGACATCCAGGCGTTCATGGAACCGCGGCTAGAAGTGATTGACATGGCTCCCGTATCATTCAAAGCGGTGGTGCCGTTGGAGCCCATCGTGGAGCTGGGGGAGTTCCAGTCGATCCGCTTGGACAAGGAAGAGGTGGAAGTCACCGACGAGCAGGTCGAACACGTTCTCGAGGACTTGCGATTCGAGTCCGCCCCCTGGGAGCCAGTGGACCGCCCGGTCGCATTTGGCGATCTGGTGACCTTGAACGTTAAGGGGAACATCGGCGGGGAACAGGCTATCGAGGATGAAGGCATCGACTTCATTCCCCAGGAGGACAACAATCTGCCTCTGCCCGGCTTCTCCGCCAACCTTGAAGGCATGTCCGAGGGCGAGTCCAAGGAATTCACCCTGAACGTCCCCGACGACTACCCGCAGCAAGAGTACGCCGGGAAGGAATGCCGGTTCGATGTTGACGTGATCTCCATCAAAGCCAAGAGCCTTCCGGAACTGGACGACGAATTTGCCAAGGGGGTCCGGGAGGGTTTTGAAAGCCTGGAGGCCCTTTCGAATCACGTCCGGCAGCGTCTTCACGACGAGGCTGAAGCCGCCGCCAATCGCCGCATGGAGCAGTCCAGCCTTGACGAGATCAAGAAACTGGCTAAAATCCAGGCCTCAGAACTGGTCTACGAGCGTGAATTGGATCTAATGTACGAGGAGCGTGAACGTGCCCTGCGCAACCAGCGTATGGACATGGAACTCTACCTTAGTTACATGGGCCAGACCGCCGAGGAACTAAGGGAGCAGATGAAGCCTCAAGCTGAAGACCGCTTGAACACCATGCTGCTCCTCCGGAAATTGGCCGACGTCGAAGAGATTGAGGTCTCCGATGAGGAAGTTCAGGCAGAGATCGACAATCTGATCGCCTCCAACGGGGGTGATTCGGAAGATTCCACCATGAGGCAGGCCCTCAGCACCCAGAACGCGCTGGACTCGATCAGGTCCGGCCTGCTGAACCGGAAGATCATGGCCCGGCTGGTTGAGATAACCCAAGGGAAGGCGTCCGCCGCCCCAGCCGCCGAAGCCCCAACTGAATCCTCAATCGAAGAACCCCAAGCGGATACGGATAACGAAGCCCAGCCGGAAGATGAATCAACACCGGCAGAAGATGCCACTTAGTTAAAGATCCGAGTGTTAAAGAACCGAGTAAGGAGCGCACCTCGATGCAACAAGTCCCAAATTCCAACGGATTATTCACCCCGCAAAACATCGTCCCCATGGTCATCGAAACCAGCCCAAGGGGCGAGCGGGCTTTCGACATATATTCTCTGCTGTTGAAAGAGCGAATCATCTTCTTAGGCACCCCGATCAACGACCAGGTTGCCAACGTCATCATCGCCCAGCTGTTGTTCCTTGAGCGGGAGGACCCGGACAAGGGCATCAACCTGTACATCAATAGTCCTGGCGGCGTGATCAGCGCCGGCCTGGCCATCTACGACACCATGCACTTGATCAAGCCAGAGGTCTCCACCATCTGCATCGGCATGGCGGCGAGCATGGCGACCATCCTGCTTTCGGGCGGCCAAAAGGGCAAGCGCTACGTGCTGCCCAACTCCACCGTTCACATGCACCAGCCATTGGGCGGCGCCCAAGGTCAGGCATCCGACATCGAGATCGCGGCCCGGGAGATCATCCGGCTGCAAGACAAGATTCGGACCATGCTCTCCGAGAACACGGGACAGACCTACGACAAGATTGCCCGGGATACCGACCGCGACTACTACCTGACTGCCGAACAGGCGTTGGAATATTCATTGGTGGACGAGATACTTGGCTCCAAAGCTGAGGAAGACGAGTCATAAGCGATTCCGATTTTAAATCTGGCGTAGGTTTCGAGGGGTGAGTGTGGCTAACGGTAGGGGCGGAACCAGGCTTCCCAGATGTTCGTTCTGCGAGAAGGCCCAACCCCAGTCGGACATGGTTGTCGCTGGGAAGGGGGCCGCTGCGGTCTGTTATGACTGCATCAGGGTCTTGGGGCAGGTGGTGGAAGAGGAGACTCCGGCCATCGCCACGAAATACTTACCCGCCAGGCCCTTGGCTCCGCGGGAGATCTACGCCCACCTGGACACCTATGTGGTCGGACAGGAGAAGGCCAAGAAAGTCCTAAGCGTGGCGGTCTACAACCACTTCAAGCGGATCTGGAACGGTCACCAGCGTTCCGATTCGGAAGTGGAACTCCAGAAGAGCAATATCCTGCTGGTTGGCCCCACCGGCTGCGGCAAGACCCTCTTGGCTGAGACCCTGGCACGCACCCTCGACGTGCCTTTCGCCGTCTGCGACGCCACTTCCCTCACCGAGTCGGGATACGTCGGCGAGGACGTGGAAAACATTCTGCTCAGGCTGATCCAGGCCGCCGATTGGGACGTCACACGGGCCGAACACGGCATCATCTACATCGACGAGCTGGACAAGATCGCCCGCAAAGAGGGCCTGAACCGGTCCATCACCCGTGACGTGTCCGGCGAGGGCGTGCAGCAAGAGCTATTGAAGATTGTGGAGGGCTGCGTCGCCAACGTCCCGCCCCAGGGCGGCCGGAAGCATCCGCATCAAGAATTCCTACAGATCGACACCCGCCACATCCTGTTTATCTGCGGCGGCGCCTTCGACGGACTGGAAGAGATCGTCGCCAAACGCCTGGGTTCCGGAGGGCCGCAATTGGGCTTTCTGGCCGGGGGGCGGAACGGCAAGGCACCCCATGGCAGCGGCCTGACTCAGGTGATTCCCGAAGACCTCTTGGAGTTTGGGTTCATCCCAGAGATGGTCGGACGACTGCCCGTCACCGTGGGATTGGAATCTCTGGACAAAGCCTCTTTGATCCGAGTGCTAACCGAGCCAAAGAACGCCATCGTCAAGCAGTACGAGCAATTGTTCAGTATGGACGGAGTGGAATTGGAGTTCACTCCCCAAGCGCTAGAAGCCGCCGCGGAGCGCGCTCTGGAACAACAGACCGGCGCTCGATGCCTGCGGTATGTTATCGAAGACACCCTGTTGGACGTGATGTACGACCTGCCATCGCTAGACGATGTGGTCCGGTGCGTGGTGGACCGTGAAGCGATAGAAGGCAGCAGGCCGCCCGAATTGTTCGACGACAACGACAACACTGTCGAGCTGCCGGCGCATCCGTTCAAGAAGTCCGCCTAGCCCTACACCGCGCTCTCGATTCCGACAGCCGTGGTTGCCGCGTAGTTCCAAGTTCCCATTAATTAGTCACACGCCTATGACATGGCTTCAGCGATCTGACGGTCAAGGCATAGTCCGTGAGGCATGGACCGGGACAGCGGCGCTCCGGAAGTATCGAGGACCTGCCCGCCTTCGACAGAAACCTCACCTTGGCTCACGGCCCGCAGCGTCTCAAAAAGCAGATATGGCTCTCTCAGGTACTGTTCCCTGCGGATCGCTTGAAACAGCGGGAAATTCTCTCCCTCGGTCTCCTTTAATCCGGCCAGGTCTTGGTCTTGGAACGACTCCCATAGCTGGTCAAAACCGGGTCCGGTAATCGGGACCGTCACGTAGGAGATGACCGGTCCCCGGTCCACCTCTTCCGTGGCCAGGTGCACCATCGCCCCGGTCTTGGCGGCCCTGGTTTCAATCAAGCTCCAGACGACCTCTTGCCAGGTTCCGGTGGGGCCGTCGGGAAGGGCGGGGTGCAGGTTGAGCAGGGGATACTTGCGGCACAACTCGCCGCTGACTATCAGCATGTATCCGGCCAGCACGCAGATGTCCACGCCGGTCCCAGCCAACTTTTCCATGACCTGCCGGTCGAACTCATCGCGGTGTGCTGAGAACCTGCCGCCCGCAGCCTTGCGGAAAGCCGATGACGAATGGGTGATGAGGGGGATGCCGTAGCCGTCCACCAGCTTGAAAAACGCGTCCGAACCCTCGGCTTCGCCCCGTTCCCGGTTGCTGAAAACAA
Source organism: SAR202 cluster bacterium Casp-Chloro-G2 (assembly GCA_002816575.1). Lineage (GTDB taxonomy): Bacteria > Chloroflexota > Dehalococcoidia > Lucifugimonadales > UBA3495 > UBA9611. Next base: position 20,726 of record MUCI01000038.1, on the reverse strand, counting down.
AGTCTATGCGGGCGTCGGCGCCGGTCTCAACCAAGCGCTCCTGCACGAAACTGAGAAGCCCCCGAGAACCTTCCCCCCGGCCGGTGGAGAACCACCCGATACTCAACATCCTTAGGTCAACACCTCTCCCAACACATTCACCGAGCCTCGGTTCTTCCTAATCCTCATCCATATCGTCCGGGTCGTCAAACCCGTTCTGCGCGCTATCTGAACGGAAGGACTCCTTCAGTTCGGTGATCTTCAGTTCGGCGTTATTCAAAAGCTCGTTGCAGTGCTTCACCAACTCCATCCCCTCTTCAAAACGGGAGGTGGCCTCGGCCAATGTCAGGCCGCCCGCCTCCAGTTGATCGGCCATCTCACTCAGGCGGTGAAATGAGTCTTCAAAACTGACTTGCTCGGCATCAGGATCGGGCGTGGGCTTCCGGGGTCTGGCCATGGGTTGGACTCCTGCAGGGCGGTTTTCCAGAGACGACTTCCCCGCGGCACAAGCATGCCAGCAGAGCGCGGAAACCGCAAGGGGGTGGACGCTACAAAAGCGGGGCCATCCCGTTCGGCTGGGCCGGCTTGGCCTTCGGTTTGGGTTGGCTTTCTCGGGGCGAGGCCGCTTTGGCCGAAGACGCTGAGTCGGGACCGGACCCTGCCACTGCCCGGACTGCGCCATCGGTCACGGTAATCTCCAGCGCGTCGCCGTTCGAGACCTGTTTAACGCTGGAAACCACCAGCCCAGTGGCGGGAAGCTGCACTATGGAGAAGCCCCGGCCCAACGTGGCCACCGGGTCCAAGGCTCGCAGCCGGTGGCTGATTCCTTCGACCTGGACCTTGTTCTCGCGGAGCAGTCTTAACGACGCCGACGCCAATACCTGCCCCCGATCATCGACTCGCCGACGCAGGTCTTGGGTGTCGGGCAGGCCCCGTTCCATGCGGCGCCGGACCTCCAACAGGTCGGAACGGCCGCGCGAGGTCTGGTCCATCAAAACTCGAAATAGCAGTGACGCGGCAACATCGAGGTCCCGCCGGAGCACATAGGCGTCGGGCACTACCAACTCGGCGGCCGCTGAGGGGGTCGGCGCCCGAACGTCGGCCACATAGTCGGCGATGGTCTCATCAGTCTCATGGCCCACGGCGCTGACCACTGGCGTTTTGCAGGCATAGATGGCCCTGGCCACAACCTCTTCGTTGAAGGGCCACAGGTCCTCGAGGGACCCGCCGCCGCGCCCAACGATTATCACGTCGCAGCCGCCCTCCCGGTCCAGCAATTCCAGGGCCGCGGCAATCTTGGGCGCCGCCTCCGCCCCCTGGACGATGGTTGGCGAAAGGACGAGTTCAGCCAAAGGATACCGGCGGGCCATGACGTTCTGAATGTCGTGAAACACAGCGCCGGTGGGCGACGTCACCACACCGACTTTCTTGGGGAACTTGGGCAGTTGCCGTTTGCGGCTCGTCTCGAATAGACCCTCAGCGGCCAATTTCTGCTTGAGCCGCTCCAACTCCAATGCTAGTTCCCCCGCACCTTCGGGCATCGCTATGTCGACATTGAAGTCGGTGGTGCCCCGCGGGGTGTAGAAAGTTATGCGGCCATGTACCGAGACCGAAGCGCCTTCTTCGAGCAGGTTAACGCCGTGTTGGTTGCGGAACATGACGCAACGCAGCAGGCTTTCACGGTCTTTGAGGCTGAAATAGCGGTGGCCTGCGGACGAGGCAGTTAGTCCGGAAACCTCCCCAACGATCCACAGATCGGTCAACAAAGGGTCGGATTCCAGCGACTCCTTGATGTGTGAAGAAACCTGGCTAACGGTGTAGACAGCCACGGCCTAGCTCACGCGCTCGGTGTACTCTCCGGTGCGGGTGTCCACCCGGATGACCGTCCCGGGAGTGATGAACATGGGGACCGTCACGCGCAGTCCGGTCTCCAGCGTGGCCGGCTTGTTTCCGCCCTGGGCGGTGTCGCCGCGGAATGACGGCGGCGTCTCGGTCACTTCCAGCTCCACGTGGGTTGGCAGCTTCACACTGATCGCGGCGCCGTTGTAGAGCACCACGTCAACCATCATCTGTTCCTTCAGGTAGTCCAGAGAGCTTCCCAATATATCTTTGGTCAGGTCGTATTGGTCGAAAGTCTCCTGGTCCATGAAGAAGTAGAAGTTACCGTCGGTGTACAGGTACTGGGTTGGCCTGGTGTCGATATCGGCCATCGTGAACCCGGTGTCATAACGCTGGAAGGTGCGCTCTACCACGGCTCCACTCAGCAGGTTCTTCATCTTGATGCGGGTAACGGGCGCCCTCTGCTGCATCTTGTGGCGCTCGTAGTCCATCACCTCCCAGGGTTGGCCGTCCAGTTCAATCACGAGCCCACGGCTGAGGTCGCTGAAGTTGATGCTCATCTGGGGTTCCTCCGGGTCTGGGGTCGAGGGATCCTGCCTGCTGAGGGAATGGGCCGCCGCAGATCACAGACTCCAATCTCCGGTAGAGAGTGTATCACTAAGACGCTCGCCATAGGCTGGACCGGGCTCCTTTGTTATTTACGGGGTTATTTACGGGGTTATTTACGGGGGTTAGTCGCGGATCACTTTCGCCGGTTACTTACGGGCTTTGCTCAACTGCACGGCCCCGTCTTCCCGCAGGATCACTATGTCCTCTATACGGATGCCGCCCCAACCGGACAGGTAGATTCCAGGCTCGACGGTGAACACGGTGTTCAAGCCAAGCACATCGGGCGAACGGGGGCTAACCCTGGGGTTTTCGTGGATCTCCAGGCCAACACCGTGGCCCAAACTGTGGCCGAAGTTGTCGCCGTAGCCGGCCTCGGCAATCACATTCCGGGAAAGGCTATCGGCCTCTTCGCCGGTCATGCCAACCTTCACGGTGTTGATGGCCGTTAGCTGAGCGCCCAGAACTATGTCGTAGATCTTCTTGAACGTCTCGTCAGCCTCGCCCACCGCGATGGACCGAGAGAGGTCGGAGCAGTAGCCGCCCACTTTAGCGCCCATGTCGATGACGATGGGGTCGCCGTGCTTGATAACGTAATCGGAGGGCTGATGATGGGCCATAGCGCCGTTGGGTCCGGCGGCAACGATGGTGTCGAAGCTTATCATGTCGGCGCCGGCGCCGCGCATGGCCATCTCCATCTTCCAGGCAACCTCCCGTTCGGTCATGCCCGGAGTGATCGCAGGGCAGACCTGGTCCATGGCCGTATCGGCGGCGTCGATGGCCAGTTGCAGCAGGGCCAGCTCCTCGGCGTCCTTGATGATGCGCTGGTTCTCGGACAATCCCGGCGCCGGAATCAAGGACACATCGCCCAAGGACGAGTCGCCCTTGATCGCGTCGATCAGGCTGTTGTACAAGGAAACGCTCATGTCTTGGCTTTCAAACCCGACTTTCTTGACGCCGGACGACTTCATCTCTTCGATCAGCCAGTCCCAGCCGCCGCGCACCTGCCTAACGTCGAAATCGGGCGACTGGTTGGTGGCCTGCTCGGTGTACCGGGAATCGGTGACCAAGATGGCGTTAGCCTTGGTGATGAACAGGTAGCCAGCCGAACCGCTAAACCCAGACAGGTAACGGCGGTTCTCCGGGGCAGATATCAAAACTCCGTCCAACTCCCGGTCCGGGAACTGGGCTACCAGGCCTTCAACTCTCTCTTTCATTGGACTTCCCCTTCCAGATAAGCGTCTAAGATTCTTGCGGGTTCGAAGTCGATGCTTACGACTCCTCCTCAACTAGCGAGGCCAATAGCTGCAGGGCCGAGGTGTAGCTTCTCCAGCCGAAACCGGCCACCTGACCCCGGGCGATGTCGGATATCACCGAGACCCGGCGCCAAGGTTCCCTGGCCCACGGGTTGCCGAGATGCACTTCAACCACCGGCAGACGGCAGTCGATGAGAGCGTCTTTCAAACTCAGCCCATAGTGGGTCAGAGCGCCTGGATTCAGCACGATCCCCTGGACCTTGCCCCAATTATCCTGGATGCAGGTGACGAGGTCACCCTCCAAGTTTGACTGGTAGAAGATTACCTCAACTCCCAGTTCGTTGGCCACACGGCTGATCTCATGGTTGACTTCGTCCAGTGTCTTGGAGCCGTAGATCGATGCGTCGCGGTGCCCCAGCATGTTGATGTTGGGACCGTTCAGGATCAAGAAACTGGCCATGCTTTAGGCGTCCTTTCCGGCGGTCATAGATTCCTCTTCAGGGGTTTCATCGGGGATATCACCCGGCGTTGAAGCTTCTCTAGGCGCCCGGCCAGCGGGTTCATCCGCCCTGGGATGATGGTCCAAGTAGGCCGTCAGCGCTTCCTGTTTGGTTACATGAGTATATACCTGGGTGGTCGTGGGGCTGGAATGCCCAAGCAACTCCTGGATCACCCTAAGATCGGCACCGCCCTCCAGCATATGGGTGGCAAAGGTGTGCCTAAGGGTATGGGGATGGACATCCGACCGGGTGCCGGCCTGGGCCGAATACCGGCGCACCAGTTTCTCGTAGCTGCGGCGGGACAGCCGGCCGCCGTAGCGGTTCAAGAATAACGCATCGGTTGGATCGGACATCAATTGGCGGCGGGCTTCATTTATATATCGGTGCAGAGCGTCTTCGGTGGGACCGCCGAACAGCACCAGCCGCTCTTTGGAGCCCTTGCCACGAACAAGTATCTCCCGCCTGGAGAAACGGATATCCGCCAGGTCCATGCCGTGTATCTCCGCCAATCTGACGCCACAGGCATAAAGGGTTTCCAGGATGGCCTTGTCGCGGATGCCGTGGACGGTTGATTCGTCGGGCGCGTCCATCAGCCGCACCACCTCTCGCTGGCCCAGGAAGTCGGGCAGCGGTTTGGCGACCTTGAGCTTGAAGCTGCGGCCGGAAGGCACCGGGGTGGACCGGAACAGGCCTTCTTGCACCAAGAACTTGTAGAACGTCCTCAGCACCGTCAGCTTCCGGGCGATGCTGACTCTGGCGAAACCTTTAACGCCGTCGCGGCCCTCAGTGGCCAGCCACGCCAGGTAGCCACGCAGAATCTGGCGGTCCATGTCGGCCAGGTGCAGGTGTTCGATGGCCATGTATCGACGGAACGACTGCAGATCGGCAACGTAGACCCGCTCGGTGTTCTCCGACAACCCCCGCTGGCCGCGCAGGTAGCGGGGGAATTCCGCAACGTACTGGTCGAACTGAACGAGCCCATCCTGACCAGGGTCGCCGGCGCTAGTCGCCAACCGTGGCCAGCTCTTCCGCGTTGCCCGGGTCCACGCCGTCCGACTCACCGCCAGGCGGGTTATCGAGGATCGCCTCCTCCCAAGAACAGGAAGTGCAAGCGGCATTGTTCCGGTTCTTCTGGACCATCAACCCGCCGCACTCGGGACACGGGGTGAGCAGCGGGGCCTGGTTCAACAGCAGGTCGCATTCCGGGTAATTGGAGCAACCGAAGAACGAGCGGCCCCGGCCCCTGGCCTTTCGCTCCACTATGTCGCCGCCGCAGTTGGGCTTGGGACAAGTGACTCCGGTCCTCTTCAGGACGGGTTTGGTGTTCCGGCAGTCCGGAAAGCCGGTGCAGGCCATGAAGCGCCCAAACCGCCCAGTCTTGATGACCAGAGGTTTGCCGCAAAGGTCGGTATGCTCGCACTTTTCACTGCCCGAGCAGTCGCAGACCTCGTCGGTCTCCTCTTCCATGCGAATCTTGGGCATCAACTCGTCGGCGTTGGCCAGGGCGGCCTGGAACGGCTCGTAGAACTCGCCCAACATGGGCACCCAATCTCTTTCGCCCCTGGAGACATCGTCGAGTTCTTCTTCCATCCTGGCGGTGAAATCCGGGTCCATCACGGTCTCGAAATACTCCGTGAGCAGGTCGGTCACGGTGATGCCCAGTTTCGTGGGAGTAAGCCGGTTGCGCTCCCGTTCCACGTACATCCGGTCGACCAAGGTACCGATGGTCGGGGCATAGGTGCTGGGACGGCCGATGCCCTTTTCTTCCATGGTCTTGATCAGTGTGGCTTCCGTGTACCGGGGCGGCGGCTCGGTGAAGTGCTGATTGGCCTCCAACTTGGAGCAATCAAGCACGTCGCCTTCGGACAGTGGCGGCAGCGCGTTCTTATCGTCGGGCTCGTTGCTGTCGTCACGTCCTTCCAGGTACACGGTGCGGAAACCGGCGAACCTGAGGACCGAACCGCTGGCCCGGAAGTTATAGGTGACGCCAGGGGCGTTTTCTGAGCCTTTGCCAACGGCGTCGATGTTCAGCGTTGTCGCTTCCGACCTGGCGTCCTCCATCTGGCTGGCCAGCATTCGCGACCAGATCAGGGTATAAAGATTCAGCTGATCGCTGGACAGGTAGTCTTTGAGCGACGCCGGGTCCCGTTTGATGGACGTGGGACGGACGGCCTCGTGGGCCTCCTGCGCGCCCTTGGCGGACCTGGTGTAGTTCCTGGCCTTGGCCGGCAGATGGTCTTTGCCGTAGCGTTCTTGGATGTACTCCCGTACCTCGGCCAACGCCGTATCCGCCACCTGAGTCGAGTCGGTACGCATGTAGGTGATCAGGCCGACCTGACCGCCGGCGCCAACGTTCAGGCCCTCGTACAGTTGTTGGGCCACGGCCATGGTGCGTTGGGCGGTATACCGCAGCTTGCGGCCCGCTTCCTGCTGCATGGTGCTGGTGATGAACGGAGGGGAAGGCCGCTGCCGGACATCCCGTTTGCGGACCTCCGCGACTTTGTACTCGGCTTCCTTAAGCTCAGATTCGTAGCGCCGGGCATCTTCCTCGTTGGGGATGTTGATGCGGGCCCGTTCGCCCTTGACCGAGTGCAACGCGGCCGAGAATTGGTTCTTCTCTATCGCATCTTCGCCGGCTTTGCGCAGGATGTTGTCGATGGTCCACGACTCGACGGGCACGAACGCCTCGATCTCGCGTTCCCGGTCGACAACCATCCGCAGGCACACTGACTGCACCCGCCCGGCTGAAGTGCCACGCTGAACACGGCGCCAGAGCAGGGGGCTTATCTGGTAGCCCACCAGACGGTCCAAGATACGCCGTGCCTGCTGGGCATTGACCAACTGCATGTCGATCTCGCGGGGGTTTTTGAACGCTTCTTCAACCGCTTCTTTGGTGATCTCATGGAACACAACCCGCTTGGGCGGCTTGGCCAGGTCTTTCCATTCAGCGGCGGACTGAAGGTGCCATGAGATGGCTTCACCCTCGCGGTCCGGGTCAGTCGCCAGGAATATCTCATCGGCGTCGTTGCCGGCTTTCTTAATCTGGGTGAGCAACGACCGTTTGTCTTTCATGATGACGTAGGACGGCTCGAAGTTCTGCTCCACATCCACGCCTATCTTGCTCTTGGGCAGGTCGCGCACGTGCCCTTGGGAGGCGGTCACGACATATTTGCGGCCGAGTATCTGACCGACGGTCCTGGCTTTGGCCGGAGACTCGACGATCACCAGGCTCTTGCCGGCAGAACTGGGCAGCTTGACGGCGGACGACTTGGATCTTGTCGTCTTGGCTTTGGCCGCCTTGCCCTTCGCGGCGGTCTTCTTGGCCGTAGTTTTAGCAGCGGTCGTTTTGGCGGCCGCTGATTTAGTCGTGGCTTTCTTGGCGGCGCCGGCTTTACCGGCTTTATTAGTAGTCATATACCGCCGCGGCCTCTCGTACTCTGATGTAGTGCATGCAACCGACTTGTTTAACCTTTCCTTTCAACTCTAACATTGTGAGTGTACCGCTAACCGCGGTCACGGGCAGCCCGGCGCTCCGCGTAATCTCGTCGATATGAAGCGGAGATTCGGACAATCTGCTGAGCAGCGCCTGTTCCTCGGGCTCGTCGTCGTCCGCTTCCACAAAGCGTAATTGCTCAGTAGGCTCGGCCCGTTTGCCCTGCTCGATGTGCGCCACCAGGGTTATGTTCAACTCTTCCAAGATATCGGTCAACCCGGTGACCGGTTTCGCGCCTTCCTTTATCATCCGGTTGGTGAACGCGCTGGCAGGGGAGAAGATGCTACCCGGCACGCAGAACACTTCCCGGTTCTGTTCCAAAGCATGATATACCGTGTGGCGTGCGCCGCTCCCTTCCGCAGCCTCAACCACCACGGAACCCAACGACAGGCCGCTGATGAGACGGTTGCGCCTCGGAAAGCTCCGCGAGTCGGGCTTAACGCCCAGTGGCTGCTCGCTGACCACCGCTCCGCTTTCCTGCACCTGTCTGAACAAGCCGGCGTGGTCCTTGGGATATACCCCGTCTAAACCACCAGCCATTACGGCGACTGTCCGCCCTCCGTTCTCCAACGCGGTCCGGTGCGCCACGCCATCGATGCCCAGGGCCAGCCCGCTCACAACCGTCAGGCCCAGTTCAGCCAGACCCCGGCTAATCATCGCGGCGGCTTCCCGGCCGTAGGTGGTTGGACTCCGGGTACCCACGATGGCTACCGACCGTTCGTCTGCGGGCAGCAAGGTCCCCTTATAATATAAAACAGCCGGAGGATCGGCGATCTCTTTCAGCCGTGACGGATAGGTCGGGTGATTCCAGGTTACAGCGATAACCGCCGCACGTTCAAGGGCGGCCATCTCATCGTCGGGTGAAGAATTGTTCCTGGCGGCCACAACCTCTGCCGCCGGACGGTCTTCTAATCCCGCTGCTTTCAGTTCATTGAAGCTGGCACGCCAGGCGTTCTCCAAGCGGCCAAAGTAGGACTCCAAACGGCGGAACCGGACCGTGCCCAACTGCGGTACTCTGCTAAGAGCCACCCAGAACTTGGCGTCATCCGAACCGGTTTCCCGCAGCGCAATCATCTGCGATTCTGTCTTATCCATAACCTCGTCAACCGTGGTAGACGTGTGGAGCGTATCCGGCATATTCGCGATTCTAGCATACGCCAAAATCGTCAAACAACGGCCAACCGTCTGCAACAACGCCCACATTCGGCACCGGCGCATACGACGAGTTCCGGCTTGCGGACGCGGCGATGGCGGCGGCCCGACAGGCTTAGGTCCAGGCACGGCAAGAGACTGGATTTTAAGCTCAGATTCATTGACAATGGACTCAAGCGAGTGATATATTCTACACGTAATTTTACTCGTATAATTGCTATCAAACAGGTTGTCACAAAACCTGCGTTCACCCGCCATTAAATCCCGGCAGGGGGAACGTTGGCCCCCCTTTCAGAGGACGCTTCCGACAATCGTCATGACATCTACGGCTACATCGTCACGTCCACGGCTTGCCCTCCTTTCCTATTCCTTTTATTCCTTGTCCTCTTCTTGGATCTCTTCTAGTTGGCGTTCCCCGGAACGCCGTTCCGGCATCTCATCCCATACATTTATCTCGCATTGGCCGGCTCCCTCGGCCATGAGGACAATTTAATATGCAGATGCGCGACTTCGTAGTACGGTTCGCGGGCGAAGGCGGCCAGGGGGTCGTCACGTCGGCGGAGGGTTTAGCCCAGTCGTCGACCCAGGTTGGCTACCACGCTCTGACCTTTGCTACTTTCCCCTCCCAGATATTGGGCGGTCCCACGTGGACCCAGGCACGAATCTCGGTCGACCCCGTTCTTGCTCCAGGCGACGACGTCGACGTTTTGGTTGCTTTCAACCAGGACGCCTACGACGCCCATCGCCAAGAGGTTCGCGAGGACGGTGTGGTGGTCTACAACTCCGCTGAGTTTGAGCCGGAGGGCGACAGCCGAAGCTATGGCCTTCCGTTTGAGGAGCTTGCCAGGTCCACCGGCAACAACCGCGCCGCCAACATGGTTATCATGGGAGCCCTGGCCCACCTGATTAACATGCCCCAGGAAAACCTGATCAGCTTTGTGGAAGAGCGGTTCAACCGTGGCCGTGCCGAAGATGCCCAGGTCATTAAGTCTAATATCGAGGCTCTGAACCTGGGCCGTAGCCATATGGCAGCCAGTGACTTCTCGCTTGGCGAACTGGCCCCACCAGTCATGCCGTCCTACCAGCAACTGATGATCAAGGGCAACGAAGCCGTGTGCATCGGCGCCATGGCAGCGGGTCTCGACTTCTACGTTGGCTACCCCATCTCCCCCGCCACGCCCATCCTCCTGTACATGGAGCGCAACCTGGTCGGCAAGGACCGGTTGGCCTATCAAGTCAGTTCCGAGATCGAGGCCATCACCGGCATCATTGGCGCTGGCTACGCCGGCAAACGCGCCATGACCGCCACTTCGGGTCCTGGTGTTTCCTTGATGAGCGAGGGTCTGGGCCTTGCCTGGATCGCCGAGATTCCTCTGGTTGTCGTAAACGTGCAGCGCGGCGGACCCGCCACCGGATTGCCCACCAAGACCGAGCAGTCCGACCTCTTCGGGTGCATGTACCCGGCCCACGGCGATGTCAGATTGCCAATCATCGCGGCGGGCACGGTGGAAGAGTGCTTCTACGGCGCCGCCAAAGCATTGGAATGGGCCGAGAGATACCAAGGGCCGGTGATTCTGCTTAGTGAGATGTCGCTGGCCGAGCGGTCACAGAATATCCGCAAACCCGACCTTTCACAGGTCAAACAGGCCAAGCGCCTCACCTACACCGGCGACAACGGTTACCGCCGCTACGCCGGCAATGAACTTTCGCCGATGCCCATTCCCGGCTCGCCGGGCGCTTACGTGGCAAATGGCAGCGAACACGACGACATGGGCGACACCACCCACCTGGCCGAGCGTCACGTGCAGATGACGGAGCGCCGGTTCGGCAAGATCAAGCTGCTGGAAGAAGATGACTACGAGCGCGACCAGCCAGAAAATTCCATCGCCGTGATGTCTTGGGGCGGCAGCAAAGGCCCTTCGCGCGAGGCCTACGACAAGCTCAAAGAGAGCGGCTTGCCGGTGAGTTGGTACTACACGATGTTCCTGAACCCCCTGCCGCCAAAACTGTTGGAAGAGTTGAAAAAGAAGGACTTGGTGATCGTTCCCGAGTTGAATTACCAGGGCCAATTCTCCAGCATCCTGCGCTCGATGGGCGTCAAGGCAGAATCGATCACGCAGTACACGGGCCTGCCATTCAAGGCCCGCACCCTCGTGGAAAAGATCACGGATATGACCAACGCTTGCCTGAAGGAGACCGTCGGGGTATGAGCAAAAAGAATCCTGAATACGATTTCAAATGGTGCCCTGGCTGTGGCGACTTCGGGGTGCGGCGCGCCCTTGAGCTGGCCATGATTGACCGGTTGGAAGAGACCGGCGACCGCATGGAAAACAACGTGGTCGTGGCCGGTATCGGCTGCTCCGGAAATCTGGTCCACCTGCTTGAGGGGAACCAGCCGTATGGCATTCACGGGATACATGGCCGCTCGCTTCCCATCGCCATGGGGGTGAAGATGGCCCAGCCCAATCTGAATGTGGTGGTTGTGGCCGGCGACGGCGACTTCCTCAGCATCGGCGGGGAGCACATCGGCCCCCAAGCGGCCCGTAACCTGAACATCTGCGCCGTGATCATGGACAACGGCGTTTACGGCCTGACCAAGGGGCAGAGTTCTCCGACCACGCTGCAAGGGAAGATCACCAGCAGTACTCCATTTGGCAAATTGGAGACCAAGACCAACCCCCTGGAGCTGTACCTGACCTTGGGCGTTAGCTTCATCGCTTCCGGGTTCTCCGGCCAACCCCGGCCCCTCTCCCAGCTGATTCGGCGGGGGATGGAGCACAAGGGATTCTCGATAGTCCACGTACAGTCGCCCTGCACCACCTATAACGACACGTTCATGGAACTGAAGGGAGACCTGGCCAACGGGATCCAGCCCACCATCTGGGACATCCCCGAGGACCACGACATTTCAGACCGGGAGGCCGCTCACGGGTTGCTGCAACAGCCGGGCGTGCCCATCGGTGTCATCTATCACGACACCGTACGGCCTTCTCTCGACCAAAACGTTGTGGGGACCTGGGAAAAAGCCCGGCCCAAGACCGTGGAGCAGCTTATGGGGGCCTTCGAGTTTTAAGCCCATCCCCGTCATCGGCCGCCACCCAACTGGAAGACGCAAAAGCGCCCCGCCGAGTAACGGGGCGTTTTTGCATCCAAACGGTGGGGGTAGTGCATCTAAGTGATTGAGCAGGCAGGAACTGAGGCAGGACTCAGGCAGAGCACAGGCGGATAACTTGGTGAAGAGGCCAGTTCCGGGGCAGCGGGTGTTGCCCATTGATCAAGCGCCGACTTAGAATGGACCGGGGGCAACGATTGTGTTACGAGCGATAACCAGATTATTCAGACATGGAGAACTTGACTGCGAGGACGTGGCCGCCCTCTCCTCTGATTACATCGACAACGAATTGAAACCAGAGAAACGCTCGGCGTTCCAGGCCCACCTGAGCAAGTGTGGGCCCTGCCAGGCATTCGTCGGCACGCTGGCGTCCACCATCAGCGCGCTGGGACGTCTGCCGGGAGTCACCGCGCCGGCGGCTCTCAAGCAGTCGCTGATCGACCGGATGCACAAGGAGAATTAACCGGTCCGCCAACCCGAACCAGTCCATTATAAAACCAGGCCATCGAAAAAGCCCCTGCAATGATTCAGGGGCTTTTTTTACGAACTCGGTTCCAGAAGTTCTACGTCAACCGCTGGCAGATGGCACGACTTCTTCAATGTCTTGGTACTTGGAAGGACACTTCACCAGGATGTTGTCGACCTGGAAGACCTGGTCACCGCCGAAACTTCCCTCCAAGATAATCTCGGAGTAGGGGTTGAAGAACAGGTCAGGCAGGACGCCGGTATAGCTGGCCTGCAGGGTTTCGCCGGTGGGAGTCTCTTCGCTGTCGGTGATCTGGAATCGGGAATCGATGGAGTTGTCTTCGCGTCCAAACGTACCCGCAACCAACTTGCCGGAAACTCGCAGCAAGCGCCCGTCCTGGACCTCTGAATTGCTATTGAATTCGCTTACTGTCAGGAAATAGAGAGCGTTACCAGGGAAGGCCGCGTAGATCATATAGCCTAAGGCCAGGACTATAACGGCACTTAGAACCAGGAATCTGGTCCGGTTGGAACGTGCCGGGGACTCGTCATCTAGCGGGTCCAGTGGTGACATTGCGCTGTCGTCCAAGACAGGTCTTCCTTTCCCCCATTTGCGGCTGCAATAAACTGCGAACCCCGGACGCCGCCTCCGCGATTCAGGCCCATCTTATCACGGGTTTAGGCTCCCTACCAGTGAGAAAAAGACACAATCATCCAGACCTTCCAACGGGCGGCAGCACGCCCACCGGTAAAGCCGTTGGATCAGGGTTATTCTTGCTATTCAATGTTTCGTTAAGTAAAATCGCGGTACGTTGAATACCTTCCAAATCCCCCTTGCAGATACCTCCGGTTTCGTCGTGCCCTTGCCAGCGTTCCGCTTAGGTCTCAGCCCAACCGATCTCGCCCGAATGACCGTTGAAACACGCCAGCCAATGGGCCCGTCCCCCGCTGGATTGAATCCGATCGCCTCATCCGGTCGAATCATATTGCGACGCTGCTTAACGGGCGAGTCATCTCCCGTCAGCCACGGGGCCGCCCCATGACGACTCTGATCGGAGAAGCCGTGCAGGTCCGCCAGCTTGAGAAAAGTTTCGGTGAATGGCCGGTGCTTTGGGACCTGGACCTGTCGGTCCCCTGGGGCCAGACGCTGGTGCTTTTCGGCGCCAACGGGGCCGGGAAGACCACCCTTTTGCGCATCCTAGCGACGCACGTACGCCCCGACCACGGCTCGGTGGCAGTGGCGGGACATAACCTGCGCGCCCGGCCGGATGCGGTCCGGCGGCGGATCGGGGTCGTGGGCCACCGCAGCCTGCTCTATGACGACCTGACCTGCCAGGAGAACCTGGTCTACTACAGTCGATTGTTCGGCCTTAAAGACCACAAGCCCAGGGTTGACGAAGTCCTGGAAAAAGTAAAGCTGGGCGACCGGGCCGGTCACCTGGTGCGGACCCTGTCCAACGGGATGCAGAAACGGGCCGCCATCGCCAGGGCCATCTTGCACCAGCCGGACGTGTTGCTGATGGACGAGCCGGAAACAGGCCTGGACCGTGAGTCGGTGGCCATCCTCGACGAGTTGCTGGCGGAGTGGACCGCCTCCGGCCGTTCGGTGGTTATGACAACCCACGACCTAGACCTTGGTCTGTCATGGGGACACCGTGCCGGAGTCTTGCGCGGTGGCAAGGTCCACTTTCCAGGCACGGACAGCCACGGCGGCAAAGACGAAAATGGTGACGGCGCCATCCGGCAGGCCGTGACCGCTGCCCTGGAGGCCGGACGGTGAACGGGTTGCTTAGGCCGGTGCTGGTGATAGTTTGGAAGGACCTGTTGCTGGAATTACGCTCCAAAGACCTGGTGGTCTCAGTGCTGGTGTTTGGACTGCTGGTGGTATTGGTATTCAACTTTGCCCTGAACAACGCCCCTGGCAGGTCTGAGGAGCTCGCTCCGGGGATCTTGTGGGCCGCTTTCGCCTTTGCCGCGGTGATGGCCATGAACCGGGCCTTCGTCAGAGACCAGGAGCAAGGAGGACTGGAAGGACTGCTCATATCGCCGGTGAGCCGCGACGCCATATTCCTGGGCAAGGCCCTCACCAGCCTGGTCTTCATGCTGCTGGTGGAGGCGGCCCTGCTGCCGGTTTACGCGGTAATGCTGAATTTCTCTGCATTGTCTTTCAATCTGGTGCTAACAATCTTCCTGGGCACCTTGGGGTTCGCGGTGGTGGGAACTCTATTCTCGGCCATGGCGGTGCAGACGCGGTCCAGGGAGCTAATGCTGCCGGTCCTGTTCTTCCCGGTGGTGCTGCCGGTCATCATCGCATCGGTGGAGGCCAGCACGAGGGCGGTGGGCGGCGAAACGTTCATCGGCCTGGGCCGGTGGCTGCCGTTGATCGGCGTGTTCGACGCGGTGTTTCTGGTAATATGTCCCTGGATTTTCGCCTTCGTGGTAGAGGAGTGATTTAGCTTGGCCAGCTCGCAAAGTTTGACTAGCCCGAGCAGCCGGATGCCCAGCGCCAAAACCGTGATGGCGGCGATCACCGGCGTGATGATGGTGATCAACCTCTACCTCATATTCATGGTCGCGCCCACGGATTCCGTGCTGGGCCACGTGCAACGCGTCTTCTACTTCCACGTGCCCATCGCCATCATGTCCTTCCTGGCGTTCTTCGTGGTTTTCGCCGGCAGCGTGATGTACCTGATCACCCGGTCGCCCAAGTGGGACGCCGTGGCCCACGCCGCGGCGGAGGTTGGGGTGGTGTTGGTGACTCTGGCGCTGATCACGGGAATCATCTGGGCCAGGCCGGTCTGGAACACCTGGTGGACCTGGGAGCCGAGGCTGACCACCACCTTGATCTTGTGGTTGATCTATGTGGCCTATCTGATGGTCCGGTCCTATGCGCCAACGCAGTCCAAAGGCGCCATCTACGCCGCGGTGATGGGTATCGTGGGGTTCGTCGACGTTCCCATCGTCTATTACTCGGTGGTCTGGTGGCGGTCCATTCACCCGTCGCCGGTGGTGGGGCCCTTCGCCCAGGCCGACGCGCTGGACGGCACAATGGCGCTGGTACTGCTTTACTCGTTCATCACGTTCGTGTTTTTCTTCGTGTACATGGTAATGGAGCGCATGTCGCTGCGCTCCATGGAAGAGGCGTTGGGGCGGATCCGGTTCACCCTGCGGCGGAGCGGGCGTTAGGCGATGTTTTCAGGGGTTAATCTCTCGGCGTAACACCAAGGAGCTGGCTTGCTAGAATCCGTACTGCTGTCCTCACACCTTCCGTCGTCCAATCTGCCCTATCTATTCGCCGCCTTCGCGGTCAGTTGGGTGGTGCTATTCGGTTACCTGTTCTACGTGAACCGCCGGCAGCACGAGATGCGGAAGGAGATCGCCCGGCTGGAAACCATGCTGGAGCAGAGCCAGGAACATACTGACGGTCAATAGTCGGCAGCATTCAGGTTTCGATTCTCTTTTCGGCTGCCGGGTCAACTCTCTGGATGGTGGTCTTTGTAGCGCTCTCGGAGGACCTTTTTGTCGAATTTGCCCACGCTGGTCTTGGGAATCTCGTCGATGAACACCACATCGTCGGGGAGCCACCACGGCGCGAACCGGTCCCGGATGAAGTCGAGCACGTCGGCCTTCCCAAGCTTTCCCTGAGAGTCGGCGTTGGGCACCACGCAGGCCAACGGACGCTCCACCCATCTCTCGTGGGGGATGGCGATCACCGCCGCCTCCAGCACCCCCGGATGAGCGATTATGGCCGTCTCCAGGTCGACCGACGATATCCACTCGCCGCCGCTCTTCACCATGTCTTTGACCCGGTCGCCGATCTGGATGTAGCCGTCGGCGTTCACCGACGCGATGTCCCCGCTGTGGTACCAGCCGTCGATGAAGGTCTCCGAGCTGCGGGGGTCGTTGTAGTATTCGCTGGCGATCCACGGACCTTTGAACAGCAACTCACCCCGCTGCTCTCCGTCCCAGGGCAGGTCGTTGCCCTCGTCGTCAACCAGCCGCATCTCCAAGCCCGGCACCATCACACCCTGGGTGCCGGCCAATCGCATCTTATCGCCCTCGGTCATGTCATCCAAATGGCTATTTAGGCGGTTATACGAGATCACCGGGGTAGCTTCGGTCATCCCGTAAGCCTGGACCATCTTCACGCCCAGCTTCTCCTTGTAGGCCTGGATGAGGCTGATGGGAACGGCAGAACCGCCGCTGGCGATCTCGCGCAGGCTGGAGAAATCGTAGGTCTTGCCGGACCGCTCCAGATAATCCAGTAAGCCGACCCAGATGGTCGGCACCCCCAGGCTAAGGGTCACCTTCTCCGACTCGAACAGCTGGCAGATCACCTCTGGGCCGGGCCTGACGCCGGTGAGCACCAGGTTAGCGCCGACCATGGCCGAGGAGTAGGGAACCCCCCAACAGTTGGCGTGGAACATGGGCACCACGGGCAGCACCACATCCCGTTCCCGGAAGCCGATGGTGTCTGCCTGGGCCTCCATCATCGAGTGCAAGACGATGCCGCGGTGGGAGTAAATGACTCCCTTGGGACGGCCGGTGGTTGCTGAGGTGTAGCAGAGTCCGGCGGGAGCGTTCTCGTCCAGATTCACCGGCGAATAGGCATCCGAAGCTGCTGAGAGCAGGTCCTCGTAGATCAGGGCGTTTGACAAGGTGGTGGTGAAGCCGCGGTCATCGGTCATGATGATGAAATGCTTCACCATCTCCATTTGGGAAGCCAGGGGCTCCAATAGGGGGACCAGGTCGGGGTCTACCAGGATGACCTTGTCCCCAGCGTGGTTGATTATGTAAACAAGGTCCTCTGTAAACAGCCGGATGTTGATGGTATGGAGCACCGCCCCCATGGCCGGCGCCGCGAAGTAGACTTCCAGGTGCCGGTAGGTGTTCCAGCCAAAGGTCCCAACCCGGTCTCCCACTCCCACTCCCAGACCGGCCAGCGCATTAGACAGCCGGGACGAACGGACCATCAGGTCGGCGTAGGTGTAGCGGTGCACGCCGTCGCCTTCACGGGTCACAATCTCCTTATCAGGCGAGAAAACGCTGGTCCGTTCCAGGAACCGGTGCACCAGCAGTGGGTATTCCATCATGGCTGCAAACGCCTCCGATCGAGCATTGCCAGGGGATCCTAGGGGCGCCTATGGGTGCTTAATACTGATTCCGCCGTCCACGGCCCAGGTCTGGCCGGTGATGTAGGATGCCGCGGGAGAGGCCAGAAACACGCACAGATAGCCCGGCTCTTTCAGTTTACCGATCCGGCCCAGCGGGACCCTTCCCTTGGCATCGTTCTGGCGCGTCTGATACGCCTCGGCCGACATCTGGTCGGGGTCGGGGAAGGAGCCTGGCGCAACCGCGTTGACCCTTACTCCGAACGGGGCCCATTCCTGGGCAACGGTCTCGGTGAAGCGCATGACACCGGCCTTGGCGGCGTCGTAGGCGGAGTAACCGGGCCGTCCCCGGAACGACGCCCACCCGGATATGTTGATGACCGAGCCCTGACCGCGCTCCAACAGGTGGGGGCCCAAAGCCCGGCACCCCTGAAAGGCCTCCGTCAGGTTGATATTCACCACGTTGTGCCAATCGTCTTCGGTCATACCCTCTTCGGACGACCCGGGCAGTTTAACCACCGGCTTGCGGATTGAATCGCCGACGCACGTCACTAGCGTGTCGATGTGACCGAACGCGGCCAGCGTCTGGGCGGCGATCCGTTCCATGTCGGCCGCTTTGGTGGCATCCCCGGTGACCGGCAGAGCGGTGCGGCCCATGGCCCGTATCTCCTCGGCCACCTTGCCCACGGTTGCTTCGGTCAGGCTGGCGATGGCCACATCCGCCCCAGCTTCCGCGAAAGCCAGCGCGATGCCCTTTCCGATCCCACGGCCCGCGCCCACGATCAAGACTTTCTGACCGGTGATATCAAATTCTGCCAGGCTCATCTGTCACTCCCCAGGCTTAATGTCTAAGATTTGTCTGTGGATAGTAGAGGCACCGGGCCAAGGGGGTCAATAGAAGACAAGTTCCTACCGCTCAGCTGGGCTCGTCCTAGCTTTGACTGAGGGTAGGGGCCAGAGTATCATTCCAGTGATTCGAGACCATGTTTCGACCCAGTGTTTCGATCCGAGGAATCAAGGTCCCTAACCTATCAGGAGACAACCACCATGAAAGCCGTTTACATCACCGAGCACGGCGGCGTCGATAAGTTGATCTACGGCGACCGGCCCGAGCCAGAGGTGGCCCCAGGCGAGGTCATGCTCCGGGTCCGCGCCAGCGCCCTTAACCACCTGGACCTGAACCTGCGGGACGGAAAGTCCTATAACGGATCCCTGCCCCGGACATTGGGATGCGACATCGCCGGCGAGATTACCGCCATCAGCCCCACGGCCAACACCTCTCTCAAGATTGGCGACCGGGTGATCCTGAACAACCGGATAACCTGTGGAGTCTGCGACAACTGCGTGTTGGGCCTGGACCAGTCATGCTCCAACGGCAAGCGGCTCGGCGTGGACCTGGACGGGGGTCACGCCGAATACATCGCGGCCCCGGCGGCCAACGCCCATGTGATACCCGACTCCATGGACTTCACGGAGGCAGCCACCCTGCCCATCGCGGCCCACACGGTTTGGCACTGCCTGGTCACCCAGGTGGACATCAAGCCCTGGGACACGGTGTTGGTCCAAGCGGCCGGCAGCGGCGTGGGCAGCATGGCCATCCAGATCGCCAAGATGTTCGGCGCCAGGGTCATCACCACCGCCGGAAGTCAGTGGAAGCTGGATAAGGCCAAGGAATGGGGCGCGGACGAGGTCATCAACTACCGGGACACGCCCAAGTTCAGTGAGCGGGTCAAGGAATTGACCGGCGGCCAGGGCGTGGACGTGGTCTTCGACTGTGTCGGCGCGGACATTTGGAACGAGAACCTGCTGTCGATGGCCCCACGCGGACGTCTGGTGATCACTGGCGTGACCTCCGGCACCCAGGTGGAGATGAACCTGTCGCTGCTGCATGGCCGGCCCCTGCAGCTTATGGGCAGCGGCGGCCGCAGCAACCGCACCTTCGCCGAATTCATGAAGGTGGTGCACCACGGCTCGCTGCACGGGATCGTCGCCAAGGTGTTCCCGTTGGACGACGTGGCCGGTGCCCACAAGGCCATGGAGGACCGAGATTTCTACGGGAAATTGGTGATCGAGAGTTAGCCTCACCTCCGGACTGCTATCGACGAAAAACCTCTGGCAACACGGTAAACCTGGGTAATCTTGGGTATGCTTGGCCAAGCTGGCGACCATGAGGTTGCGCCCGAAAACACCGGTCCGCCGATGAAAAGATGCGTGATTTACGGTAAGCTGGTTAAGTTGGTTTAGATTGAGCAATAGCCGGTTTTCAGATGCCATCCGGTGTCCCAACAACCGCATCCTCATCCGGACATAAGGATCGAATAAGATGTACTCCCGTATTCTGGTTCCCCTGGACGGGTCCAAACTGGCCGAGCAGGTTGTGCCCTACGTGCGCCTGATGGCTGGAGCATTGAAGATTCCCATCCGCCTGATCAACGTATTCGACCCGGTGCCGCCCGGATTTGCCGACCCCGGCCATGGCCTGGATTACACGCGAATCTCGTCAGGCTACCGCGACCAGGCTTTGGAGATTCTCGACCGTGTGAAGGAAAACCTTAGCGACGCCGGGGTAGCCGTCTCCTGCACCGCCAAAGAAGGCGACCCGGCCGACCAGATCATCAGCGAAGCCCAAAGAACGCCCAACACGCTGGTCGCCATGGCCACTCATGGGCGCTCCGGAGTGGGACGCTGGGTGATGGGCAGCGTTACCGATAAAGTCCTTCAGGGCACCGCCAGTCCGCTCCTGATCATACAAGCCGGAGAAGATGACGATCCACCGGAGGAGGTCAGTCTCAAGAACGTGATCGTCCCCTTGGACGGCTCGCCGTTGGCCGAGCAAATCCTGCCCTACATGCGGCCTCTGGCCAAGGCGATGGGGTTGAATGTCTAGTAAGGGTAACCGCCTCGCTGGATGAGTATTACCGGCTGATGGACCAGCAGATGATGGCGCCGATCGATACCGATCGATTCGGAGCCTATGCCAAGGAAGCCGACGACGATGCGGCGCAATATCTACACGGCGTTAAAGAGAGCCTGGGCCAACAGGGAATCACATCGGTGGACGAACGGGTGATCCACGGGCAGGCCGCCAACGCGGTTCTGGGCCTGGTGGAGGAGACCGCCGACTGCCTGGTAACCATGACTTCCCACGGGCGCTCCGGCATCGGCCGCTGGGTCTTGGGCAGCGTTGCCGACCGGCTGGCCCGCCACTCGGGC
>MUCI01000037.1 GCA_002816575.1 SAR202 cluster bacterium Casp-Chloro-G2 | reverse complement strand
TTCCGCAGGCCCCGCCACATTGTCCATTCTCCATCGGCGTCGGTTATAGGCGACGCATCGCCGGTTCAGCCGCCGCCCATAGCGGGGAGAAAGTGTATCTCGCTGTTCTCCTGTACCTTCTCCAACATCCCCAGTAGGCTGACTTCTCCGTCCACGATCACGGCAAGACCCGGAGTCAGGTCGTCCTCCTCGTCGTCGCAGAGGAATTCCCTGATGCCAGGGTAGTCCCGCTCCAGGCTGGTAATCACCTGGCGCACGGTACGGCCCTCCGCTTGGACCTGCTGCTTGCCGCCCGTTAGCTGTTGCAGCTTGGGCGGGATCCAGACCTCAGCCATCCTGGGCTACTTGCCCTCTTTGGCCCAGAGAGCTTCCAAGACCTTGTCCGGGGACATGGGCAGGTCGTTCATGCGCACGCCGATAGCATCGAAGATCGCGTTGGATATGGCCGCCATCGGAGGCACGATCGGCACTTCGCCGACTCCCCTGACGCCGTAGGGGTGGTTAGGGTTGGCCACTTCCACGATCACCGTGTCAATCATGGGCAGGTCCAGCGACGTGGGCATCCGGTAGTCCAAGAAGCTGCTGTTCTGCATGACGCCGCTGTCGTTGTAGACGTACTCCTCGTTGAGAGCCCAGCCGATGCCCTGCACCACGCCGCCTTGGATCTGGCCTTCGACGTAGGACGGGTGGATGGCTTTGCCGGCGTCTTGCACTGCGGTATAACGCAGGATGCTAACCTTGCCCGTGTCGGTGTCGACCTCCACGTCGACGATATGGGAGCCGATGGACGGGCCGGGGCCGGGCGGGTTGACGCCGGCGGACCCCACTATGGGACCGCCGGTGGGAATCATCCGCGCGGCGATCTGCTTGAAGGTCAACTTTAGTTCGGGGTCCGACTTATGCTGTAGGACGGCCTCTTTGTACTCCACGTCCTCACCGGGTATCTCCCAGATCTTGGCGGCCCGGTCGATCATCTGCTGCTTCACGCTCTGGGCGGCGTTATAGCACGCCCAGCCGGACTTGAAGGTGACGCTGCTGCCGCCCGTGTTGGAGGTGAAGCCGATGGAATCGGTGTCGCCAACCTGGGGCTTGATGTCCTCAACGGGAATGTTCAGCACCTCTGCCACGTGCAGGGCCATGGCGACCCGGCTGCCGCCGATGTCCGGCGAACCCTCGGTCAAGCTGACGGTGCCGTCGGAATTGACCACGGCTACCGCCGAGGAAGGACCGGAGTTGTTGCCCCAGAACCCGGTGGCGACGCCGCGTCCCCGGTACTTGCCTTCCAACTTGGTGTTGTAGTGATCGTGGTCCTTGGTGGCCTGCAGGGTCTCGATGTACCCAACCTTGGGTGTCATGGGACCGGTAACCCGCCGCACGCCCTCCTTGGCGCTGTTCATCAGGCGGAATTCCAGGGGGTCGATCCCCAGTTTCCGGCTCAGTTCGTCGATGGCGGTTTCCATGCAGAACGCCGAGGCCGGAGCGCCCGGCGCCCGGTAGGCCGCCGCTTTGGGCCGGTTGACCACTACGTCGTAGGCGGTCAGGTGGCCGTTTGGAATGTCGTATTGACCCATCATGCACTGGACGCCGGCGCCCACCGGGGAGCCGGGGAAAGCGCCCGCCTCATAGATCAGTTCGGCTTCAGCGGCGATCAGCTTGCCCTCTTTGGTTGCGCCCAGCTTCACTTTGATCTTGGTTCCGGAGGTGGGTCCGGTGCCCTCGAAGACCTCGGTCCGGGTCAATTGGACTTTCACCGGCCGGCCCGACTTACGCGACAGCAACGCCGCGATCGGCTCCACATAGGTGATGCCCTTCGCGCCGAAGCCGCCGCCGATCTCCATGGGAACGGCTTTGACCTGGGAGACCGGGATGCCCAGGAACCGGGCGGTCTGGTCGCGAACGGTGAACTGCCCCTGGCTGCTGGACCACACGGTCACTTTGCCGTCGACCTGCCAGTGGGCCACGCCTGCCTGGGGTTCGATGTAGCCCTGGTGCACCGCCTGGGTGGTGGTTTCTTTCTCGACGATCACGTCGGCGTCTTTGAAGCCCTGTTCAACGTCGCCTAGGACGAACTCAAATTTGTTGGCGATGTTGGTCCGCATGCTTTCGGCGTCGTCATCCAACAGTCCGCCGGGGCGCAGGGCCGGGCTCGTTACCGCGGCCAGGCGCTCGTGCAGGATGGGAGCGTCGGGCTTCATCCCCTCCTCTGCGGATAGCACCGGCTTCAAGACTTCATAGTCCACTTTGATCAAGGCCGCTGCTTCTTCAGCCACGTGGGGACTGACCGCGGCCACGGCGGCGATGGGGTGGCCCTTGTACAAAGCCTTGCCTCTGGCCAGGATGTTCATGCTCAGGAAGCCCAGGTTATGCAGCGAGCCTTCGGCCAGGTCGGTGAGCTTCATTGAAGTCTCGGGCCAATCGGCTGAGGTGACCACTGCGTAGACGCCCGGATGGGCCTCGGCGGCGCTGGTATCGACCGATTTTATGACCGCGTGAGCGTGGGGGCTGCGAAGCATCTTGCCGTACAGCATGCCAGGTAATTTGGTATCCGCGCCGTACCTGGCGCGTCCGGTTACTTTGTCGGCGCCATCATGACGGACCGGCCTGGAACCGACCACGGCAAATTCTTCGTTGGAGAGGACCGCGTTGGGCTGGTAGTCAGGCATTCTATCGCTCCTCGATCTTATTTTCGGGATAGTTCTCAAGCATGATTTAAACGCCCAGAGGCGTGCATATCTTGGCGAGATAGGCGGGCCGAATATGCCTTGGCATATATTATCACAATCCCGCCATTCTTCATCATCATTTCAGGCTCGAACCCGCGCCTGCCCCGTCCACCGCCTGGATGACGGCGCTCTAGGTCTTCAGGAGCAACGGCAGCGGTTGCCGCGGCGGTCTAAGGCCCATGCAAGTCGATCTTCGGACCGGGATCACTACTGTACTGGCCAAGGCCGGTTAAGATATACTGCCAATTGCGTTTTTACACGGCAGGGGACACCCGGTCTGATGCCCAACTGGCGCCCCGCCCGCGACTCTAAACCGGACCCAGATACGGAGTGAATATTCAGGATGCGCATATTTAAACTACGCGCCAGCCGGTCATTGATGATGCTCATTGTCATCGGCTCGATCCTCCTGGCGACCACGGCGAGCCATGGCTGCACGGTGAGCGGTTCCAGCCCCGCCGGCGAAACTTCCGCCGCGAGCAACTAAGCGGATGAAGCGCCAGGGCATAGCTTCAACCAAGCCGGCCATGCCTTTAGGACCTTCCCACCCGCAGGCGGCGTTAGATCTGTTGCCGGTGACGCCTCGGCTGTCCGGAAGCGCCGGCAGGTTAGACGTTTTCCCGGCCCCAGTTCGGCGTTGGTGTTATGATTCCGTTTCTTCACAGCTAGATCACACACAAGCCGTGCCTCGTCCAGGCGCAGATCAAATCTGAAAGGAGAAAGCTATGCCAGACGAAAAAACCGCTGGTGACCTTAATGTTCTATCTGAAGACCCCCTTTGTGCGGGGGTATTCCTGCCAGATATACACGTGCCCGTCTCCCCCACCCAAGGCCACTTCATCCGCAGCCATTTCCCCGCCCCCCAGATCGATACCGCCGATTGGTCCCTGTCCGTCTCCGGCGACGTAGATAACCCCCTCAGCCTCAGCTACGACGACCTGCTCAAGATGCCCAGCCGCGAAGTAATCTGTGTTATGGAGTGCGCCGGCAACAGCCGCTCCACCATGCAGCCCCCAGCTGAAGGCGTTCAATGGGACAACGGCGCGGTCAGCGTAGCCCGGTGGAAAGGCGTTTCCCTCAAGACGGTATTGGACCAAGCGTCCCTCAAAGGCATCGCCACCGACGTTCTCTTCGAAGGTGAAGATTCAGGCAGAGTCCCCCAGGCCGGCACAGAGATGAGCTACGCCATGAGCTTGCCACTGGCGAAGACGTTGGATCTCGACACGATATTGGCCTATGAGATGAACGGCGAGCCCATACCCAGGGACCACGGTTTCCCCATCCGGCTGCTGATACCAGGCTGGTACGGCATGGCCTCGGTCAAATGGCTCTCCAAGATCGCCGTGATGGACCACCCTAACGGCGGGTTCCACGAGCTTGACTACCGCATCTACCCCGCCACCGATGGCAAGAGCGACGCTGAGGCAACCCGTGTCAGCAGGCTCAAGGTGAAGTCTTTGATCAGCACGCCCGTCCGGGGCTCGGTCGTAGAACCCGGCACCCACACCGTGAAAGGCGTGGCCTGGTCGGGCGACGGCCACATCACCAAGGTGGAGGTCAGCACCGACGACGGCCGCAGTTGGCGGAAGGCCGATCTGGAAGGGCCGTCCGGTGATTACTCGTGGCAGCGTTGGAAGATCGAATGGAACGCCACCAGCTTGGGCCACTCATTGCTGCGCTGCCGGGCCACCGATAGTTCCGGCAACGTACAGCCCATGTTGGCCGACTGGAACTATCGCGGCTACCAGGTCAACTCGGTCCATTCGGTCCCGATCACCGTACGGACGGGGTAGCTGCCAACCCCCCTCCCAGCCGCCTCGGTGACCGAATACCGCCGGCGGTATACAATTAACGCCTAACGCCATAGTTCGCCCATACAGCCAAGGACGCTTGGCCGGGCGTGCGCTAACGGTGACAAACTTTTGCTTCTAGGGGTGGATGAGAATGTTTGTTGAAACAGTCAGGATCGAGAGCCTGTCAAATAACAGTTACGTGGTGGGCTCAGAACAATCGGGGCGGTGTGTCGTCATCGATCCCGCCCGAGATGTGGACCGTTACATCAAGATCGCCGCCGACCACGGCACCCGTATCGCCTACGCCTTCGAGACCCACATCCATAACGACTTCGTCTCCGGCGTACGGGAGTTGGCCGAGCAGACAGGGTGCCAGGTGGGCGCCAGCGCATCCGGCGGGCTGCTTTTTCCATCGGTCCGCCTCAGAGAAAACGACGAATTCGACCTGGGCGAGTTCCAGATCCGGGTAGTGGATACCCCCGGTCACACTCCCGAGAGCGTCTCATTCATGGTCGAAGTGCGCAGCCGGCCGACCATGATCTTCACCGGCGGCGCGCTGATGCTGGGCGGAGCGGCCCGCGTTGACCTGCTCGGCGCCAAGATTGCCCCGTTCCTGGCCCGTTGGCTCCACAACACCATCCACGAGAAACTGCTGAAACTGCCCGACGAGGTCGAGGTCTACCCCACCCACGGCGGCGGGTCTTTCTGCTCGGCGGCGGCCGGAAGCGGCGGTGGCCACTCCACCATCGCCCAGGAGCGGCTGACCAATCCCTTCGCCGCGGAAGCCGAGGAGACCAGCTTCGTCAGATACGCACTCACGGGTCTAGGTTCGTATCCCAGCTACTACAAGTACATGGCCGACATCAACCGACGGGGCCCTGACATCCTGGGCGGCGTTCCCAGGATGTCTTCTTTAACGGCATTGTCTGTCCGCAGCCACCTGGACAACGAAGCAGTGTTGATCGACGCCCGGCCCGAACGCAGCTTCAACTTAGAGCATGTTCCAGGGTCGTATGCCGTGCCCCATGGCGACAACATGGCCACCTGGATCGGGTGGGTGGTCCCCTGGGGCCAGCCCCTGGTGCTGCTATCCGCTAACGCCAGCCAGCACGACGACATGATGCGGCAGTTGATCCGGATCGGCTTCGACCGGGTCCACGGGTTCTTGGCGGGAGGCATGGGGGCGTGGAAGTCAGCCGGCCTCCCCGTTGAAACGACCAACCGGTTGGACCTGGCGCACCTCCGGCAGGCGCAGGACGATCTATCCGCGCCGATGGTCATCGATGTCCGGCAACGCAGAGAGTATGCCGGTGATCACATCAAGGGAGCGTTGAACATCGAATTGGGCGAATTGAAAGATCACCTGGACGGGATCCCCCGGGACCTCCCGTTGATCACCGTCTGTGCGGCGGGAATGCGGGCCACCACCGCCGGCAGCATCCTGCTGCGCGACGGCCGGAAAAACGTGCAGGTGGTGGACGAAGCCGGCACCCCCGCCTGGATCGAGCGGGGCTACCCCTCGGCGACCGGCGAGGAATGATTCGGGCGGCAGCAGCCGGGCACGTGATCCCACAGTTCATCAACGGGCAGCACGCTACCGGGGAGATGCCGTCATTTCGACTTTCGCCGAAATGACGGTCGTGCCGAGCAACCACACTCGCTACCTGTCATTCTTCTCATTCCGCGGAAGGATCAGAATCTCTTTGCTTGACTCAAGGTTGCAATCGTTCCGCGGGACCGGTAGTTGGTCTCCAATCAGCTACGGGATTCCTCTCTTCGATCGGAATGACAAAAGCGGCCGGAATGACCAAGGCGGCCGGAATGACAACGGCGGCGACATCCACTCAGCAAACTCCGGGATGACTCATGTTTCTAGATCCGGTCAACCCATTACGGACCGGGCCTAGTAGCGCCGGTCAGTCTCTCGAGCGCCCTGTTTGATACCAGTGGTCCCAGGGAGACCCCCCACCGGATGAACTGCCCGGGATCAACGGCTCTCCAATTGCCAGCTTGTACAACCCTGCCAGAACCACCCCCGCGGCAAACCCGCCGATGTGGGCGAAGAACGCCACGCTGACCGAGTTCGCCATTCCCAAAGACAACCCACCCTGGATCAGCTGCCACGCGAACCAGGCCCCCAGAAGCCACATGGCCCGCATCTCCACCACGGTGATCAGGTAGAAGATGATTAATGCTTTGATCCGGTTGAACGGGTAGATCATCAGGTAGGCGCCCAACACGCCGGATATGGCGCCGCTGGCGCCGATCAAAGGGACCTGGGATCCGGTATCGATCGCCCATTGACTCAGGGTCGCGGCCACTCCCACCAGCAGATAGAAGAGCAGGTACTTCACGTGACCCAAGCGGTCTTCCAGATTGTCGCCGAACACCCAGAGAAACATCATGTTGCCGGCCAGGTGCATCACGCCGCCATGGATGAACATGGACGTGAAGATAGTAGCCTCCGTGGGAACCGGCGTCGCGATGTTCACCACTTGGAACCCGGTATTCAGCGAATCAAATGCCTTTCCGGACGTCAACTCACTTGAGATGAAGCCCCATTTGAAAAAGAAGATATCCAGGTTTATTCCGCCGTTTCCCGTCAGAGTGCCAAATCCGCCCAACCTGATCTCGATCAGGAACACGAGGACCGAGATCCCGATCAGAGCGGTGTTGACGACGGGAAATGTCCGGTGGTGGATGCTGGCGTCGGAATAGGGGATCAATCTATGACCGGGCCTTGGGCCATGATGAACAAAAGGGAACGGAAGATATCCGTTCCCTTTTGTATCGGATCAAACCTAGGACGGAACACCGGCACTAAAGCAAATCACCGGCAGCATGAACGATGACCTCCGCCGCTGTTTTGGGGCTCATCTTGCCCATATTTAAAATCATGTGGTAATGCTGCGGGTCGTTGGGGTGGACCTTCCAGAACTTTTTCACAAAGTCCTCTCTGGCACGTTCCAACTCGATTACGTGAATCTCAGCCTCGTCCCGTTCGAAATGCTCCCGGCTCATCAGCGTCTCGACCCTCACTTCCAGGGGAGCCAGCAGCCCAACGTGCAGCGTTTGGCTGGCGTCGGCCAGAATCTGGTTGGCGCCGCGGCCGATGATGACCGCGTCGCCTTTTTTGTGGATGTCGGTCACAACCTGGGTCATGGCGTCGATGAACGTCTTGTCATCGACCTTCCCGCCTACTCCCGATTCACCGGTCAGGTCCATATACGTCTCGGGAGGCAGGTTTTCGATACCCCGGCCAAAATATGGCTCGCCGCTAACTCCGGACATGGCCGAACGCTCCAGCATGGTCTGAACGAACCGGCCCAAGCGGTCCCGGAACCGGTCAACGCGCTGTTCCTTGGCGATGAGAGTGCCCACCGGAGTGCCTATTATCCGCGACGCTTCGGTGAACACCAGGCGGTCGACGAAACTCAGTCCCATCTGCTCGGCCACCATCTGACCAATGGTCACTGATCCGCAGCCGATCGGGCCGTTAATCGTGATTACAGGCATTTCGGGTACCTCCGAATTTCCTGGGTAGTGTGATTGCTTTCAAGCAACGCGGGCCAAGCATGCCACGGCCTCGACCCACCGATGAAGGACCCGTGCTAGCCGACCGTCGTTTCCGTCAACCTGGCTCGGCGTCTGGGGTATTCTTCAGCCAGCAGACCCAGGATGGAAGAATCGTACCACTCATCGTTCTTGGGATGGGTCTTCCGCAGGCGCCCCTCCAGCACGAACCCCAGGTGTTTTACCATAGTCATGCCCGGTTCGTTGTATTCGGGGACAGCGACCCAGACGCGGTGGAGACCCAGCGGACCGAAAGCGTGGTCCAGCAGCCCGATGAGAGCGCTGGTCCCATAGTGGTTATGCCACATGTCTTTGCAGCCGATCAGGAGGTGGGCTTGGGCCTCCAACAGCGGCCATTCGATCAACAACTGCCCTTCCCCGATGTGTTGGCCATGGCCGTCGTAGACCGAGAATATGGACTTGTTGTCATCGTTGAAGACTTGGTTCCAGTCTTCGGGACCGCCCGCAAGCACGTCATCCGGATTGTAGGTGGCGTGCAACGGCTTGCCGTTCTTGCCAACGCCGAACCACACGTCGCTCACATCTGAGTCTTTGAGCCAACCGCTCAGCCGGTGGACATCCTCACGTGTGGGCGGTACCAGTGTAACTTCTGGAAACATGATGCACTCCCAATATCAGAATGGGCGAAATCGAGACTCTTGCAAGCGCCGCCGTGACTCTTTTAGATTATCATCAATCAGTATAATCATCATTATAACGACGCCTGGTGAGGGGCGCAATCAACCGATTTCACGGGCCGAAATGCGGTCCATTTCCGACTTGGACCAGCCAGACGCCCGGCGTTGTGCCGCGTAGTATACTCCAGTCACATCCAGGCGCAACTGGAATCCGAGACCGAAAGGAGATTTTCGATGCGGCAAAATACCCTGAAAAAGAAACTTTATGAAGGAAAGGCAGTGTTTGGGACCATGCTCACCTTTCCCTCTGCCACGATGGTCGAGATGCTGGGCAGCCTCGGGTATGACTGGATACTCCTCGACAACGAGCACGGTGATGTAACGGTGGAAAACGCAGAAAACATGATTCGGGCGGCAGAGCTTACCGGCATGGCGCCCATTGTGCGTCCCATCGGGAACGAGTT
Source organism: SAR202 cluster bacterium Casp-Chloro-G2 (assembly GCA_002816575.1). Taxonomy (GTDB): domain Bacteria; phylum Chloroflexota; class Dehalococcoidia; order Lucifugimonadales; family UBA3495; genus UBA9611. The sequence goes on along the minus strand of MUCI01000037.1, from coordinate 8,580 downwards.
GGAATTCATCTGCCCCTTTCTCGACCGGGGCGCCTGGGGAGTGCAGGTTCCCCACGTGAACACGGCCGAAGAAGCCCAGAACGCCGTTGAAGCCGTCAAGTACTACCCTCAGGGAAACCGGGGCATCTTCAGCCGAAGCCGCCCCGCCGGGTTCGGCTTTTCCGGCTCCACCGGGGACTACGCGGCGGAGGCCAATGAAAACACCCTGGTCTGCCTGATGCTGGAGGAGGTAGAGGCCATCGAGAACCTGGAGGAGATGGTCGAGGTCGAAGGCGTGGACGTTTTCTTCATCGGCTCCGGCGACCTGTCCCAGTCGATGGGTTACGTGGGACAGCAGACCCACCCCGAGGTCCAGGAAGTGATGGAGCGAGGGGTTAAGATCATCCGGGAGGCGGGAAAGATCGCCGGTGTGAGCTGCCCAGACAACCTGGTGCCCAAGTTCATGGGCCTGGGCGTCCAGTACTTCCACGGCACGGTCCAGACGCTGATCCAATCCTCGAGTAACGTTTACCTGGAGGCCATGCGTAAATCGGCCGCGGACGCGGGGCTTTAACCGGGTGGGCAATATCCGCCGTCACCCGCAACTATTACAGGAGGTTGGAGTGGTACTTCGGATGCCATGAGGGGGCCACGTTGAACACAGGTTCTCACCGCCGGCCGGATTGGTGTACGATACCGCCAACCAGGGCGTCTGATGGGGACCGACGCTCAACACCGTCGGTTGCAGATATACGGCAAGTTGAAGGACTACGCGGCGCCCTCCCGCGCGCTTTATACTTCTCTCACTATTCCCAGAGCCCAGGGTCATGGGCAAAGGAGACCGTAGATGGCTAGTGTATTTCTTGGCATCAACGACCGGACATTCACCTACGAATCCACCGCGGCCAGGGCGGAGCATAACGGCGCCGGCGTGCGTTACCCGATCGACTTTGCCATAACCTCCGACGACATCGCCTACATCGTGAACCGGGGACGGGAAGACCGGCCCGACGGCACCCGCCTGACAGTGTTCCGGCTGGATGCCAAGACGGGAGAAGAGTACATCTCCACCTTCGGGTCCTACGGTGAAGGCAAAGGCCAATTCATCTGGCCTGTGGGTATCGCCCTGGACCAAGACACCAATGTCTACGTCACCGACGAATGGCTGAACCGGGTTACCAAGTACGACCAAGACGGCGAGTACATCTCCCACTGGGGTGTCGAAGGCTCCGGCGACGGCGAGCTTAACCGTCCCTCCGGGATCGCCATCAGCCAAGACCAGACCATGTACATCGTGGACAGCCGCAACAACCGGGTGCAAAAGTTTGACCTGGACGGAAATTATCTGGGGCAATTCGGTTCGGCGGGCTCCGAGAAGGGCCAGTTGAACCTGCCTTGGGGCATCTGCCTGGACAAAGACGGCAACGTGTTCGTGGCCGACTGGCGCAATGACCGGGTCCAGTCGTTCACCCCGGACGGCAAGTGGCTGGCGACTTTCGGACAGCCGGGCGCAGCCGGGCAGCCTGGCACCGGCGGCGACTGCACCAACGCCCGGGTGAAGGGCGGCATCACCCACACCGATGCGCCGGTGGGACAGTTCAACCGTCCTACGGGCGTCTGTGTGGACCAGGACGGCGACATCTACATTGCCGATTGGCTCAACAACCGGGTGCAGGTGCTGACCCCGGAAGGCCGGTTCATAACCGAGTTCACGGGAGACGGCCATCTGTCCAACATGGGCATCGCCAAGCTCAAGTCCAACCCCGACATGATCCGGCAGCGCAACGGCATCCGCAACTTCACTCCGGAGAGGGTGCTCTGGGCGCCGTGCGCCGTGAGGATGGGCCGGAACAACCGGGTGATCATCGCCGACACCACCCGCCACCGCTTCCAGATTTACGTCAAGAATACGGAGCCGGTGCTGGTCTAACGCCAGGATTTTTCAGAAGACAATTAAAATGAGTCATCGCGGAGTTTCCTGAGTGGATGCCGCCGCCTTGGTCATTCCGCCCGTCTTGGTCATTCCAAGCGCCTTGGTCATTCCAAGCGCCTTGGTCATTCCGAGCGAAGCGAGGAATCTCGTGGCTGATGGGAGACCAACTACCGGTTCCGCGGAACGATAGCAACCTTGAAGTCAAGCAAAGAGATTCTTCTCCTTCTGCGGAAGGATCAGAATGCCAGGCGACTAGTGTGGTTGCTCCGCACGGCCGCCATTTCGGCGAAAGTCGCAATGACGGCATCTGCCCGGTAGCGCGCTGCCCATGACGAATCTCTGGGGTGACTCATGTTTAGTCTTCAGTCTGGCGGAGTCGCCTTACGCGGGCTGAACGACAGCCGCTTGGAAGCGGGCCTCCAGGTCTTCTAGCAGGGCTTGGTCGGCTTCGTCCAATTCGGAGTGCACCCAGTCGATGACCCAGCGAGGGTCTTTCGCCGAGTCGTCGATTAGCAACCGGCGGACGATGTAGAGCTGGCCGGCTTCATCGATCTCGTCGCGCACCAGGGGACACACGAAGGCTTCCTCGTTCTCGAAGTGGTCCAACTCCAGGATGCGGACGCGCATAACACGGCTGTGGATGTGACGGATGGTGCGGGCGGTTACTTTCTTATCGCCCAGGACCTTGCAGAGGGCGTCTTCAACCTCGTGGAAACGGTCCTCCAGTTCTTTGTGTTGTTCTTCTTCCAGAGTGAACGCCGCCGCCCGAACGCTCTCTTTCACACCGGCGGAATTACCCATGGCGATAAATCGGGCCAACTCGCCGGCTTTTCCGGCTAGCACCGCGTGCTCGTCCTCGTTGTCTCGGACGCATTCCCTGACGGGCCCGTCGCCCTTCAGCGGCCCGGTCATAAGTTCATCTTCCACGGCCGCGTGGTAGCGGATCTGCTCCACCCAGAACCCGAACGCCTCGTTCAACTGGGCAATATCCTCAACAGTTGTGGCTTCGGCGGCCTGCGCCTCGGTCCGGCCGGTCACCGCCCGGAATGCCTTGTGCATCAACGGCATCACGTCGATGGGGTGTTCTAAGGGCGTAAAGTTTTCTTTAGACATCGCCTCACCTAGATATTAAGTGCGGGAAACAGTCTGGTTCTGCGCAGTGTTAGACCATGGAATGGGCTTGGTGGATGCGGGACTCGAGAGCCTTTAGAAGTTCGTTCTCGCCGGGAGTGAGGTCTTGGGACATCCAGTTAATCACCCAAAGCCTGTCGTCGGCTTCGTTGTCGATAAGCAACGCGCCCACGACCTTCATCTGGTTCTCTGGGGTGAGGTTATCGCGCAACAGGGGAAGGATCATGGCTTCTTCGGTCTCCAGGTGGTCGTCCTGAGCGACCCGCAGGGCGAGTACCTGGCCGTAGAGATGCTGCTTGGTGCGGGTGATAACGCTGGTGGCGCCGATATCGGTTTCCAGAACAGTCATGACGTCCATCACGCCTTCGAGCAGTCTGGAGTATTCTTCGTCTTCTTTCTCTAGGAGGGCCCACTTGACCCGTTCGATGGGGTCATGGGCCGTCTTGCAGCGGGACCGGTCCATCGATTCGGACATCCCGGCGCCGACTTCCTTCTCGGCGTGGTACATGATGGCGGTTGCCCAGGCGGTGAACGCCAACTTGAAGGGCTGTAGACTGCACCCAGTTTCAAGGCATTTGGCCTGCTCCACGGTGCGGTTGGCCTCGCCGCGCAGGGCCTTGTGAATCAGAAACATCGCATCGATGGGATGCTCGAGTGTGGTGATCTCCGCGGTCATGCAAGTCCTCCCAATCTACTATCCATGAGTCGGTCCGCCATGCTAATAGTTGCCACGTTGGGGATTCTGTTCGCCGGGTTGCATTCGAAATGTTAATAATTATTGCGTTGAAGTATTATATCGTGTCTGTCAATACTTATCCATTGATATTATCATTATTTGCGCAAGGAATAATTCAAGGCGCCGGTACAGCTTGGTACGGTGCGGTCCGGCCTCGACAGACTAGGCCGACGGTCATTTTTCGGGTAACAAAAAAGGGAGGGCGATCGCCCTCCCTTTGGTCTGTAAACCGGGCCCTTCGTTAGAATCGCCGTGCTAGCTAGCGACCACCGGCTGTTTCATCACCGAAGCGACCGCGTTGACCTGCTCCATCAGCATGTCAAAGTTCTCGAAGGTGAGCGACTGGGGCCCGTCGCACTTGGCGATGTCCGGGTTGGGGTGGACCTCGATCAGCAGACCGTGGGCTCCGGCGGCAATGGAAGCCAGCGCCACGGGAGTTACCAGGTACCACTTGCCGGTGCTATGGCTGGGATCGGCCACGATGGGAAGGTGGCTGAGCCGTTTGATCACGGGCACGGCAGCCACGTCCAGAGTGAACCGAGTGAAGGTTTCGAAGCCGCGGATGCCCCGTTCGCAGAGAATCACCTGCTCGTTGCCGCCGGCCATCACGTATTCGGCGGCCAGCAACCATTCTTCGTATGAGGCAGCCAAGCCCCGCTTAACCATGACTGGCTTCCCGACGACGCCGACCTCGTCCAGGAGGCTGTAGTTCTGCATGTTGCGCGCGCCGATCTGGAGGATGTCGGCATATTTGGCCACCGTCTCAACATCGGCAGTGGACATGACCTCGGTGATGATGGGCAGCCCGGTTTCTTCCTTGGCTAACTGAAGCAGTTTCAGCCCGTCTTCGCCCATGCCGCGGAAGCTGTAGGGAGAGGTCCTCGGCTTGAAGGCGCCGCCCCGCAGCACCGTGGCGCCGGCGGCCTTAACGGCCTTGGCGGTGGAGACCATCTGCTCTTCGTCCTCAACCGAGCAGGGGCCGGCCATGATCACGGGCTTCGGTCCGCCGATCACAGCGTCACCCACGGTGATTATCGTGTCGTCGGGATGGAATTCTTTGCTGGCCAACTTATAGGGTTTGGAGATCATTACGACCTCGGCAACCCCGGCCATCAGCTCCATCTCGTCTTTGAAGTCGGGGGGAATGGACCCAACTACGCCGACAACCGTCCGTTCGATACCCAGGTTGATCTGTGCTTTCATTCCACGGGCTTCGATCCGCTCCCGTATGTTCTCCAAGTCATCGGGGGAGGTGTCCCGCGCCATTACGACAATCATCTTAGAACTCACCTTTTGGTACATGGCCTTATGGCCGATTGGTATTGGGTCCGATCGTTTCCCGTTTCATCTAGGGCACCAACGGACCCGAAACGGAATGCCACACTCCCCACAGAAGCCTGCGGCCTCGCCCGCCGCGGCCCATCCACTCGTTTGTTTTAGCTTTGATTAACCCGCTAAACCCGCCGGTCCAGCGCCATGTAGCCTCAAAATAGCCCGGTCCGCTACGCGCGCAAGTCCTTGGCCCCGCGTTGGTATACGTACACCAAGTCTTTCGACGGTTTATCCGTGTTCACCAGTATAAGTATCCTGATACAACGGGGCAAGCTGCCCTTCACGACCACTTGTGTCATATCCATCAGCGGAGCGTTGGCCCAGGCCAACTTGCGGGCGGCGGTGGCCGGGAAACCGGCGTCCAGGTCTGGGGTCATGGTGAAGAAGACCGCGGCCAGAGAGTCCTCTTCCAAATCGTTTACGTCGATCAGCTCCTGCACCAGTTCGGTGGTGGCCCTGTGTATGGCTTCCTCGGTATTGGCGTCGGCGGTTGTCGCGCCCCTTATTCCGCGGCAAGCTGTCATGGAATGAGATTCTCCTAAAAATCTGAGGTCCGGGAGTCTCCCGGCAGTCGAACGCCCGAATCTCTCCCGAATCTCTATCGAGATTCAGCAAAAGACGTGGCTCTTCTGATTTGTTCTTTTAAGCGGGAAGCGAGACCCCTGCCAGCCCGGCAACGAACCGGGTGGTCCGCTCCACCAGTTCATCTCTGGGCGAGTCCAGCATCACCCGAATCATGGCGCTGCCCACCACGGCGGCTTCGGCTGTCTTGCCCACCTCTTCCACATGGCCACGGTTCGAGATGCCGAACCCCACGGCCAGGGGAAGATCGGTGTGGGCCTTCACCCGATCGAGCAGGTCGAAGCCGCGGGCGGACACCTGGTCGCGGGCGCCGGTCACTCCGGTGACGCTGATGCAGTAAATGAACCCGCTGGCGCCGGCACAGGCTTCTTTGATGCTCCGATCGGTGCTGGTGGGCGCCAGCAGCGGTATCACCGATATGTCACGTGTCTGGCACTCCGATATCAGCGGGCCCGATTCGAATCCGGGCAGGTCCACGGCGATCAGCCCGTCCACGCCAACCTGCCGGCAGCGCTCCGTGAACGGGACCAGCCCGTAGGTGTGGATGGGGTTGTAGTAGCCCATCAAGACCAACGGCGTTTCCGGGACCTTATCGCGCAGGGTTTCAACGGCGTTCAGGCAGTCTTCCAGGCTGGTGCCGTTCTGCAGGGCCAGGAAGCTGGACTCCTGGATAACCGGCCCCTCCGCCAGGGGGTCGCTGAAGGGCACGCCCAACTCAACCATGTCGGCCCCCGCCGCAACCAGGGCCGGCACCAGTTCCAGCGTGGCTTTCATGTCGGGAAACCCAGCGGTCAGAAACACGATCAATCCGGGACGCTTCTGCTCCCGGACTTTATCAAACATCTGCCTGATTCTAGCTTCGCCCATCGGATACTAGCTTCGCCCACGCCTTGAACTGAGATTTACGCACCATTACGCCGCGATACACGCGTGACTGGCGGTATAGGCAAATCTAACGCACTACCCCCACGGTGTCTACCCCCACAGATCTACGAGGACAGGGCTTGGACGCCCAGCGCCAGCGCGTTCTGACCAGCATGCGCCCCGATGGCCGCCCAAAGCGAGCCGGTGCGCCAGTACAGCCAGGCCAGCAGGAACCCGGTGATGAAGATGGGAACGGCCACGCCCAGGGACAGATGAAAGGCACTGAAGATCAGCCCACTGATCACCATGGCCGGCCACGGCCCAAACCGGGCCAACAAGCCGCCAAAGACGAACCCGCGAAAGAATATCTCCTCGCTGAGGGGCGTAATGAATGCCAGGGCCTGGAATGAGAGCAGGACCGCCGGGCCATTGAAGACTATGTCGGATTTCAGCTCCGGCGGGGTGAGCAGGTCCCACCCCAACCAGGAAACGACGCCGCCGTAAATCGATGTGGCGATCAAACTGGTGGCCAGGACCCCAACCATCAGAAAGACAGTGCTTTTCTTCGGGACCTTTATCCGGCTGAGCTTGAGCACCGCCAGGGGGTACCGGGTGTAACGCAGCCCCAGGGCCCAAACTACGGCAACGATCGCCAGGGCCGTGAGGTGAACGCTGATCCAGGTCGCCACGGCATCTCTCTGCTCTGGATACAGCGAGCCCAGAAGCGAGGCCAGCGCCGCCGCTCCAAAGAGAGAGAACATGACCAGGAAGATCCCGGCGATGATCTGTCCGGTGCCCCACGTCACCCCTCCCCTGGGGCGGGTGGCGCTTCGGCGGGCCGGGGGTAGGGGATCAGCTACGGGCACTTCGAGAGCCAATGCCGGGAGGTCCTCACCGTCACAAAGAGGTCCACCCGCTCTTTGTCTCGACGAAACATCGTTATGTTGCCTCCAAAACCAGGGCATATTGATTCCATGCCGGGTCACGGCCATCCATTAGCCTATACGCGCCAGGGTGAATTATATCAACCTAACGCTTATTTCCTAGCCCCTGTTTCGCGCCTTTCACCGTTGCCTGCCGGCGCGTCTGTCCACGCATCACGCCAAGATTGCCAGACACGACAACCTCGGCCATAATGACTGCGGCCCAGACCCGCCCACAAGAGGTGCCCAAATGGCTTCGGATAAACAGCTAACCAGAGAGGAGTTCGACCAGCAGGCAGAACGCTTGGGCATCACCGGCGAACCGGATTACCTGGACGAACTTTACTCTCAGACCCGCGGGGTATTCATCAGCGCCGATGTCATTCGCAAGATTGACGTGACCGACACCGAGCCGGACATGGCGTTTATCCCCAAGGTTAATTAGCCCGGAATTCAGCCCGAAAATTGGCCCGGCAGGCGGTCCGCCGGCCCCGGCATCTTTCCGTAAAAGTTACCCAAAATGCCCAAACATCCAGGGAGGCCGTCCTGATGGACAAACTGGAAATCTGCTACATGAGCGCCGCGGACCTCGCCAAGCTGGTCCAGAAGAAAGAGGTCTCGCCGGTTGAGATAATCGACGCCCATCTGGCCCGAATCGAAGAGACCGAGCCGGTGTTGAACTCGTTCATCACCCTCCTGGCCGACGAGTCCCGCACCGCCGCCCGCCAGGCCGAGAGGGACATTCAGGCAGGCCGGTACCGAGGCCCGCTGCATGGCATCCCCGTCGGCCTGAAAGACCTGTACAACACCGGCGGGGTGCGCACAACCTCCGGCTCCAAGATTTTCGACACCTTCGTCCCGACCGAAGACTGTACCGTGGCCGCCAGGTTTCGGAGGGCCGGGGCGATCCTGCTCGGCAAGTTAAACATGCACCAGTTCGCCTATGGGCCGACGGGCGAGAACCCTGACTACGGCCATATGCACAACCCCTGGAACCCCGATAGGGTCACCGGCGGCTCCAGCGGCGGCTCCGGCTCGGCCAACGCTGCCGGACAATGCACGATCACCACCGGCAGCGACACCGGCGGGTCCATCCGCAT
>MUCI01000036.1 GCA_002816575.1 SAR202 cluster bacterium Casp-Chloro-G2 | reverse complement strand
CCGAGCCGCTGGATTCAGCCAGGCCGGTATTGGCTCGAGGCGAAGACGCCGAATCCGAAGAGGATGTCATTCGCGACAACCCCCAGCTGGCCCGACTGCTCACCTCCAGGTTCGAGGTCTTCATCGCCGGGCATATGGAACAGGGCAGCATTCGCCAGTACCTTCCGCCCAGGCCGCCCCGGGTCCACTCATTCGTCTACGACTGCAGCCCGGATGAGATATCCCTGTTCACCGCCCGGCTTGACCTGTTGCGGCTGCTCCTCAACTCAGGTGCGCCCCACGCCGATGAGATAGCCGGCGCCTGCATCAGGCAGGCCGCCCCGTCCCATAGGCAGCCGGATGAATTCCTTGCGCACGCCTGCCGCACCTTGGCGGTGGAGCTGTCTGCCGACGTGGCCCGCCTGAACGCCATCCTACGGAGAATCGCTCCGTGACCCAAGCCTACGAGCCAGATGGGAAGTCCAACGGCCTGACCGATGGCCTGGACCACGGGCGTTTGGCTTCCGTGGAAGGCCAGCGATTGGGCATGGTCATCGAGGGATCGGTGGGTAACGGTGTTGAGGTCCGCTTGGAGCCCGGCGTGTCCGTTGAGCAGGTGAAGGTCGGCACCTTTGTGACCATCCAGGGCAGCAACAACCGATTTTTCGGAGTCGTCACGGATGTTGGCCTGGGCAGCACCGACCCGCGCCTGAGATTCACTCCGCTCCCGGCCGACAACCCATTCGTCATCCAGGCGCTACAGGGCACGGTCGCCTTTGGCACCGTGTCGGTGCTGCCCCAACTGACCATGCCGGAGGTCCTGGGCGGTGGCCAAGGCCCGGTGGCCGCCAAGAGCATCCCGGCCCATTTCTCCCAGGCGTTCACCGCCTCGCAGAACGACGTGGAGATGGTATTTGGCAGCGAGGCCGACGGCAACTTCTGGATCGGCAGTCCCTTGGACATGGAAACGAAATTGTGCCTGGACCTGGGAGAACTGGTCAAACGCTCGGTGGGGGTCTTTGGCAAGAGCGGCACCGGCAAGACGTTTCTGACCCGCCTGCTGCTGGCCGGAATCGTCCAGAATGGCGAAGCCGCGTCGCTGATCTTCGACATGCACAGCGAATACGGCTGGCAGGGGCAGGACGCGGACAAGGGGATATCCGTCAAGGGCCTGAAACAGCTCTTCGGCGCCAAGGTGTCTACCTTCACCCTGGATGATGAGCACTCCCGCCGCCGGGGAGTCTCGGCTGACGAGACCGTGCAATTGGGGTTCAATCACATCGAGCCGCAGGACATCGAGCTGCTTCGGGAGTCGCTGAACCTGTCCGAGGTGGCCGCTTCAGCCGCCTTCAACCTGCATGAGAAATTTGGCGAGGAGAAATGGGTAAAAAGTTTCTTGGACGCCGGGAGGGACGGCTCGCTGTTGGACCTGGCTGAGGAATTGCAGGTCAACGCCGGGGCGCTTCGGGCGCTCTACAACCGGCTGGGCCGGTTCACCCGCCACGGATTCATGGTCGAGCACAGCCGCACCGACACCGCCGCCCGGATCATCGAACACCTGGAGCGGGGCCAGCATGTGGTGCTGGAGTTTGGCCGCTACGGCGACGACGAAGCGGCCTACATACTGGTCAGCAACCTGCTCACCCGCCGCATACACCGCAAGTATGTCGAGGCCAAAGAGTCGGCCATGGGCGGCGCCGGCAAGGAGCCACGGCCGTTGGTCATCGTCATCGAGGAAGCTCACAAATTTCTGAACAGCAGCGTGGCCTCCCAGACCATCTTCGGCATCATCGCCAGGGAGCTTAGAAAGTACAACGTCACGCTGATGGTGATCGACCAGCGGCCCAGCGGCATCGAATCCGAGGTGCTGAGCCAGGTGGGCACCCGGTTCAGTTGCCTGCTGGACAACGACCGGGACATAGATGCCGTACTGTCGGGGACGCCGGGCAGCCGCCAACTGCGCACCGTGCTGTCGCGATTGGAGGCCAAGCAGCAGGCCCTGGTGTTCGGCCACGCCCTGCCTCTGCCGGTGGTTGTGCGCACCCGCGACTATGGGGCCAGTTTCTACGAAACGGTGCGGGGCGGCGGCGACTCCCCCGAGGAACAAAAGCGCAAAGTGGACGAGCTATTCGGGTGACGGCTCGCGCCCGATTCTGAGCATCATCGCCCACACCCTTCATGGTGTTTTCAGGCAGATACCAAGCACCACCACCCAATATCAGCCACCCTGGCTCCGCTCATGGTGAGCCGGTCGAACCACCGCTTGCCTCAAGCCAAGTTACATGATTTTCGACGACCCTCCGCGGCAAGAGAGGTCGAGCGGTTTATACCGAATGACGCCTACTGACCCACCCGGTACACCCTTTCGGCGGTGCCTTGGAACATGGCGGCCCGCTCTGAGGCCGAATAGCCTTTGGACAGGCGTTTGAAGGCGTTGTACAGCACGTTGTAGGAATGGCCCACCTTGTCGGGCGGGAAGTTGCTCTCAAACATGCCCCGTTCCGGTCCGAACTGCTCGATGGCATAGTTCATGTACGGCGCCATGGTCTCGGCCAACTCCTCGGAGCCGATGGGCTTGTTCCTGGCGTACCAGTCATAACCGGTCCGAGGCTGGCCGATCCCGCCAAGTTTTACGACTACGTTGGGGCACTTGGCCACGGCGGCCAGGCCCTCCCGCCAAGCGCCCAGCACTTCGTCGTCGCGGTTGGCGTAAGGGCCGGTGCGCAACACTCCCCCGATGTGGTTGAGGATGATGGTCAGATCGGGGATCGCCCGGGCAAATTCGACCAACTCCGGCAACTGGTGAAAATACAGCCAGGCGTCGAAGGTCAGTCCCATGCGGGCCAGCACCCTGGCGCCGTTCCTGAAAGTCTCGTTGGAGAGTTGACCTTCCAGGTCCCAGCGGTTGCCGGGGATGTCGGGATGGGGGTCCCAGGTGAGGGTGTGGCGGATGCCGCGGAACCGGTTGGGACTGGCCGCAACCAGAGCTTCCAGCACCGGCGCGACCCGGTCTCCCAGGTTGAGGTTGGCGTGGCCCACGATGGCCGCGGCGGCTCTGGCCTCGCCATACACGCCGGTGGCGGCGGCGGCGGCCATGCCCTGGACGAACTCCACTTCGCCGACCGGTTTCATCTCTTCCGGCCCGTCGGCGCGGTACATGGCGTTGGTCTCGACAAACACCGTGGAGCGCACGTTGTGTCCGCTGTTCAGGTCGGCGTACAACTCATGGAGCAGGTATCTTTGATACGGGACCCGCGCGGGCCGCATATCCCACAGGTGATGGTGGGGATCGCAGATGGGAAGCCCCGGCTCCAAGGCAGGCTCCTGAGTCAACGCGAGCCAGTCGTTACCCCCGAACGGCATGATGGTGCCTCCACAGCTAATATTGGGCGGCACGATGATACCATAAGCCACGCATCTAGAGGGTCCGAACGGCGTTCCGGATGGCGCGGCAACAGGAACCCATTTGGCTGCCGTTGTGCCACCCGGCGATGATTGCCGGAGGTGAGCCCTTAGTCGCCCTTGTAGCCGCGGTTGCTCTGCTGCTTCTCCATGTAGTTGCGGATCATTAGGGCCGCCGCGGCGCCCTCGCCGACCGCGCTCGCCACCTGCTTAGTGCTGCCGGCCCGGGCGTCTCCGGCGGCGAACACCCCCTCCATGCTGGTCTCCATGGTGGGGCCGGTGGTGATGAATCCGAATTTGTCGGTTTCGACCGCGTCCTCAACAAACTTAGTATTGGGGTCCAGGCCGATAAAGATGAACGCGGCGGCTGGGAATAGCTCCTCCACCTTATCGGTGGTCCGGTCCAAGACCATGACCGATTCCAGATGCCCGGATCCTTTGAATTCTTGAACGGCGCTGCTGACCCGAATCTCCATATTTGGATGGGCCTCGGCTTTCTCCCGCAGCAGCTGGCTAGCACCCAAGCGGTCCATGAACTCCAGAACGGTCACCTTGCTGGCGAACTTGGTCAGGAACAGGCCCTCCTCTACGCCGCTGTTGCCGCCGCCCACCACCACAACCTCTTTGTCCTTGTAGAACGGGCCGTCGCAGGTGGCGCAGAAGTGGATGCCAGCTCCGATCAGGTCGTCTTCACCTGGGACGTTCAACCGCCGGTAGTTGGTGCCGGGCGCCAGCAGGATGGCGTTGGCGCAATACTCGTCCCCCGACTCGGTGGTGATCATCTTGTGATCGCCGTCGGCCTGGATCTTGGTCACGGTCTGGGCCGGCAGGATCTCCACTCCGAACCGCTCGGCATGGGCCCGCATCTGGTCGGCCAGCTCTCCGCCGCCGATGCCCTCTACGAATCCGGGGTAGTTGTCGATGCGCTCGGTAACGCCGGCCTGACCGCCGATGCCGCCCTTCTCGATAATCAGGGTTTCGATGCCTTCCCGGGCGGCGTAGAGGGCGGTGGTGAGTCCGGCGGGCCCGCTGCCGACGATGACCAGGTCGTAGTAGGACCGCTCGGCTTTAGGGCTGATCCCAAGTTTGGCGGCCAACTCGGCATTGGACGGCTCCACCAGTATGGAACCGTCTTCAAAGACGATGGTGGGGATGATCTGCTTGCCATCGTTCAGCTCCTGCACCTGCTGGCGCCCCGCTTCGTCGGCGTCGATATCGACCCAGTTGTACCGGACGCGCTGTTCTCCCAGAAATTGCTTTGACTGCTTACAGTCGGGGCACCAGGGCGCGCCGTAAACCGTGATCTTGGGTTCTTCCATGAGTCCTCCATGTCGCCAACTTTGAAACGGCTTCCGTTGGTGTTGCTCCTAAAATAGGATGCGGCAGGGTTGAAAATGGGTTCCAGACGGATGGGCCAAAAAGCGGGGTCAGGCCGAAAGGTTCATGATATCTACCGTGCCGATGGGCCCGGCAACCTCAAATCCAAACACCTTGGAATAGAAGTACAACTCGGCTTCCAGGGCCCGTTTGATGTTCTCCGCGCGGCGGAACCCGTGCTGCTCGCCCTCAAATGGGATATACGCCGTGGGGATGCCCTTGGCGCGGACGGCGTCGAACATCATCGTGGCCTGGTTGGGTGGCACGATCTGGTCTTCCAGGCCCTGAAACAGGATCAAGGGGCAGGACAGCATCTGGGTGTGGTTGATGGGGGAGCGCTCTTGGTACAGCGCCTGACCCTCCGGGTAGGGGCCGACCAGGTTGTCCAGGTAGCGCGATTCGAACTTGTGGGTTTCCTTGGCCAGGGCTTCCAGGTCGCTGACACCGTAGTAGCTGGCGCCGGCCTTGAAGACATCTTTGAAGGTTAGGGCCGCCAGTGTGGTGTAGCCGCCGGCGCTTCCTCCGTCGATGGCCAAGCGGTCCGGGTCAGCGTCGCCACGGGCCACCAGATGCAGGGCGGCGTTGCAGCAATCGTCAACATCCACCACTCCCCAGGTCCCGTTCAGCCGCTCCCGGTATTCCCGGCCATACCCAGTGCTGCCGCCGTAATTCACGTCCAGCACCCCGATGCCACGGCTGGTCCAGTACTGGATGCTCAGGTCCAGGGCGGTGGAGGCTGAGCCGGTGGGGCCGCCATGGCTCTTGACCAGCAGTGGGGGCCTCTCATCGGGAGGCGCTTGGAAGTCCTGATTTTTGGGCGCGTAGTAGAGGGCGTGGGCCGTCTTGCCGTCCGTGGTGGGAAACTCCACCGGCTGAGCGGCCGACAGATAGCCGGGGTCGATCTCCAAGCTGTGGGATTTCCTGAGTTCTTCCCACTTGGCGCTGCCCATCTCCATGGACACCAAGGTCATGGGCGCGGTGGGAGAGCCGGCCAGGAATATCAGGTTGCCGTCCCCCGCCTTGATCTCGCCGCGGCCCATCTCGGAGAAGGGGGAGTCAACCGGGAACAGATTGCGGGACTTGATATCCAGCATGGCGATCTTCCAGGCGCCGTCCTCCACGTAGCTGCAGGCGATCAGGTCGGCCGAGGCGAATGAGTAGGTACCCGAACCAAACACCCATTGGGGCTTGCCGAATTCGGCTTCCCGGTTGGTCAACTGGCTGGGTTGCCCGTTCTCCAAGCGCCACAGGTTCCACCAGCCGCTGCGGTCAGAGACGTAATGCAGAACGCCGTCGGGGGACCATTCGGGCTGGAAGATGGACTCGGTCTCGCCTCCGGCCACTACCTGGGGCTCGCCCAGTAGACCCTGGTCATCGAACGAGGCCACCAGCAGCGAGGTGCCGTCCCAGGGCATGTTTGGGTGGTCCCAGGACAGCCAGGACAGAGTGGAACCGTCGGGGCTGAGGCGCGGGTTGGAGCAGAAATCGGAGCCCTGGTACAGAACCAGTTGCCGGGCGTGTCCCTGGGCGTCCAAGGAGACGATGGCGTTGACCGGCTCTCCAACCGAAGTGTGGTCCTCTCGGACGCAGACGATCCGTTTGCGTGCCGGGTCGAAGCAGCCGTCGGCGTACCGCATGTCTGCTTCTGGAGTCATGGGTTCCGGCGCTCCTCCCTCCTCCTGCCGGTACATGCGCTGGTCGGAGAAGTTGGAGAAGTAGACGACCCCGTCTTGGACCAGAAATGCGCCGCCGCCGTACTCGTGCACCCTGGTGCGGGCGCTGAACGGCTCGGGTGTGATGTCCACGGTCTCGCCATCGGGAGTCCGCTTCACGATCACCATGCGGCCACCTTCCGAGGGGCGCATCTCCACCCAGTAGATGTCCTCGCCGTCCAGGGCTATCTGCCCAAGGCCGATGGACCCGGCCACGATCAGGTCGGTGGTGATGGGCGACTGCCAAGAGCCGTAAGGGGCGGTGATTGGCATGGGGTTTTCTCCTATTCGCAGAACAGAATCTCAATCAACATTGTATAGCGATAGACATCAGACTCTGGATTGTGACAACTAGGTGTTCCTAAGTGAAATAGTAATCCTTAGAATAACACCGAGTATCAACTCTAAGTATTGTAGTAAGTGCCCTATCTACTCACATTGTGGGCAACACAACATAAAATAATGTAAGGCTGTATAATTTAACCGCGTTGTAACACGTATTCAAAATTATTAACACCCGCAATGTAAAGAGGGCAGAATATTAAGTTATAACAAACTGAATTAATAACCACGTATTGTCAATAAAACCACCTTGACAGTTGCGCGCCTGGAAAATATAATTTATTTGCTGCACACGCCGTTCTCTGCTAAACCCCGTGCCAATACATTGTTAAGAGGTTATAGATGCTGCCAATAATGACTACCATGGAAGATTTAGACGTCTTGGTTGCGTTTTTGAAGACCAAGATCAATGGCTCGACCATCAAGGAAGCTGAGTCGGTGGTTGGACGACAATACATCGACGGTAGGAAATTGTCTGGACTGCAAACCTGGGGTTTCATCTCAAAGGAGATTGACCATATCGGCCTAACCCAATTAGGCCGGGAATTCAGCCGGGGATCCGAAGACGAGAAAGCAAGAATGTTGATGGGAGTAATTAGAGAAATTCCCCCATACAATGGTGTACTCGAATGGGCGAGCTTCCAAAATTTTGAGTCCATAACCACTGTCGATGTCGGCTCAAGGTGGATTCAATTCAATAAAGATTATCTTGGAACCGATAATGAGAATACGATTAACAGCAATGTGGTGTGTTTTTTCCACCTCGCCCAAGGGGCAGGGTTGGGAAAGTTGGTCATTGGGCGACGCGGACAGCCGACTCGGTTGGAGTTAGCCCAAAGTGTCGTATCGGCGTTTTTGTCTCACGGTAGCGGAGCTTCAATCGAAGAAAAGGAAACAGCTGCAATATCACAAGATGAACTATCAGGTTTTCCAGAACCCGGATTTTGGGAAGCAGATTCCAACACACCGACCGAACCGAGCGGGTTGACACGTGGCAACCAAAATGGTGTAGAAAAAGTGTTCGTAGGTCACAGTTCAAACGGCAAAATCCTTCAGCAAATTCGAACGATACTAAACTTTGGAAAATTTGAAGTCGTCATTGCCGAGGACGAAGAAACCACTGCAGTTCCGGTTCCTGACAAAGTGATGGACGCGATGCACAAGTGCCATGCCGCGATAATGAATATTTCAGCTGATACGCCCATAAACGGTGACGGTAACGAGTACGCTATCAACAACAATGTTTTGATTGAGGTTGGCGCGGCGTTCGTCCTATACAACAAAAATGTAATCCTCCTGGTAGATGATAGGGTGGAACTTCCGTCCAACCTGGCTGGTTTATACGAGTGCAGATACCACGGTGATTCGTTGGATTTCGAATCAACGATGAAATTACAGCAAGCGTTAATAAATTTCCGTAATTAATTTTGCGGAGCACCAAAATGACCAGTCCCCACGCCCACAGCGCCGGCCAACTACCGGAGCCCACACTGGAGGAGGTCAGCGAAGGCATCTACGCCTACGTCCAGCTCGACGGGAGTTGGGGCCTGAACAATACCGGCTTCATCCAGGGCAGCGACGCTCTGACCATGATCGACACCTGCTTCACGGAGGCGCGGACGAGGGCGTATCTGGCGGCGGTCGAGACCGTGAGCAAACTCCCGGCCAAGACCCTGGTTAACACCCACCACCACGGCGACCACACCCACGGCAATTACCTGGTGCCCGGCGCGGCCATCGTGGGTCATGAGCTGTGCCGCCAGACGGTGATCGCCACCGGACTGCAGGCGCTCCACCCTCTGTTCCCAGGGGTTGAGTGGGGTAACTTGGAACTGGCCCCGCCCTTCGTCACATTCAAAGACCGCCTGGAACTGTACTCGGACGACCTCAAGATTGAACTGATCTTCATGGGACCGGCGCACACCACCAACGACATCGTGGCCTGGATCCCGGACCGCAAGCTGCTCTTTTCGGGCGACCTGATCTTCAATCAGGGGACGCCGTTCGTGGCCATGGGCTCGGTTTCGGGGTCACTCGAGGCGGTGAAGCGGCTGCGGGAACTGGGCGCCGAGACCATCGTCCCCGGACATGGCACGGTCTGCGGCCCGGCGGTGATGGACGATATCGAGGCGTATCTGACCTTCGTGCAGTCCACGGCCAAGTCTGCCTTTGAATCAGGCACGAGTCCCCTTGACGCCGCGCGCGAGACAGATCTGGGCCGGTTCGGGGAGTGGACCGACACCGAGCGTCTGGCCGGCAACCTGCACCGAGCTTTCTCCGAGCTTCGGGGCGAGCCGTTGGGCACCGTCCTAGACCTGGGACCGATCGCCGCCGACATGGTTGCCCTGAACGGCGGCCAGCCGGTGCGGTGCTTGGCCTAGCGTAGGCGCAGGCTTCCCCGCATGCTAACCGGATGCGCAGCCTGCTTCAGAGAATGGCCAGTCCACGCACGATTCCTGCCTTTAACAAAGGGGGAGGGTTGGCGTTGTTGGGGTTGAAGGCATGTAGTTGGGCGATTCCGCTCGTCCTGAACTCCGTCGATGGGCGCGCCGCAGCCGGAGTTGTGCCCGGAGGAAGCTGGCCGGACTCAGATGGTTCGACGGACTCACCATGAGCGGATGGGGCGGCGGGAGCGTGGTTCGCATGGTTGGGCGAGGCGAACCACGAGTGGGGACGGCGGGGGTTATTGTTAGGGTTATTCTTTCCGGTGGTCGGTGCGGCGGTCGCGGCGGTTGGCGCAGTTGGGGCACCAGCCGTAGAAGTCGACGCGCTGTCCGGTGAATTGGAATTCTGACGAGTTCTCCAGCCGGTCTCGCAGATCGGCGACCGTGCCCTGGCCCACATCGGCGTCATGTACGCTGCCGCAGCCGACGCAAACCAGGTTGGCGTGGGGGGAAAGGTTGGCGTCGTAGCGCGACTGCTTCTGGAAGGGCAGTTCTCTGACGATTCCAGCTCGCTCCAGCACCGCCAGCGTTGAGTATACCGTGGCCAGCGTCACGTAGGGGAAAAATTCTTTCACCCGGCCGAATATCTGCTTAACCGATGGGTGGTCGCCAGAATTCACCACCACCTCCGCGATGGCCAGACGCTGCGGCGTTAGCCGGATACCTAGAGTTTTGAGCCTGATTCCCAGTTCGTCCTGTGTTGTCACTGTGGTGTTTTGCCTGCTACTTTTGTTTATTGGGTGTTTATTGGGCGCGCCGGTAGGCCAACGGGCCAGGTTTAGGAAGGGGGATATCACTTTATCCCCCTTCCGGATTCGCTGTTGGTTGGTCGCCTAGAGGCGTCCGCCGAAGAACATGGGCTCCTGGCGGCGAAAGACCTGGATGCGGTTGCGGCAGGACTCGACCACGAACACGCGGTCCTGGTCGTCCACGGTCACGGCCACCGGACCCCAGAAATCGCGTTCCCGCTCGATGCCCTGGGCGATCTCGCGCTCTTTCCACATCTCAGCGTTGGCGTCCAACTTGTCCTTGCCCCACTTGGAAATGTCACCGTTGCCCGTGGTCAGGTAGACGAACTTGCCGGCCGGGTCGAACATCTGCATGCGCTCGTTGCCCCAATCGGCAACGTAGATCATGCCGGTCCGGTCAACGGCCACGCCGGTGGGCCGGTTCAGTTCGCCCTCGCCCTCACCGGGCGTGCCCAGCTTCATCAGAAACTCGCCGTCCTTGGAGAACTTCTGGATGCGGTCGTTTCGCCAGTCGGCCACGTAGATATTGCCGTCAACATCCACGTCGATGCCCCAAGGCAGGTTGAACTCGCCGTCGCCGGAACCCTTGGAACCGAAGGCGGAGATGAACTTGCCTTCCTTGGTCAGCTTCTGGATGCGGTTGTTCTGGCTGTCCACCAAGAGCAGGTTGTCGTCGGCGTCGAAGACCATGCCCGAAGGCCGGTTGAACTCGCCGTCGCCGCTGCCCTCAGTGCCGAATTTGCCGATCCACTCGCCGTCACTCGTGAAGATGGATATGCGGTTCAGCCATTCGTCGGCCACATATACGTTGCCGTCCTGGTCCAAGGCCACGCTGGTGGGCCAGATCAGGGAACCGTCTTCAGTGACTATATCGGTCACGCCGGCGGTGCTGACGCCACGGGCGAATTCACCGATGTAATCTTCATCGACGGTACAGATGGTGACCCGCTTGCCGTCGGGCCGGTATTCGTAGGAGCGGTTGACCACGTACATGATGTCGTCGGCGCCCCTGGCCAACGCCACGGGATTGCGGAATCCGGGGCCGGAGAATTCTCCGCGCCCGATGCTATGACTATATTGAAGGGATACGCCCAGTGCTTGTGTAGCCATCCTTACCTCGCATAGATCTGCAGTTGGTGTCGACCTGGCTCTCGTTAGGCTTTGATAAAGTCCATCTGCTCGAAGTTGCCGCCAACCACGGCCTTGGCGTCCATGCCCATCCACTGCTCTAGGAGCGTGGAGTACAGGCCTCGGAAGTCGTTGTTGAAGTGCAGGTCGCCCTCCAACAGTTTGTCGGCTGCCAGCGAGGGATACTCGCCGTAGAGGCCGCCCTTGACCGAGTCGCCGATGACGAAGGCGACTCCGCCCGAACCGTGGTCGGTTCCCGAGCCATTGTCATGGACCCGGCGTCCGAACTCGGTGAAGACCAGCAGCACCATGTTGTCGGCGGCGTCGCTCTCGGTGAGGTCGGTGTGGAAGTCGGACACGGCGTTGGAAACCTCGCTCCACAGCGCTGAATGCCCCACCATCTGACCGGCGTGCGTGTCGAAACTGTTGTAAGGAGCCGTGGTATAGAGGAACCTGGTGCCGAAACCGGCGATGTGGGTCTGGGCGATGTTCCTCATGTACTGGGCCACCGAGTTGTTGCCGTACTCAACGCTGGAGGAATACTTCTCCGGCGCGGTTTTCAATATGTCGGCCCCTTTCAGGGCGTCCATGCCGGTGTGGGAAAGGTAGTCCATCACCTGGCCGCGTCCCATGGCCGGCGAATACATGCGAGAGAAGATGTCCAGGGCCTCGGTCCGCTGGTCGCCCTCGATGCCTGTGAGCACGCCGTAGGTCTCCAGGTTGCCCACCGATGCCACGGGCACGCCAGGGGCGGCCAGAGAGCGGGGAAGGCCCCGGCCGAAGTTGACGCCGGTCAGGACGTTCTCGCCCTGCGGGTCAAGGTCGCGGATGGCGCGGCCCAGCCAGCCTTCGCTGCCCACCTTTTCCGGCTCGCAGGTGTGCCAGATGTCCATGGAGCGGAAGTGGGACCGGTTGGGGTTGGGGTAGCCGACGCCCTGGATGATGGCCACCTTGCCCTGGTCGTACAATTCTTTGATGGGGGCCAAGGCCGGGTTGAAGCCAATGCTGTCGTTGATCTTTAGCACCTGGTCTTCAGACACCCGCACCGACGGCCGGTTGTCGGCGTAGAGCGGGTCGGAATAGGGGATTATGGTGTTCAGGCCGTCATTTCCGCCCGAAAGTTGCAGTACGGCCAAGACGGGGTCTTTCTTGGTGGAGGTCATTGGTTCTATATCTCCTAGCGCCCAGACCTGATACATCAGTTGGGCGGTTACTTCTTACTGGTTACTTTCTACTATCTTGTAATTTCGTTTGATCACGTGAGTTTAGTCACGGACGTTTGGTTAAGCTCTTGTGTGCCTCAGGGAGACCATCGGCCTAGGCGAACTGGTACTCCTGGGTCGCCACTATCAGTTGCAGGGTCTGGGCGACCTGGGCGCCGTAGGCCTCGGTCCCCGGCTTCAACTCGCCGGATCTCCCGATGTGCTCCACCAGGTAATTCCGGGTCTCCTCGGGCAGGGAGTAGGCCCCCAGCATGTCCAGACAGCGCGCGATCAGCGCATCGGGCTGGTTGACCCCCTCGGAACTGAGGCGGTCGATGATGGCCTTGACTCCGGGCAGGGCTACGTTGCCGATCTGGTCGGCGGTGAAGTTGATGCGCTCCACCAACGTGCCGCTGTCGATCCACTCCTGGCCGGTGTGCCAGCCCTCGACCGTGGGCGGGTTCATCAGGTCCTGGCCCATGTAGCGGATCTCCATGGCGATGGGGTGCAGGCCGGGCTTGGGGCTGGTGAAGTCCTGGACCAGCCGCATGGTTCCGGCGACGGTCTCCGCGGGACTCTTCACTTTTTCGAAGCGGGCATCCTTGAACCACTGTGACTTGAACAACACCCGCAGCATGGCTGTGATGTCGTAGTTGGACTCGAAGTAGGCGTCTTCCAACTCTTTGATGGCATCAATGTCGCGGGGCGGTGTGCCCTGCCAGGCCGGGACCTGCGGCTCGTCGGCCACGAAGAAGTTGTACAGATGACGGGCGATGAACCGGGCGGCGGACGGCTGTTTGACGATGATCTCGATGATGTCATCGCCGTTGAAGTTGCCGGTCTCGCCCTGGAAGGTCTTTTCGCCGTAGTCATGGTCGGCGGCGTTGAAGGCGAACTGGGAGGGGTGCCGGCCGTATGGATACCTGGGGATGGCGTTGGCGATGGTCCAGCCGGTGAAGGCCCGGGCGCATTCCTTGACGTCTTCCTCGGTGTAGTTGGCGTGGCCGTCCATGCCCACGCCCATGGCGAACAACTCCAACAATTCACGGCCGAAGTTCTCGTTGATGGCGTCCTTGTGGCTCATGCAGTTGTCCAGGTAGAAGACCATGGCCGGGTCCACGGAGAGGGCCAGCAGCAACTTGGGGAAACTGCCCATGCCCAGCTCGCGGAACATATTCAACTGGGTCTGTATCTGGCCGCCGTGCTCGCACTTGGAGTTGCCGACGCAGAAGATTCCGTGCCAGAACAGGGTCATCTTCTCCTGCAGCGGGCGCTCCGTGTTGATCATCCGGTAGGTTAGGTACGCCTGGTTAACCTCCAGCGCGTTCATCTCTTTCCAGTCGACGAAATAACGCTCTAACAGGTCCATTTCCAGGTCGGGCTGGTCTTTGGGGCTGAGGAGCTCGTCCACCGTGGCGTCGTAGCCCTTGGCGGCGTGGCGCTCCAGTTCCTCGTAGGTGGCGCCAAATCCGGCGCGGCGCATCAAGTGAGCCATAAGCTCGATATCGGGACTGGCCATCTGTATCTCTCCTTCCGGTAAAATACTGAGTAAAACCTGGGGAAAGCTGGTGCATAGGGGCGTTCGGCCGGTCTAGGCCGACTGTGATTGCCTTAGATTATAATCATTCCTACATAAGATTGTCTATAGCTTTAGATCGCTTTGCCGCTGATGTATCAGTTTAATCTGCCTTGGTTGTTTGGCCGCCTGACCGGCGGCGATGTTGGCGGAGGGTTCAATCGTCCATGATCACCGGAATGCCGGCGGCCTCGGCTTTGGCCGCCCACTCCGGGTTGACCACGCCGTCCTGCATCCAGATGTATTTGACTCCGATCTCGATCGCCTGCTCCACCACCGGGGGCACCAACTCGGAGCGCCGGAATATGTCGACCATGTCGATGGGTTCGGGGACCGACTTCAAATCGGGGTAGCTCTTCTCGCCCAGCACCTCTTCGATCATGGGATTCACCGGGATGATCCGGTACCCCTGTTCCTGCATGTAGCGGCTGACGCGGTAGCTGATACGTTCGGGGTCGCCCGAGAGGCCAACCACGGCGATGGTCTTGCTGTTTTGAAGTTGCTCGTCGACTAGGTCCATAAGCCCTCCCTACGTTTGCCTGCTCCCTAAGCTAGTTTCATTGTGCCTAGTTTCAGTGTGTCTAGTTCCATTTCTTGGAATTGATGTACTTGAAGGCCGCGACCGCCGCCGTGGCCCCGTCACCGGCCACCGAGACCAATTGAGAAGATGAGTTCTGCCTGATGTCGCCCACCGCGTAGACCCCAGCCACATCGGTCTCCATCGAAACGTTGACGGGGATATGCCCGGCCTTGTCCGTCTTCAAGAGTCCAGTCACGAAGCCGGAAGCAGGCTCCAGACCCACATAGACGAACAACCCGGAAAGCTCCAGGGCGTTCTCCAGGTTGGTTACGGTGTTGCGAAGCCGCAGTCCGGAGACGGTGTCCGAGCCCAGCACTTCCTCGATGACCGTGTTCCAAACGACCTCTATCTTGCGGTTGCCGCCCAACCGGTCGGTCAGGTATTTCTGGGAATCTAGATGGTCCCGGCGGTGGATCAGCAGGACCCGCTCGGCGTACTCCGTCAGGGTCAGGGCCTCGTCGACAGCCGAATCGCCGCCGCCAACCACGGCGACAACCTGGTTCATATAAAGAGGGCCGTCGCAGGTGGCGCACTGGGATACGCCCCGCCCAAAGAACTCTTCCTCGCCCGGAACGCCCAATTGCTTCAGCGTCGAACCAGCGGCGATGATCACCGCCTTGGCCCGGATTTCGCCGGAGTCGCTTTTGACCACGCGGTAGTCGCCGTCCTTGGTGATCCTTTCGGTCTCGCCCATCACAAAGTCGGCGCCGGCGTTCATGGCCTGTTCCTGAACGGCAGGCCCCAACTCAGCCCCGGAGATGCCCTCCGGGAAGCCGGGAAAGTTCTCGATCTTCTCGATGTTGATGATGGACGCCCCGCCCATCATGCGCTCCACGATCCCGGTGCGCAGTCCGTAGTTCGCGGCGTACATGCCGGCGGTCATTCCCGCCACGCCTCCGCCAACGATCAAAACGTCGTAATTGTCTGCCAAGATGGCGCCTCCAATGGTGCTAGATGCTGGTCTGGTGGGTGCGATAAACGGTCCTGATTCAGGCACGAACCAGCCTGCGCGGATGCAGCCGGGCCGTAGGCCTAACTATAGGATTGGAGCCTGTTTGGTGTCAACATAATCTGGAGGCATCCACGACAGGGAATCAATAAGGGGTCAAGTGCGGGAGACGGCGCCCTCATTTGTTGCGCCTTGCGGCCCCGCAGACGCGCTCATAGAATGGTTGCGACCTGGTGCAAATCACTTTGCCAACTGTTCAGAAGGTGCAAACCCATGCCGAGCGGTGACCAGACCGGCGAGTATGAAGTACATACCGAGAGCAACGTGATGGCCGCCATGCGCGACGGCGTGCGATTGGCCGCCGACGTGTACCGTCCCGCGAAGGGCGGTGTTCCGGTTGATGGGGCCTTCCCCGTTCTGCTCCAGCGCACGCCCTACAGCAAGACCAGGGCCGACCTGGTTGCCGAAGCCCTGTCCTTCACCTCCCACGGCTACGTGACCGTGCTCCAAGACTGCCGGGCGCGCTACGAGTCCGAGGGCGCATTCACCAAGTACACCAGAGAGGGCGAAGACGGCTACGACACCATGGCGTGGCTGGCCCAGCAACCCTGGCACGAGGGCAAGATCGGCACCTACGGCCTGTCCTATTCGGCCCACACCCAGGCGGCCGCGGCCTGCTTGGCCCCGCCCAACCTGGGCTGCATGTGGCTGGATTCGGGCGGGTTCGCCAACGCCTTCCAGACCGCCTGCCGCAACGGCGGGGCCTTTGAGCTTCGTCAATTGACCTGGGCCTATAAAGAAGCGGTGGAGAGCCGCCAAGCCAACGCCGACCCGCGGGTGAAAGCGGCCCTAGACGCCCAGGACATATTTGCCTGGTTCGGCCGTTTGCCCTGGAAGAAGGGGCACTCGCCGCTGCAGTGGACGCCTGACTACGAGGACTACCTGCTGGACATCTGGGAGCGGGAGACGTTCGACGACTACTGGCGGCAGATCGGACTCTGCGCCGAAGCCCATTACGGCCAGTTCTCCGACGTGCCCCAGGTGCATATGAGCGCCTGGTACGACCCATATTCAAAGACGGCCACCGACAATTACGTGGCCCTTTCCGGCACAAAGCAAGGGCCGGTATCACTGCTGATGGGGCCTTGGACCCACGGCGGGCGTTCCGTGACTCACGCTGGAGGGGTGGAGTTGGGGCCATCGGCGACGATCGACGGCGCCACGGGGGCCGACTTCAACCACCTGCGTCTGCGGTTCTTCGACCGCTGGCTGAAGGGCAAGGCCAGCGAATGGGCGGACGGGCCACCGGTGAAGTTATTCGTCATGGGCGGCGGCTCGGGGCGCAAGAACGCCGAGGGGCGTTTGGAGCACGGTGGAGCGTGGCGCAGTGAGAGTGATTGGCCCCTGGCCCGCGCCGCGGCCACGCCCTTCTACCTGCATGCCGGTGGCTCGCTGTCAACGCAGCAACCCGGTAACGGACACCCGCCCACCAAGTACCTGTTCGACCCGGAACGTCCCGTGCCAACCGTGGGCGGCAACATCTCGTCGGGACAACCGGTGATGGCTCCGGGCGGCTTCGACCAGCGCGAGTCCAAGGAGTTCTTCGGCTCCAACCCGCCATACCTGCCGCTGGCTTCCCGGCCCGACGTGTTGGTGTTCCAGACCGAGCCATTGGCTGAGGGTGCTGAAGTCACCGGCCCCGTCTCGGTCCAACTCTGGATATCCTCCAGCGCGGTGGACACCGATTTCACCGCCAAGCTGGTGGATGTGTATCCGCCATCGGGCGACTACCCGGAGGGTTACACGCTGAACCTGACCGACGGTATCTTGAGGGTTAAATTCCGGGAATCGTGGGAGCAGCCAGAGTTGATGGAGCCTGGGGAGGTATACCTGTTGACGATTGACCTGCTGCCGGTATCGAACCGGTTTATGAAGGGTCACCGGATCAGGCTGGATATCTCATCCAGCAACTTTCCCAGGTTCGACGTGAATGGCAATACCGGGGAGAATCCCGGCACGTCACCGGTCAGGCTGACGGCCCTGAACAGTGTCTATCACGATGGCAGCAGGCCGTCCCACGCCTTATTACCGGTTGTCGCACAGGAATGACGCCGTGGGCCATAAGGCGTGGCTAGGAACGCTTGGGAACCAGAAAGGCGTTGGGCGTTAACGCTTGCTCAGGGCAATCATGTAGTTGTCGTTATTGATGTCCCGCGCGCCGGTCTGGACCCGGAACCCACTGTCCCTGGCGATCTGGCCCAGTTGGACGGGGTCGATGCGTGTCTCTTGGGGCGGGCCGCTCTCCGTCTCTTTCGCGTGCCACTCCAAGATGAAACACCAGCCGCCGGGCTTCAGCATCTCCCCGGCCGCCTTCAAGAACCGCACGCGGTCCTCCGGGTGGTGCAGCACGAAAGCGATGAACAGGCCATCGACTGTGCCGGGGGCCACGGGGAATTCGTATTCGCCGCATTTGAGGAGGTTGACGTTGCCGAGACGGACCGCGTCCAGACGCTCTTGGCAGGCCTTGAGCATGTCGTCGGAGGTGTCCAGGCCGATGACCTTGCCGTTAACCAGGAATTTGGCCAGCGGCAGCGTGAAATAGCCCGGTCCGCACCCGACGTCCACCACGGTGTCTCTATGGTTCATGGGGCAGAAATTAAGGATCTTGAACGTGTCCAGGTTCTGGGCCCGTTCCGGCCTCAACATCCTCTCCGCCGAGGTTGGCATATCGGGGTGGCTCGAGCCTGTGTGCGGGTCTGTCGACATCTATTTGATACCTCGTGATTCCCAGGGTGAAACCCCGGCTGGGAGATTACTTTACATGAACCGGTTGGTGGCCGCAATCGGCGTGATACCGCTTCGTTGACACTCCCGATACCCCATCGTACACTAACCCCTGATTCAACCCTTGATTCTCGCCAGGCGGCCATGGGACGCCTGGATAGTCCGGCCCCAGCCGAGCCTGACACCGGCCTGCAACCGGTGTGAAATCCGGCGTGAAATACTGGGAACAACCCCCAAAGTTCCCCAATACCGGCTGGGCATCAGTAACCATAACAAGCCCCAGGAGTTATCCCCCAGGAGTTATCAATGTCCCTATTGTCCCAGGAAGACCCACAGGTAGCGCGCGCCCTGGAGTTGGAAGACCAACGCCAGCGGGATAGCATCGTGCTGATCGCTTCAGAGAACTACGCCAGCAAGGCGGTTCTAGAGCCTGGCGCCAGCGTGATCAGCAATAAATACGCCGAGGGGTATCCGGGCCGCCGTTATTACGGCGGCTGCGATAACGCCGACGTCATCGAG
>MUCI01000035.1 GCA_002816575.1 SAR202 cluster bacterium Casp-Chloro-G2 | reverse complement strand
CCCCGCCGTGCCGAAGCCATCCAACGTGGCGTCGAGTGGATGGCCGGGATGCAGTCCAAGAACGGCGGGTGGGCGGCCTTCGACAAAGACAACAACAAGAAATACCTGACCAAGATTCCGTTCTCGGATTTTGGCGAGACACTGGACCCGCCCAGCGTGGATGTCACCGCCCACCTGCTGGAGATGTACGGACGCCTGGGTCACACCAGGGAAAACCCAGCGGTAAGCAAAGGGTTCAACTACGTGGTCAGCGAGCAGGAAGACGACGGCTCATGGTTCGGACGCTGGGGCGTTAACTATGTTTACGGCACCGGCGCTGTCCTGCCGGCGCTGCAGGCCATCGGCGAAGACATGTCGCAAGCCTACATCCGGCAGGCTGTGGACTGGATCCTAGCCCACCAGAACGAAGACGGCGGGTGGGGCGAAAGCTGCGGCTCCTATGTGGACCCAGCCCTGCGCGGGGTGGGCCCAAGCACCGCTTCGCAGACCGCATGGGCGTTGCTGGGACTGGTGGCCGCCGGGGAACACTCCTGCGAAGCCGCTTGCCGGGGAGTGAAATACCTGGCAGAGACCCAGTTGGACGATGGCACTTGGGACGAGCCCTACTTCACCGGCACCGGGTTCCCCGGATACGGTGTCGGCGAACGGCTAAAATCGCTGCCAAATCCCGGGCAAACGAGCTTTCAAGGCTTGGATATGCCTGCCGGATTTATGATTAACTACCACCTGTACCGCAACTACTGGCCGTTACTGGCCCTGGGAAGATTTTCCAAGGCGGCCGCGGGACGGTAGCAGAGCAAATAGGGACAAGAATCAGAGGACGACAAACGGACGGCAGATGTCAGTTTCAATCAGCAAATTTGGGGTAACTACGAGGGGGAGCTCTTAACATGAACACCAAGTCCTTTTGCAAGCGGTTCGATACGACGTGCGCTCCGGAATTCATCGACATCACCGAATGGGTGGCCCAGTGCGTGTCCGACTCCGAGATCGCCAACGGCTTCGCGGTTGTGTATTCCAAGCACACTACGGCGGCGATAAAGATCAACGAGAACGAGCCACTGCTTCTGGAAGACATGGCCGTGTTCCTGGAGAAGATATCTCCCAGGAATAACGGCTACAGGCACAACGACTTTGAGATTCGCACCGTTAACATGAATGAAGACGAATCCCCCAACGGCCACGCCCACCTGCAGCACCTGCTTCTCGGCACCAGCGAGACCGTGCCGGTGGTCGGTGGCGAGATGCAGTTCGGCACCTACCAGAGCGTCTTCTTCATCGAGCTTGACCACCCCCGCCCCAGAGAGGTCATGGTCCAGGTGGTTGGCGAGTAACCCTGCCGAGGACTTGAGGCCCAGACCGAGTTGATTCATCGGTCTGGGCCGATGGGCAGCTAACTGGAACCAGGATGGGATACGACTCCACCCCATCGTTTTTCCATTACTCAGCCATATCCCACAGAACCGCTGCCCCCGGCAAATCCATCGACCGGGTAGTTTTTATGCAAACCCCACCGCCGCAAACTCCACCAACGCAATCGCCTCCATCTCTCCAAAGCATCGGTCTAGAACAGGCGTACGAGACCTGCCGGACCATCACCCGCCGGGAAGCCAAGAACTTCTACTACGCTTTCTTGACCCTTCCGCCAGCCAAGCGCCGCGCCATCTACGCTGCCTACGCCTTCTGCCGCCACTGCGACGACTCGGTGGACGAAGGGACATCCACACCGGCCAAGATGCAGGCGCTGGCCGCGCTTCGCTCAGACCTGGCCGACACCTACTCCGGCCGGGCTGCCAGTCCCGTCTACGTCGCGCTGGCTGACGTTGCCCGTCAATATGACATTCCCCAGGACTATTTCGGCGAGGTGATCCAAGGGGTGGAGAGCGACCTGGTCAAAGACCGGTTCCAGAACTTCGAAGAACTCAGGGAGTATTGCTACCGGGTGGCGTCGGTGGTCGGGCTGATCTGCCTGCAGATATTCGGCTACCGGAACGACGACGCCAAGGAGCATGCCGTTGACCTGGGGCTGGCGATGCAGTTGACCAATATCATCAGGGATGTTCGCGAAGACCTGGATATGGACCGCGTTTATCTGCCCCAAGACGAGATGGCCCGGTTCGGTTATTCGGAGGAAGACCTGAGAAATGGCGTCCGTAATCAGGAGTTCTTGGACCTGATGGAGTTCCAGGCCAAGCGGGCCCGGGGGTATTTCGACCGGGGATTCAAGCTGCTGCCCTACCTGTCGCGGCGGTCTCGGGCCTGTCCGGCGGTCCTGGGGGCCCTGTATTCAAAGGTCCTAGACCGTATCGAGGCGTCCGATTACGATGTCTTGAGCTCTAGGGTTTCACTCAGCAAGGACGAAAAGGTCCGGATAACGGCCCAGACCTGGTTGGGCAGCATGTTGTCGCTATCCTCACCCCTCAGGTAATCTTTAATCGAAAGAGCCTTCACCCAACCAGCGATGAACCGGACAGTAGGGAACCGGACGACAGGATAGGATGGCCCAACAAGGCAAGGTAGTGGCGGTTACGGGGGCTTCCGGCTACGTCGGCGCCAAACTTCTGGAGCGGCTGGAGCAGGAGCCCGGCCTGCGGAAACTGGTCGCCTTCGACGTGAAAGCGCCCCCACTGCCGATACACAACGTCGCCAACTACCGCAAGAACGTGTCTGAGCCCATCAACGACGATCTGAACGACCAGGAAGCGACAACTCTGGTCCACCTGGCGTTCAACCCCCGCCGGGGCGCCACCCGCCGGGAAATCATCGAGATCAGGGATGAGAACCTGAACACCTTGCGCTCGGTGATGGCGTCATGCGCCAGGGCCAGAGTCACCCATTTGGTGTACCTCAGTTCTCACCTGGTCTACGGCGCCCACGGCGATAATCCCCTTCCCATCTCCGAGGGCGAACCGATGCGGCCATCACCAGAAGACTCCTACGCCAACAACAAGTCTTTCTGTGAGTTGGCTCTGGAGGAGTTTTCCCGCGCCCAGGAAGAAGTTAAAGTCACCGTTCTCCGGTCTTGCCCCGTCATTGGCCCCAGCGCCGACAACGTGGCGACCCGGTCATTCTTCAGGAAATGGTTCAAGGGGGTCTCGGACGGCAACCCGGCCATGCAATTCGTCTATGACGACGACCTGGCCAGGGTCATGTCGATCATAATCCAGCGGGAGATCCCCGGCACCTTTAACGTGGCTGGGGACGGCGTTGTCTTTTACCGGGAGATGGCCGATATTATCGATAGCAAGATGATCAATCTGCCGTCATTCTTGGCCTATCCGCTGAACAAACTCTGCTGGGAGCTCCGCTTGCAGCGCAGCACCACCGCCAGCGATATAGACCTGGTGCGCTGGCCCATCTTGATGAGCACCGGCAAACTACGCAAGGCCACCGGGTACCGGTTCTGGCACACGGCATTGGAGTCGTTGACCGCCTTTGCCAACTCGGCTTACATCTACAGAGATCCCTCGCCATTCTAGCCGGACCTACTGGACTCGGCCGGCGGGGCAATACTGGAAGATAATGGATCCCGTTCGATTAATAATAGACACCGATCCAGGCGTGGACGACGCGATCGCCATCTTGATGGCGCTGGCCTCTCCGGACGTGCAAGTGATGGGGTTGACCACGGTGGGCGGCAACGTCTCGGCGGCCCGGGCGACCCGCAACGCTTTGGCCATTCTCCAGGCCGCGGGCCGAAGCGACATCCCAGTAGCCAAGGGCGCCTCACAGCCATTGCGCGACCGATACTCCTACTCTCCCCAGTTCCACGGCCCAGAAGGCCTATCCCTCAGTCTGCCGGAACCAGAGTCGGTGACGGTGGCTGAAGGGGCGGTCCAGTTTCTGTACGACCAACTGACACGCGAACTTGGCGAGGCAGTGCTTGTCGCCTTGGGGCCATTGACCAACGTCGCTCGGTTGCTCTGGGAGCGGCCCATCGCGCTGGAGCAGGCCAAGAACATCGTGGTCATGGGCGGCGCGGTAAACTGCCCCGGCAACGTCACCCCGGCCGCGGAGTTCAACATCCACAGCGACCCGGTGGCCGCCGAGATCGTCCTTTCCAGCGGGCTGCCGATCACCCTGGTGGACCTGGCCGCCTGCCGGCAGGTGTGGATCGCCCGGGAACAGGCCATGGCGCTGGACTCAAAACATCCTCAGGGCCGCCTGGCCGTCGACATGCTACAGGGCTGGTTCCGGCTGGAGCCAAGCCGAGAGAGGTTCGAGTTCTACGACCCATTGGCACTGGCCATCGCCCTGGAACCCGCCATCGCCACGGTGGTGAAGGTGGACCTGGATGTGGGACTGGATGAGAACGAGCTGTGGGGCGCCACCGCCGAATCCGGCGGTCCGGGCGAGATCACCCTGCCAATGACGGTGGACCGGGCGCGGTTCTTCAGCCTTTTAGAAAGGTTGTTGGAACTGGAAGGCCTCGAAATTAAATAGCCAGAGCGGTTGCGCCCTCGCGGACCATGGGAATCAGTTCCTTGCCCCAATCGATGGTGTCCTGAAGGGGATCGAATCCCCGGATGATGAACGCTGACGCCCCAGCCTGATGGTAAGCCAAAAGAGACTCGGCCACCTGCTCGGCGGTGCCCACCAAGGCGGTGGTGTTGCCGGCGGCTCCGGTGGTCGCGGCGATGGGCATCCAGAGGCGTTTGTCGTGAATGTCGCCCTTGGCGGCGAAGTCCAGCAGTCGGCGGGAACCCTCCGACTGCAGCCTGGCCGGCTTGGCCGGGCCGATGGTCTCTCCCACCGTCGATCTCACCCGTTCAAGTATCCCTCTGGCCCTTTCCCAGGCTTCGCCCTCGGTGTCGCCCAAGATTGGCCTGACGGACACGCTGAACTTGATGGTCCGGTTGTATCTGGCGGCCCGCTGCCGGATGTCAGCGATCTGCTCCTTGATGGAGTCTAGGGGCTCGCCCCACAGAGCATAGACGTCGGCGCGCTTAGCCCCGACCTCCTTGGCCGCCTCCGATGCCCCGCCGAAATAGAGGGGCACGTGGGGCCGTTGGAAGGTCCGCACCTCGCTCAGGTTCTGCTCAAAGCGGTAGAACTCGCCGTCGTAGTCGAACGGCGCGGTCTCGGTCCAAACCCGCTTCATGATCTCCATGAATTCGTCCGACCGGCGGTACCGGGCGTCGTGGTCGGCCCAATCGCCGTCGCGGCGCTGTTCGATGTCGCTGCCGCCGCTGATGATGTGGAGGGCGATGCGGCCTTCCGTGAGTTGGTCCAAGGTGGCAGCCTGCCGGGCGGCCAGCGTGGGAGCGACGAACCCAGGACGGTGAGCAATGAGGTATCCAAGGGTCTTGGTGTGGGATGCAGCGTAGCCGGCCACGCCGAATCCTTCCGCAGTGGCTGAGGAATAACCGATCAGCACCTTGTCGAAGCCGCTGGCCTCGTGGGCTTGGGAGAACTCGACGATGTATCCTGGGTCGATGCCGGCGGGAATCTCGTCGGCAGGATTGATGCCGCCGCCGAAGAGGCTGACCGTCACGCCTCGGGACGCGTCACGCTCCCGGTTCACGCCAATCATGCCCATGATCTCTACTTCAGACATGGATGCGCTCCTAGCTCTGGCCGGCCAGGGAACGGCGGGGTGGCGCGAAGACGACCACCACTTTCAGTTCCTCGGTTATGGAGTGGAAGCGGTGATCAACGTGGGCGTCCACATAGATCACTGAGCCCGCGCCCACCGGCCGGTGTTCCCCGGCCACCTCAATCATGCCCGAGCCGGACGCGATGTGATAGACCTCGTCTTCGGTATGGGGAGCCTGGGGATCGACGGCGCCCGCCGGCAAGACGTATAGACCCACGCTCAGACGGCTGGCCCGCAGGAACTCGTGATACAGCTCACCATTTTGCCGGTGGGCTTCCTCGATCTCGGGCATGTCGAATGCGTCCATCTATCTCCTGTCTATGCTGGGTGTTGGCGAAACTTCCTCACGGCTGGAGGTCCACCATACACCCGTAACTCATTCGTAATTTTCGCGAGTATATCATGCTGATTAAATGGTGATTAGGTCGCCATTTGATTCGAGGACCATTCATCCGCTAAAGAAGATGAAAGATTTGACTGGCCCGTAAAATCGGAGGTGTGCTAACGTGGAGTTATGTCGACAAACGGCGGTCAAGAGCCGGTCCCAGAAATGGGGCAACAGGCCGGAAGTCCGGGCGGGGAACCAGGCTCCCAGCACGGCCCCCAGCCGGAGACTGAACACGGTTCTGGACAGAGGGCCCTCCGGGAGTTGGAGGACGCTGCCAGCCAGCTTGCCCAGGCCCTAGGCCTCCCGGCACCGAGGGGACAGGCGCAGCGGGACGCGCTTATCCGGACCGCGCACCGGGCCATCGACGCCCCCGTCCTGACCGGAGTAGACCTCAAAGCCCCCGAATGGAACACCCACCAAACTGAACTGGATGAACTGCTTGCCGCCGGCACGGCGCTGGCCGGCATCCGGGCGGAGTTGGGACCGAAGCTGGAGCCCGAGGCCTGGGAACAGGACCTGAGCCAGGTGCGCCAGACTTTGGCCGAGGCCGGCGCCAGCCGCGCTAGGCTCCTCTCCGGCAGATACCGCCAGGCCCGCAGCGTCCTCTCCCAGATTTGCGTCTCATCGCCGCCTTCCGAATCGGCAGGCCAACTCGCACTGATAAACGCCATCATCGATTCCCAGGAGCAAGGCCGGGTCATCGCCCGCCATCGGCCCCTGGGAGTTTCGCTTTTCGGAGCAGACCGCGCGGCCAACCCCGACGCCTGGCCGGAGCTTGCCGACCTGGCGGTGTGGGTCCGGCAGGTGATCGGCGAGATCAACGACGGCTCGCTCTCTTCCGGTTTTCTGGACCATCTGTCGGCCGGCCAGCCCTCCGCGCACCTGATCCCACTGGTCACTGCGGTGGAAGACCTGTCCACCTCCCAGCGCAGCCACTCGGATCTGGTCCGCGCCAAGCTGGAGGCGGCACGGCGGGACCTGTTGGACCTGGGGATGCGCAACCCGCTGCTTAACTACCGGCTCCTGAGATCCAGGGGAGTCGCGCTGCAGGGGCACACCCCGCATGAGGTCATCACCGCTCTGGCCGAGCAAGACCGGACCGCGGTATTCATGCCTGAGGAAGGCGATGACGCCGGGGACAGCGGCAACAGCGCCAGGCGTGACCTGCGTTTTGCCACCGTCCATCCGGCCGCTGATCTGGACCGGCGACTGGTCTCCACCTACCGTCTGGCCAGCTCATTCATCCAGGAGCAGGGCGTCAACACTCTCTTCATGGCTTTGGGGATGCTGGAATGGCGGGACGCCGATCCCCAAGGCGCCAATCAGGAGACCAGACTTGCCCCGCTGGTGCTGTTGCCGGTCACCTTGGAGCGGGTCAACGTGAAGGGGCGGTTCCGGCTGCGCCACACCGGCGACGACCCCGAAACCAACGTTTCCCTCAGGGAAAAGCTGCGCCTTGAATTCGGCGTTGCCCTCCCCGAATTGCCGGAGGCTGACCTTCTTGACATCGAGGCCTATTTCGACTCCGTGGCCGAAGCCGTCGCCGGCCTTGAAGGCTGGACGGTGGACCGCAGACAGGCTGCCCTCGGCTTCTTCTCGTTCAGCAAGTTCCTCATGTACCGCGACCTAGACGTGGCGACGTGGCCCGTCGATGTCTCCCCCGCCGAGCATCCCATCATTGGAGCGTTGTTGCAGGACGGGTTCGACGAGCCGCCGCCACTGATCAGCGGCGACGAGCACCTGGACTCGGTCACACAGGCAGCCGACAGCTACCACGTAGTCGACGCCGACGGATCTCAGAGCCTGACCCTGCTGGATGTGAACCAAGGGTTGAACCTGGTGGTCCAAGGCCCGCCAGGAACCGGAAAGTCGCAGACCATCACCAACATGATCGCCGAGGCGGTGGGCAACGGCCGGACGGTGCTGTTCGTCTCCGAAAAGATGGCGGCGCTTGAGGTGGTGAAGCGGCGCTTGGACAACGTTGGATTGGGCGACGCGTGCTTGGAGTTGCACAGTCACAAAACGGCCAAGAAAGTGGCCCTGGACGAATTGGAGCGGACCCTGGAGTTGGGGCGTCCTCGCGCCAGCGCGGTGGCAGAAGACGTGACCGAGTTGGCCCGCCTGCGGGAGCGTCTGAACGGCTACTGCGACGCCATCAACCGCCCGCTAGGGGAATCCGGAGTAACCCCGTTCCAAGCCGCCGGGGAATCGCTGTCCTTATCCAACCCCGGGGCCGGAGACGGTCCACAGCGGGTCACGATCACTTCCATCGGTGAGTGGTCCCAGGCCGAGTACCGCCGCAG
Source organism: SAR202 cluster bacterium Casp-Chloro-G2 (assembly GCA_002816575.1). Lineage (GTDB taxonomy): Bacteria > Chloroflexota > Dehalococcoidia > Lucifugimonadales > UBA3495 > UBA9611. The sequence continues at coordinate 10,539 of MUCI01000035.1, read as the reverse complement.
ACGGGGTCTGGTGGAGGAACTGCAGGCCAGGGTTTCGGCCATGGGGCCGCCGCGGAAACACCCTTTCTGGAGCTCGGAGCTCTTGGAATCGCTGCCCGCTGCACAAGACCGTCTTCGGGCCAAGCTGGAAGACTACTGGACCGCTCTGGATCGCCTGGAAGACCTGGCCAGCACCCTCGCGGCGACGATGTGGCTGCCTGTCCCGGTTGACCTGGCGGAAGTTGGCCGCCTGACCTCCGCCGCAAGGAGAGCAGCGGAAGCGCCCGGACTGGACGGCCTGGACATCAAGAACCTGCTCTGGTCGCAGCAGGGAGATGACGTGCGAAGGTTGGTGGACTCGGGCTCCACCATGTCCAAACTGCACGCTGAGTACGGGCCGGACCTGAAACCCCACGCCTGGGAACAAGACCTGGATGGAGAACGGCTGGTCCTGGAGACCCAGGGCGTCAAGCCGTGGCGGCTGCTGATATCCGACTACCGCCGAACCAAGAACCGGCTGGCCGGCTTGAGGACCAGCGGCGGAGGCGGCGGCGCTAAAGAATTGCTGGCCATGGTAACTGCCGTGCAGTCCCACCAGAGAAATAACTCGGTATTCAAACGACTTGAGACCCTGGGAGCCGGGCTGTTTGGTGACCACTGGCAGGGGCAGGATTCGGACTGGCCGAAGTTGACCTTGGTGACCCAGTGGCTGCTGGCGCTCTATGACGACATCGTCGGCGGCCAGATGCCCCGCTACCTCCTGGACTACCTATCTCTGGGCCCGGTGTCAGGCCAACTCTCGGCGATAGCCGGTCGCGTCGACCAAGCTGCGGTTGAACTTGAAACCGCCGCCGACGGCGTGGCGCAAGGCTTGGAACTGGACAGTTCTCGCCGCTTTGAACGGCCAGGAACCCTGGCGGAGCAGCCGCTGGAGCTCCAGCGGCAGTTGGCCGCCGGTTGCCGGGAGCACGTGGAAAGCGTCCACGACATGGTCCGCTTGAACATCGAGGCCGCGGCCTGCCAAGCTGAAAATCTCCAGGGGATATTGCCGGCGGCATACAACTGGACCGGCGGGGAGAGCGCCCTTCCCGATGCCTACGACCGCGCTTGGTACGAAGGGATATGGGAGCGTGCGCTGAAGGAGCGCCCGGCACTCAGATCGTTCGACAGCGCAGCCCACGAACAGATCAGGCATAGCTTCCAGGAACTGGACCGGCGGATATTGTCCCACAACCGCGTACGGCTGGCCCAAGCCCACTGGGAGCGGATGCCCCGGAACCAGGGCGGCGGTCAACTGGCGGCATTGCGCCGGCAGTTCGAGATGCGCCGCCGGCATCTTCCCATCAGGCGCCTGCTGGAACGGGCAGGCAACCCGATACAGGCGATCAAGCCCGTTTTCATGATGAGTCCACTGTCGATCGCGGCCTATCTGAGTCCGGGCAGCATCAAGTTTGACCTGGTGGTGTTCGACGAGGCCAGCCAGGTGAAGCCAGTGGATGCCCTGGGCGCGGTGATGCGCGGCGGCCAGGTTGTTGTGGTGGGCGACAGCCAGCAGCTGCCGCCCACCCCTTTCTTTGAAACTGTGGGGCAGATGGAAGAGTATAGCGAGAACGAAGCCACCAGCGACATCGAGAGCATCCTCGGTCTGTTCGCCGCTCAGAACGCACCCAGCCGGATGTTGCGCTGGCATTACCGCAGCCGCCATGACTCTTTGATCGCCGTATCCAACCATGAATTCTATGGCGGCGGTCTAGTGCTTTTCCCCAGTCCCGACGCCGGGAGGGTGGATACCGGGCTGGTCTACCGTCATCTGCCTGACGCGGTCTATGGCCGGGGCACCACCGGGACCAACCCCCTGGAAGCCGATGCGGTGGCCCAGGCGGTTATGGGCCATGCCAGGACCAAGCCCCAACTTTCATTGGGAGTTGCCGCGTTCAGCATGGCCCAGACCAGGGAGATTCAGGACCGGCTGGAGGCCCTGCGAAGGGCGGACCCATCGGGGGAAAAGTTTTTTGCGGCCCACCCGGACGAGCCGTTTTTCGTGAAGAACCTGGAAACGGTCCAGGGTGACGAACGGGACGTCATGTTCGTGAGTATCGGCTACGGCAGGGCGGAAAACGGACAGGTGGACCTCAATTTCGGACCCTTAAACCGGGAAGGTGGCGAGCGCCGGCTCAACGTATTGATCACGAGGGCCAGGCTCCGCTGCGAAGTATTCACCAATATGACCGAGGACGACATAAACCTGGAACGCACGAATTCCCAGGGAGTCCGGTCGTTGCGCACCTTCCTCGCCTTTGCCCGCAAGCGAATATTAGAGACCCACGAGGCGGCGGAGACGGCGGCCCGTACCACGTTCCAGCGGTCGTTGGCGGCGGTGATAGCTGAGAAGGGATATCTGGTGGCCGAGTCCCCCGGTTGGGGGACGGGCACGGTCGACCTGGCGGTGGCGGACCCCGGTGACCCGGAACGCTACGTCCTGGGCATCGAATGCGACGGCCCGTCATACGACAGCGCCAGATCGGCCCGCGACCGCGACCGGCTGAGACCCCAGGTGTTGGAAGGCTTGGGCTGGCGGCTGCACCGGGCCTGGAGTCCCGACTGGGCCAGCGACCCTAGCAAGGAACTGGCGCGCATTCTTGACCAGGTCTCCGACACCCTCAAAGTTCAAAACGCAGTGGGCGACGAGCCGCCAACGGCCGCTCCGTTGGCCGAACCGGAGCCTCCGGCAGTTGAGGCGGTTGTCCGCGATGCGCTACCGGCCCATGAGGCGGCAAATCAGGTCACCGAGTATCGGATGGCCCAACCAGAGATTCAGGCGGGAGGAGTGGACCTGGCCGAGGCGTCCACCGTGTCTCTGGCCCTCTGGGCGGCTGCGGTCGTTGAGATCGAGAGCCCGGTGCGTTCCGAGGAGGTCGCCCGGCGCATCTTGACGGCAGCCAGGGTGAAACGGCCAGGCAAGCGGGTGCAGGACGCCATCGGCGCGGCGGTCCAGGAATTGGCCGGCTCCGGGCGCGTCGTATCCCGGGGCGGCTTTCTCTGGCGGACGGGCATGGAGCGTGCGCCGGTGCGAGACCGGTCGGGCCTTCCGCCGGCCGCGCGCAAGCTCGATCTAGTCTCGGACGAAGAATTGGGAGAGGCTGTCCGCTTGGTAGTGGACCGGTCCTACGGCATCGCCAGGGAACAAGCGCCGGCGGCCGCGTTCAAGCTGCTGGGTTATAGCCGCACCACCGAAGCTATGAAATCGCGCTTCGAAGCAGTGGTGAGCGCCCTTCTAACCGAAGGGCGGTTGGAAGACGACGGTGGTCTCCTCGTGCTGGCCGGGCCGCGGGAACCCTAGCCTGTTCTCATAACCGATTTGCGTCGCTTCAGCGCTGGACGGTCTGGACCAGGTCGGGCATGACTAAAGCGTCTTCTACCTGATCGCCCCTACGCCAGAATCAGAAACCCGGCCGTCCGCCAAGACCCAGGCAGCCACCGTACCAGCCGATCCTGAGCTTTATTCATCAAGGACTGGGGAATCGCCGGTCTCGGTGAAACCTCCAGAGTCTGTGGACCCCGTGGCAATGCCTCGGTTCCGTATGCGAGTGGAGTAGAAGTGGCTCAGGCCGATGGATATGGGCACGGCAACGGCGTAGACGGACAACGAGACCGAGTAGCCGGCCGGCCAAGCGAGAACGGGTATGGCGATCAGGAACACGGCCAGCGGATAGATCGCCTTCTTGGTGAAGTAGAGCAGCGTCAGACAAAACGCGCCCACCGGCAGTCCGATCAGCGGCAGCGAGGAGATCAGCACTCCCACGGCGGTGGCCGCACCGCGCCCGCCCCGAAAACGCAGGTGGGCCGGGAAGTTGTGGCCCGCCAAGACCGCCCCTCCCGCCATCATCTCCATGCCGGTGTCGTCCACCAGCAGCTTGGCCAGAACGATCACCAAAGCTCCCTTCAGGATGTCGATGACCCCCACCGCCATCCCGGCCTTGGCCCCCACGTTCCGAAAGACGTTGGCCGCGCCCGCGTTGAAATCGCCCATCTGGCGAATGTCGCGGCCCAGCAGATAGCGCGTGAACAGATAGGCAGTTGGCAGGCTGCCGATGGCGTAAGACAGTAACCCCAGACCGATCCAGACCAACCTAAAACGCTCCTATATTGGAGGAATTGCCGAAATTAAAACGGACGCCCTAATCAGGGCGTCCGTTCGGTCGTGTACTTGATTACGGGGCGCCTAGCCTGCTCTCTAAACAGTCACCACTCGAGGGGTCACCGATGTGCACCAATGAAGATACTTGGGATTCCGGCCCACCACGATGTCGAAGTATAGCTTCTGTAGCGCCATCGATACCGGACCAGGCTCCCCGTCGGCGATCAGGCGGCGGTCCAGCTCAACCACCGGAGTTAGGTGGGCGGCCGTGCCGCTGAGGAAAACCTCGTCGCACAGATAGAGTTCGCTGCGGTCGATGCTGCGCTCCACGACCTCGAGACCCAATTCAGCCTGGGCCAATTGGAGGACGGTCTCTCTGGTGATACCCGGCAGAGCGTTGTCCTCCAGGCTGGGCGTGTGCAGCTTGCCTCCGGCGACCATGAACACGTTCTCGCCGGAGCCTTCCGAAACGTGGCCGTCTTGGTTCAAGATGATTGCTTCGTCGAACCCGGCCAGGGTGGCTTCGGTCTTGGCCAGCATGCTGTTCACGTAGATGCCGGCGCTCTTGATCTGGGTCGGAATCATGTTGTCGTCGACCCGCCGCCAAGACGATGTGCAGCACTTGAGGATGTCGGTGCCCAGGTAGTTTCCGAAGGGCACGGTGACCAGAGTAAAGTCGCTGGCGAGTTCCTGCAACTTCAGGTTGGCCACCACTTCGGCGCTCTTGTAGGCCAAAGGCCGGATATATATGTCCGTCTGGTGCCCATTGCGCTCGACTAGGTCCACGGTTATGTCACAAAGCTGTTGGGCGGTATAGGGAATATCCAGCAGGAGTATCTTGCAGCCGCGAATCAGGCGCTCGTAGTGCTCGCGCATGCGGAAGATGAACATCTTGCCCTGTTCTTCATTCCAGTTGCCCCGGATGCCCTCGAATACGGCGGTGCCATAATGCAGCGCGTGGGTGGTTACGCTCACCTTGGCCTCATCCATCGGTACCACAGCGCCCTGGAAAAAGGCGTGCAGTTGTTGATTGCCGTTGACGGATGGCTTGTTCTTGGCCACAGGGAGACCCCCCTTTAATTGGATTGTGCGCTGAATTATAATCGGACAGCCACAGCTAGTACAACCTGGAGCCCCGAGACTGCGACGCTTCCAGGCCCGCTAGACGCCAAACGCGAGATACAGGCTGGGGAAGGGCATGCCGGAGCTCACCGCCCGGAACATCGCTTTCATGTTGTTGGTGGCCGCTGCCGTGGCCGCGGTGTTGGGCGCGGTGGTCTTGCTGGCCCGCCAAGACGACAATGCGCCGGTCCGGGTAATCGCGCCACAGTCTGGCGCCAGCGGCCAGGCCGCTCCGTTCCCCCCCAGTGCGCCTCCGCTTACTGATGTCAGGGTGTACGTGAACGGGGCCGTGGTACGGCCCGGGGTCTACACCCTTCCACCCGACAGCCGGATCGCCGACGCCCTGACTGCGGCAGGCGGCCCCGCCGAAGACGCCAATCTGGACGGCATCAATCTGGCGCTGCGGGTGGTAGACCAGACCGAATATTACATCGCCAAGATCGGTGAAGCCCCTCCTCCCATCGCCAACCTGCCGCCGGCCCAAACGCAGGGTCAGACCGGCGGCCTGATCGACCTGAACCTGGCGTCCGCCGCCCTGCTGGACACCCTCCCGGGCATCGGACCGGCGTTGGCGGCGGCCATAATTTCCTACAGGGAGAATATCCGCCCTTTTCAGTCCGTCGCCGAGGTCCAGGAAGTTCCCAAGATCGGCCCGGTGACCTACCAGAACATCCGGGACTTGGTCACGGTGTCAGGCCTTCGGTGAGCGCCGTCCGACCGGTTGGCGCAGCAGCCTCAATCCACTCGCATCTTCAACGCCCATGAAGCTGGCTTTCATGGCAGCGGCATGGCTGCTTGGCGTCCTGGTTGGACTGGAAACCAGTGCCCCGCTTACACCCTTGCTGCTGCTCCTTGGCGGTTCTGTCTGCATGGGCCTGGCCCTGCGCCTCCGCGGCCTTTCGTCCTTTCCCGCGATTTTGGCGGCGATTTTGTTGGTGGGCGTGTGGCGGGCCGACTCCGTTTCAGGCCCGTTGCCGGGATTGACCGCTCAGGGAACGGCCAGCGTGTCTCTGAAAGGGCGCATCGTCAGCGACCCGGAGCTATCCGGCGCCAGAGTCGGATTCACGCTGGACGTGCGGGCGGCGGACCTGGGAGACGGACCGGTGCCGGCCGAGAGCAAGGTGCTGGTGTGGGCCGATCCTCCCGATGACCTCGTTTCAAGTAGACCGCCACCCTACTTCGACTACGGCGACCTGGTTTCCGTTTCCGGGCGGCTGGACCAGCCCAAGCCATTTGGCGGTTTCGACTATCCGGCGTACCTGGCTAACCAGGGCATAAGCGGCATCGTTTTTGCCGATTCAGCAGTGGTGACAGGAGAGGACGGCGGTTGGCGGGCATGGCCCTATTCGCTGCGTGGCCGGTTGTCAGAAAGCATCGAAGACGTTTTGCCCTATCCCCAGTCGGCCCTGGGACAGGCGATGCTCCTGGGCCAGCGGAGCCGTCTGCCGCCCGAGTTGGTCCAGGACTTCCGCAGCACCGGCACGTCCCATCTGCTGGCAATATCGGGACTGCATGTCGGCGTTCTGGTGGTCATGTTCGTTGCCGCCGCGTCCTGGTTATTTGGACGGCGCGGCCAATATTTTCTGATCGTGCCGTTCATCGCCGTTTGGGCTTACGCATTGGTATCGGGATTGCCGCCCTCGGTGGTGCGGGCGGCAATCATGGGCAGCGTTTATCTGGCGGCGATGGCATTGGGGCGTCCGGGCAGCATCCTGCCGGCATTGGCGTTCAGCGCGGCGGCGATGAGCGCCATCTCACCGGAGATCGTGCAGCGGGTGTCCTTCCAGCTTAGCTTCGCAGCCGTGGGTGGAATCTCGCTGGCGCAGACGGTTATACCCGAATGGCCAAGGCCGGAGACCCCGAACCAGCCATGGGTGTTAAAACCGCTCCGCCCCATCGGCTTAGCCCTGATGATCTCTTTAGCCGCGGCGTTGGCAACCTGGCCGCTGGTGGCGTTCAATTTCCAGGAGGTGGCCCTGCTTGGGGTGATCGTCACTGTGCTGGCGCTCCCGGCCATGCCGTTCATCATGGTTGGCACGCTGGTGGCGGCGGTGCTTGGGATGTTCAGCGTGGTCCTGGGCCAATGGGCCGGCTGGCTGGCCTGGGCGCCCATCAGCTATCTCATCGGGTTGGTCGAAGCGGCTCCCGGCTCGACCGTGCAGACCGGATGGGCCGGCGGCTGGCTGGTGATCGTCTGGTATTCAGCGTTGGCTGGACTTTTGCTTCTGATGAGCCCACGGCGCACCAGGTTATTGTGGGAGCGTCTCGGCCAGTGGAAAGCCCAGTCGAGGTCTCGGCAAACCAGCGCCAGCTTAATCGGGGCCATGCCGGTCATGTTCAGCGCCGTGGTGGTGGCCGTGGGAGCCGCGATGATCTGGTGGCAGGTCGGGTCCAGCGGCGACGGAAACCTGCACGTATATTTCCTGGACGTAGGCCAAGGCGACAGCACGTTGATAGTCACCCCTGAAGGACGCCAGGTGCTGGTCGACGGAGGCCCGGCGACGGATAGCGCCCTAAGTGCCCTGAGCGACGTGATGCCCAGCAACGACCGCAGTCTGGACCTGGTGGTGATGACCCACCTGGACGCGGACCACAGCCGGGGTCTGATCAAGGTGCTCGACGATTACGAGGTGGGTGCGGCGCTGACCGGAGTGGCATCACCTGGCCCAGCCATGTACGCCCAGTGGCAGGCTGGAGTAGAGCGCAACCAGGTGAAGGTCGTGCCGGTCAGCCGAGGCTATCAGGTAGACCTGGGCTCGGGCGTCACGGTGGAGGTATTGCATCCCGGCCCCGGCCCATCGTTCAGTGATTCCGGCAATAACGGCTCCGTGGTGCTGAGGGTTACCTACGGTTCAATCAGCTTTCTGCTGACGGCGGACATCGAAGCGGAGACGGAATCAGTGTTGGTGTCGGGAGACGCTGGCCTAGAGAGCACGGTCCTGAAAGCCGCCCACCACGGCAGCAATACATCCTCCACCGCCGGGTTCATCAGCGGAGTCAATCCCACGGCGGTATTGGTGTCGGTGGGCGGAGACAACTCCTACGGCCACCCCAGCCCTGCGGTGATGGAGCGGCTTGAGAAGCAGACCGGCGCCCAAAACGTCTACCGCACCGACCTGATGGGCGATGTGGAGTTTGTGACCGACGGCGCGGAATTATGGGTGAACACGGAACGGTGAGCTTTGAGTTTGATGAACAAGTGCTGATGTATACTTGGTTTTTGACTACTAGACTCCCCTAGGGCCTTCACCAAGATAAGCAAAAGATGGCCGTAATATGGCCGTGTCTAGAATCACGCGAGAGGTTTTGTCGACGATTGGCTAATCATTCCAGACCGGACGGACGCGCCTGGGACGAACACCGCCCCACGATCATCACGCCCGGTTATCAGAAATACGCCGAGGGTTCGGCATTGATCGAGATGGGCGCCACCAAGGTGCTCTGCGCGGCGTCGCTGGAAGAGCGCGTTCCCGGATTCCTGCGGGGCCAGGGCAAGGGCTGGGTTACGGCGGAGTACTCCATGCTCCCCCGGTCCACCAACACCCGGACGTCTCGCGAACGGGACGACGGCAAACCCAGCGGGCGTTCGCAAGAGATTCAGCGGCTCATCGGGCGTTCCCTGCGAGCGGTCACCGACCTTAACGCACTGGGCGAGCGCACCGTGCAGATCGACTGCGACGTGATCCAAGCTGACGCCGGCACCAGGACCGCCGCCATCACCGGGGCCTACGTGGCCCTGCACCAGGCGTTGGCAATGCTGGTCAAGAACCGGGTGTTGACCAGATTGCCGCTCCTGTGTCCCGTGGCGGCGATCAGCGTGGGTATTCTGGACGGTCAACTGCTGCTCGACCTTTGCTATGAAGAAGACTTCGCCGCCGACGTGGATTTCAACGTGGTGCTCACCTCTCGGGGAGGACTGGTTGAGATTCAGGGGGCCACGGAGGCCCAGCCGTTCCCGCGCCACAAAGTGGAAGAGGTGCTGTCTTTGGCGTCGCGGGGTATGGAACCCCTATTTCGGATCCAGCGCGAGGCGGCCAAGGGGTTTTAGGGATTTGGACTTAAGGGAATTTTGATGAGTGGTCTTAGTTACACGATCAGGTCAATGATGCTGAAGCCGGGCCGGGCGTTCCTCGCTTTGGCGATGCTGGCTGTATTGACCGTGGTTGCCTGCGCCGGCGGCGATGCCGACGCAAATGCAACGCCGGTTGGCTCAACCGCGGCAACAACGGCGCCGGTCTCAGGCACAACAGCCGAGATGGACTCGCTGCGGTTGCCCAACATAGCCGATACGGTGGAGCGGGTCAGGCCGTCGGTGGTCTCAGTTGTTGCCGAGATCGTGACCCAGGACCGGTTCGGGCGGCAGCAAAAAGGCTTCGGCAGCGGGACCGGCGTCATCTTTGACGAGTCGGGCTTGGTGTTGACGAACAACCATGTGATCGAAGATGCCGTGAAGATCACCGTAACCATGGACGACGGCAGCCAAGAGGTGGCAGAGATCGTGGGCGCCGACCGCTTGTCGGACCTGGCTGTCCTGCGTTTGCCGGGAGACAAATATCCCGCGATGCCTGTGCGAGAGAACGGCGGCCTGCGCGCCGGCGACTGGGTTATAGCCATCGGAAACGCCCTGGCCTTGCCAGGTGGACCCACCGTCACGGTTGGCGTTGTTTCGGCCTTGGGCAGGTCGATCGAATCGTCCCCGGGCGTGACCCTCTACGATCTTATCCAGACGGACACCTCCATCAACCCTGGCAACAGCGGCGGGCCTTTGATCGACCTAGGCGGGAACCTGGTGGGGATCAACACCGCCGTGCTGCGGGGAACGGGACAGGGTGGCGGGAGCGTGGTGGTTGAAGGCATCGGCTTCGCCATCGATATCGGGACCGCGCTCCAAGTCTCGGAGCAGCTCATCGAGTTGGGGCATGTCCGGTGGGCGTGGATGGGGGTTTTCCTGGCCGACCTGGTGCCCGAGATCGCGGCGGAGGTTGGGCTGCCCATCCGCCAAGGCGTGATTATCCAGACCACGGTGATTGACGGCCCCTCGGACAAAGCCGGAATCCAACCAGGCGACATAGTGGTGAACATCGGAGGGTTTGACGTGGCAACGGTGTCCGACCTGACCCGCTTGTTGAAGACCGAATTCAGCGCCGGTCAGGAACTGGAGGTAGAGGTTTTCAGAACGGCCAACGGAACGGGCACCCGTAAGACCTTGACCTTGACCCTGGGAGAGCGGCCCCAGCGGTAGAACCCGGTCTTGAGCAAACCAGGTCTTGAAACAAAAAGGCCCGCCACAACGGCGGGCC
>MUCI01000034.1 GCA_002816575.1 SAR202 cluster bacterium Casp-Chloro-G2 | reverse complement strand
TGGGGGTGTACCCCAAGCCGTTGATCGATGCCATAGAAGCAGCCAGCCGCGCGGTGATGCCGTAGGCCGGGCCTTCAGACAAAAGCAGCCAGCCGCGCGGTGATGCCGTAGGGCTGGTGTCTTTTCAGGCGTAAAAAATGGGAGTGAGACCGGCCCACTCTGCTATAATCGGTCCTCAAGATGAGACCCGGACTAAACGTAAAATGCCCTGCGGCCCCGCCAGATTCCCACGGTTTCCAGATTCCCACGGCTTAAGGTAACAAGATAGATGATTATTTCAGTGATTGGCAGCAGCAATCCCGCCACCCGCGAACACGTGGACCTTGCCGAGGCCGTGGGACGCGAACTGGCCCGGCGAGACATCAAAGTTGTCTGCGGAGGACTGAGCGGCATCATGGAGGCTGTCTGCCGGGGCGCCAAGGCCGAGGGCGGAACAACCATCGGAATCCTGCCGGGCCGGGCCGCCGCCGAGGCCAACAGCTACGTGGACATCCCGATCGTCACCAGCATGGGCTATTCCAGGAACGTGATCGTGGTGCACACCGGGGAAGCGGTCATCGCCGTCGGCGGGGCCTACGGCACCCTTTCCGAGATCGGCCACGCCCTGAGCGACGGGATCCCGGTGATCGGACTCAAGACTTGGCCGCTGACCACCAACGGCGATGGCATCGAAATCAACGGCGCGATCATCCAGGCGGATAGCGCGTTTGACGCCGTTGAAAAAGCGGTGGCGGCCGTGGCCTCCCGCAATCACCGCTAGACCGACTGCCCTGACGGGCTCGTCCCACCGATAAGCGAACCAATCCCCCATCAGTTGGGCCGCACAGAGGATGCTATGAGTAACGGCGTAACCATCAAGTCGGTCTGGGCCCGCGAGACCCTGGACTCCCGAGGGAACCCAACCGTCGAGGCCGAGGTAACTCTTTCCACCGGCCTGGTTGCCCACGCTCTGGTCCCCTCGGGCGCCAGCACCGGCAGCCACGAGGCCCTGGAGCTTCGGGACGAAGACGGCTCCCGATACGGCGGCAAAGGAGTTTTGAAGGCTGTCGCCAATGTTAACGACACCATCGGCCCTTGGCTGGCGGGGCGCTCCCCCCTGGACCAGGCGGGCATCGACGCCGGACTGAACGAGCTTGACGGCTCGGCCGATAAGAGCAACCTGGGGGCCAACGCCATACTTGCGGTTTCTTTGGCGGTGGCCAGGGCGGCATCCGGGGCCGGCGATCCGAACGGGTCACTTTGGAATTATCTCGCCGGCGGCGCTCGGGTTAGTCTGCCAGTACCCATGTTCAACATCTTGAACGGCGGCAAGCATGCGTCGAATTCGGCCGACATCCAAGAATTCATGGTCATGCCTGCCGGGGTGAAGAGCTTCTCCGAAGCCCTGCGCGCCGGAGCGGAGATCTACCAGGCGCTCAAGGTACTGCTGGGCAACGGCGGCCACAACCTGAACGTTGGCGATGAGGGCGGTTTCGCCCCAAGTTTGCCCTCCAACAAGGACGCGCTCGAGATGGTGCTTAAGGCCGTGGAAAAGGCGGGCTACACTCCCGGCAAAGACGTGTATATCGCCTTGGACGTGGCGGCCAGCGAGTTGTTTGACGGAGCCCAAGGCGTGTACGTGTTGGAGCGCGAAGGCACCAGCCTTACCTCTGCCGAGATGGTCAAGCTATACCAGGAGTGGGCCCGGCAATACCCCATCGTGTCCATCGAAGACGGTCTCCACGAGGACGACTGGAGCGGCTGGGCCGAGTTGCTCGACCGTTTAGGCGGCTCAACCCAGATACTGGGCGACGACCTACTCGTCACCAACATTACCCGAATCAAAAAGAGCATAGAAGAAAAGGCCAGCAACTCCATCTTGCTCAAGCCCAATCAGATCGGCACCCTTTCGGAGACATTGGCCGCCCTCACCATGGCCCGGGAAGCTGGCTGGGGCGCCGTCATGAGCCACCGGTCGGGAGAGACCGAAGACACAACCATTGCCGACCTGGCGGTTGCCTGGGACGTGCGCCAGATCAAGACCGGAGCGCCGGCCCGGTCGGAGCGGGTTGCCAAGTACAACCGCTTGCTGCGCATCGAGTCTGAACTGGGTGATAAAGCGGTCTACGCCGGCGAGTCGGCCTTCGAGTATCTGGGCGGTTCTTGGGCCCGGTCTTAGCCTTCCAGCCCGCCGTTTGCCTTTCGTGATTAGCTGGGGTGGCATCGCCTGCCGATGTATGTTCAGGAAGTGCCTAGAATTAGCTTTCCAACCGGTGCGGCAGCGGGTATCATGTACGCGTCAAAACTAGGCTATTGGGCATAACGCCGCCAGTATCGTCTGTCCGGCGCCGATCAAACTTCGGGAATATAACGGAGGAAGAGCATGGTCACTCGCATCGGGATCAATGGTTTCGGTAGGATCGGGAGACTGGTGCTGCGGGCCAATGAAAGCCGCAACGCCGGGAAAGTAGAGGTGGCTGCCGTCAACGACTTGACCGACGCGGAGACCAACGCCCACCTGTTGAAGTACGACACTAACTACGGCCGCTATCCTGGCAAGGTGGAAGCTAAGAACGGCGACCTGGTGGTGGATGGCCGCACCGTCAAGGTATTCTCAGAGCGCGACCCGGCGCAGATCCCCTGGTCCGAGATGGGCGTAGACCTGGTGGTTGAATCCACCGGCATCTTTACCGACGCTGACAAGGCCGCCGGCCACCTTAAGGGCGGGGCGAGCAAGGTGATTATCTCGGCGCCCGCCAAAGGCGAGGACCTGACACTGGTCTTGGGCGTTAACGAACAACTGTACGACGCCAAGAAGCACAACATCATCTCCAATGCCTCCTGTACCACCAACTGTTTCGCCACCATGGTCAAGGTGCTGCACGACGCCTTCGGCGTCGAGCACGGCCTGATGTCGACGATTCACTCCTACACCAACGACCAGGCCATCTTGGACCAGCGCCACGGCGACCTGCGGCGGGCCAGGGCGGCGGCGGAGAACATCATCCCCACCAGCACCGGGGCGGCCCGGGCCGTGGGTCTGGTGCTGCCGGAACTTAACGGCAAGCTGCACGGCATGGCCTTCCGCGTTCCGACCTCCACCGGGTCCATCACCGACTTCACTGCGCAGGTATCCAAAGACGTCACCGTCGAGCAGGTCAACGACGCTTACAAAGCCGCGGCCGATGGCAAGATGAAGGGCATCATGGAATTCACCGACGAGCCGCTGGTCAGCTCCGACTTCAAAGGCAACCCTCATAGCTGCATCATCGACGGCTTGTCGACCATCGTGATGGCGAACCGGATGGTCAAGGTCATGGGCTGGTACGACAACGAGTGGGGTTACTCCTGCCGCACCGCCGATCTGGCCGCCCTGATGGCTGACAAAGGCATCTAGGACTCCGGGCCGGCCCGTATAGAGCATGGGGCTTTCGACAGCTCCAGCCGAGCATGGAAAGTCCCCCGTCCCCACGAAAATGGGCCGACGGGGGATTTTCCTATGTGGGGGAGTATCAGGGGGCACAAATATAATGTTTAATGTTCCGCGACTCAGGCGGCGTTGCCCTATCAGACCGATCAAGGACCGGCGTGGAATTTAGCTTCCAACAATTCTTCAGCTTTGGCGGCCGCGTCTCCTGGCCGTTCTACGTGTTGCTGCTCATCTTCGTCGTGGCGATCGGTCTCAGGCTGAATGGGGTCAACTGGGACCAGGGCTACGCCTTCCACCCCGACGAACGGGATATCTACATGCGCTCCGGTTGCATGTACGACCTGCTCACCGACGCCCCAAACGCCCAGGATTGCGGCTATGTCCGGGCTGAACCCGACGCCCAGCCGGGCCTGCCGGGCATCGGCACGCTGTTCAGCGCCGACCGCAGTCCGTTGAACCCCCACTGGTTCCCGCTGGGCAGCATCCTGATCTACGTGATGGTGTTCTTCCGCTCCGTGGCGGAGCTGTTCACCGACCTCAACTCCCTGGACATGCGCTACTTCGGAAGACCCCTGTCGGCATTGGCCGACGTGGGTTCGGTGGCCATGGTGTTCATCCTGGGGCGCAAGCTCTATGGCCAGGGCGTGGGGCTTCTGGCGGCGGGCCTCACAGCGGTGTCGGTGATCAACATCCAGAACAGCCACTTCTACCGGCCCGAGACCTTCTCAGTCTTCTTCACCCTGGCCAGTTTCTGGGCCATGTGGCGGATGCTGGAACACAAACGTCCGATCGACTCGGCCATCTTGGGGTTGATGCTTGGACTGGCCATCGCGCCCAAGGTGAGCATCCTGCCCATTCTGGCGCCCATGTTCCTGATCTATTGGTACTGGGTGCTGGATGAGGTCGAGGGCTATTGGTCCGACATCACTCCGGAATTGGTGCAGAAGGTCTTTAGCCACGCGGCGCTGGCGGCGGTTGTCGCGGCCGGCGTGTTTTTCATCAGCGCGCCCTATGCCATCTTGGATGTGGGGGCGTTCGTGGGCGACCTGGCGGCGCAGACCCGCATGGCCCGGACCGCCGGTTTCTGGCCGTTCACCATCCAGTACATCGACACGCCGGCGTTCATCTACCAGATACAACAATCGACCGTCTGGGGTCTGGGTATCCCGTTGGGCATCGCCGCTTGGCTGTCCATACCCGTTACGGCATTGATCGGAGCATTCAACAAGGCAACCCGCCGGGCCGACCTGTTCCTGCTGGCATGGGTCGTGCCGGGGTTCTTGTTCCTGGAGACCTTCGAAGTCCATTTCCTCCGGTACGTCTTCCCGCTGGTCCCGGTCATGATTATCATGGCGTCCCGAATGTTGCTTGGCGCCGTTTCGGCCAGCCGTCCTCTGGCGTCGCATCTAGCCTGGCGGTCGGACGACCCTGTCCGGCTGCTGCCTTGGTTCGCCATGGCGGTGACCGTCGTGGTGGTGGCGTCAACGGCCTTCTATGCCCTGGCGTTCCAGAACGTCTACGAGGAAGACCACCCAGCGGTGACGGCGTCGGAGTGGATCAACGCCAACGTGCCTCAGGGCACGGCCATCGTGAGCGACAACCATTGGGACGAGTTCATTCCCAACCTGTATTCCTACGATGTTTGGCAATTCCCCGTTTACAACCCCGACACCGTCGAGAAGATGGACGATCTGGCGGCGAGACTGGCGACGTCCGAGTATGTCGTGTTCTACAGCAGCCGGCCCTACGCCAGCGCCGCCCGCGCTCCGGAACGCTTTCCGTCCAGCAACCAGTATTACCAGCGCCTGTTCGCCGGAGACCTGGGTTACGGCCTGGAGCGAGAGTTCAACAACTACCCGGAGTTGTGGGGCGTGTCCTTCCGCGACGACGCCATCGGCCGGGCGGGACTGGAGCAGCCGGTGCCTGCGGTACCCAGGCAGAGCTCGGCCATCAACCTAGACCTTGGCTACGCCGACGACAACGCCGTGGGTTACGACCATCCCCGGGTGCTGCTGTTCAAGAACAATCAGCGCCTGACTGAAGAAGCGATTCGGGCCCAATTCAACATCTTGCCCCAGGTGGTCAACCCCGGCGGCTTGGGGCTGACGCTTTCACCGGAGGACCTGACCGCCCAGGAAGAGGGCGGCACGTTCTCCGACATCGTGGACCGGGACGGCTGGACCAACGATGTGCCGGTATTGATATGGCTGCTGGTGGTGGAGATTATCTACCTGCTGGCCCTGCCCCTGACCATGTTCATCTTCCGGCCGTTACCCGACCGAGGGATCGTATTGGCCCGGGTACTTGGGCTGCTGTTGGTCAGCTACGCCGCCTGGTTTGCGGTGTCCATGGGGTGGATGGACTTCTCCCGGTGGGCGGTGTACCTGGGTATGCTGGTAGTGGCCGGGTCCTCGGCGGTGGTCCTGGTCTTCCGCCGGGAAGAGATCTCCGCCTACCTGAAAGAGCACTGGCGGCTGCTGCTCTTTGGCGAAGGGCTGTTCCTCATCGCCTTCTTGGGGTTCGTGCTGTTGCGGTACGTCAACCCCGACCTTTGGCATCCCTTCCGGGGCGGCGAGAAGCCGATGGAACTGGCCTACCTGACAGCGGTGGTCCGCTCCACCACGCTTCCGCCTTTCGACCCGTGGTTCGCCGGCGGCTATCTGAATTACTACTACTGGGGATATTTCGTTGTCGCCAATATCATTCGCGTCACCGGGATCCTGCCCACAACGGCCTTCAACCTGGCGGTGCCGCTGTTCTTCGCGCTGACGGTCACCGGCGCCTATTCACTGGTCTATAACCTGGCTGAGGGGGTGCGGCAACGCCGGGCCATCGAAAATGTGATCACGATACCCGGTGTCGGAGACCTGCCGCCGCTGCCATTTGATGATAACCGGCTGTTATGGCGGAAGGTGATGTGGAGTCCGGTGGCCGCTGGGGTAATGGCCGGGCTATTCACCGCCGTCATCGGCAATCTGGACGGCCTGGTCCAGATGGTGCAGAACACTTGGAACAGAGTGTTCAACAGCACGGCGTTCCCGGCATTCGATTTCTGGCGCAGCAGCCGCATGCTGCCCAACCTAGAAAACTTCGACCCCAACATACTGGCGTTCTGGGTGCCGGAGAAGCTGGCTGAATACCCGGAAGTGTCATTCCACATAACCGAATTTCCCTTCTTCACCTTCCTGTTCGCCGACCTGCACGCCCATATGATGGCCATTCCGCTGACGTTGCTGGTGATCGGTCTAGGGTTGAATCTGGTGATTGGATTGAAGGACGGCGGGTGGCTGTGGACGATCCTATCGACAGGGGCGTTGGCGCTGGGTTTGGGCTCATTGTGGGTGGTCAACGCCTGGGATTTCCCGACCTATCTCCTCCTCACCGTTGGTCTGTTGGCCATCGCGGTATATTTCGCCGACGGCAATCTGTTGGAGAAGCTGGCCCTGTTGGCGGTGTTGGCCATCGGCGCGGTCGGTCTAAGCATTTTGGCATTCCTGCCGTTCCATCAGACCTACGAGACATTCAATAGCGGTTTGGACCCGTCCATCTGGCGCACGCCGGTCAGCCGTTTCCTTGGGATACACGGGCTGTTCCTATTCGTGATTGCGTCATTCCTGCTGTACCAGGCGCGGGAAACGCTGCGCGAACTATTCCTGAGCGTCAAGGTCCGGGGCTACGTGAGCTCGGTCCCGGGATTGCCCAAGCTGCGGGCCCTTCTGGCGTTGGGATTGCTGATAGGGGTGTTCTTCGCGGCAGCGGGGTTCTGGAACATCGTCCTGCTGGCCGTTTTCTTGATGCTGGCAGGGATCGTCGCCTGGAATGTCATCGTCTCCGGAGATGAATCACGCCCCTACGAGGTGGTCCCCCTGGCCCTGCTGGCCATGGCGCTATTCATCGGCATCGGTGTCGACCTGGTGCGGGTTGAAGGCGACATCGGCCGGATGAACAGCTTCTTCAAATATTACCTGGAGATCTGGGTGCTGCTCAGCATCGTCTCCGCCTACATGGTCTGGCATCTGGGGGAGGGCGGCTTCCTAACGCCAAAGTTGAACCGGCGCTCAGGGGCCTGGCTGGTGGTGTTGGCCCTGCTCATCAGCGCCAGCTTGATCTACACCGCTTTGGGCGCCCGGGCCCGCGTGGCTGACCGTTTCACGGACGGCCTGTCCACGTTGGATGGCACGGCGTTCATGGCCACAGCGGTGCACCAGGAGGAGGGCAAGCCCATCGAGCTCAAGTGGGACCTGGAGGCCATCGAATGGGTCCAGGATAATGTCAAAGGGTCGCCCGTTATTTTGGAGGCCCACCTGGCCCAGTACCGGTGGGGCGCCCGCTTCGCCAACTACACCGGACTGCCCACGGTGCTGGGCTGGCCCTGGCACCAGACCCAGCAGCGGAACGCCTATTCCTACGCCATTAACGAACGGGCCAGGGACATCAGGGAGATGTACGAGACCACCAGCGTCGAGCGGGTCAAAGAGCTGATGCGTCAATACCGGGTGAAGTACGTAGTGGTGGGAGATCTGGAGCGGATAGCCTACCCAGGCCAGGGTCTAGACAAGTTCGATAACCTGGCCAAAAAAGTGTTCGAGAACCAGGGCGCCGCCATCTACGAGATTCAACCTAACTGATCGGCAGCCGGCTCTCCAGGGCTGGCAGGCGGGTTGTCAAGGAGTCTGAGAGGCGGATTTACCCGGTGATTGACCAGGGTTTGACATAAAGGGATTATTTGGGTAGAATATAAAAATAGTTATAAAAACTTGTTAAACAAAGTATTAGATTACGTTGCAAGTTGAGCTTAAGACAGTGCCAAAAGGTTATGGCAACAAGTCATCGGGGCATCCGCAGTCGAGAAGCGGGAGCGACGCTGACGATTCAAGAGGAGGCATCTGCTTTAACGGGTAGAAGCCATTAAATTAGACGGGTTCTCGGGCCTCGTGCCTGTGATGTCAGGACTGCCGCGGAGGGCATTCACTGGGTGGACTGACTGTACAAGGCCTGACCCAGTTGGCCCTTCTCCGATCGGTTGGGTAGCTAAGATGTGCGGTGCAGTGGTGTTTGGGAAATCTTAGCAAGGCCGTTGGAGGAGGGCCAACTCTTTTTGTGGGTCTGGCTGCCGTGGCATGGGGCTAAGGTTTATCGTTCCATCTGGGATATGAACCCAGGACCCGGAGCATACTGATTGGCTCGGATAGCGCCGCCAAGGCTTCCTTCATCGGCGACTCCTCCCGGTGTCCACCACAGTCCACCCAGAAGATATACTCCCCCAGCATTTGCTTGGTGGGCCGCGATTCGACCTTGAACAGGTTGATTCCCCGCTCGGCGAATTCTCCCAAAACCCGGTAGAGCAGACCCGGCGTGTCCACCTCGAACGTGAATGCCATGGAGGTTTTATCGCGCCCGGTGGGAGCGTGGTCGGACTTGCCAATCACCGCGAACCGGGTCACATTGGCCGCCACATCCTGGATGCTACGGTCCAAGATCTCCACGTCGTATAGCTCCGACGCCCGGCGCGGAGATATGGCGGCCGCCGGAACGGAACTGTTCAGCGCGTCGGTTACGCACAAAACGGTGCTGAGTGACGCCATCTGCTCGGCCTGGGGGTAATTCTTCTCCAGGTATTCACGGCACTGGGACAGCGCCTGCGGATGGGAATAAATGACCTTGATGTCGGCGGGATCAGTCCCTGGCTTGGTCAGCAGGTAGTGTTCGATGGGCAGGTCGATCTCGCCCCGGATGAAAAGGGCTGGCTGGCTGATCAGCAAGTCCAGGGTGAAGATAACCGAGCCAGCCAAGCTGTTCTCGATCGGGACCACGCCCTCGTCGACTTCACCCGCAACCACCGCTTCCCCCACGGCTGAGATGGTCGGGTAGGTCTGGCCGGCGGTGGGCTCGTAGATGAGGGCGGCTTCCTCCGAATAGGTGCCCAGAGGACCGAGGAATCCGACGGTTTTAGCCATGCCTACACCCCGGTCAAGATATCATGTAGGATCTGTTCGTCGCCCGTTGGAATCACCGCCACCAACTCGTCGTCCGCTTCCACCACCGACCGGCCCGTTGGCAACTCGGCGCCGTCCCGCTTAACCACCAACGTTATGAAACTGTTGGGGGGAAGCTCAATCTCGCTCAGGCGCTTGCCGATGATATTGGCGTCCTCCGGGATGGAGATGCTGACCAGTTCCATGCCGGGCACCCGCAGGTTCATCAGGTGGACCAAGGGACGCCCCGGTACGCCCTCCTCCAGGCTGGCCAGCACCAGATGGGTGGAGTTGACCACCACATCTATGCCTACTTCGTGGAAGATGGGCTCGTTCTTGGGGTCTTTGATCAGCGCCATGGTACGGGGGACCTTGAAGATATGCTTGGTCATTTGGGAGACCACCAGGTTTGTGGCGTCAAATCCCGTCAGGCTCACGACCACATCGGCCCGGGAGACTCCGGCGCGTTTCAATGTCCGTTCGTCGGTGCCGTCGCCAAGGAGGGCAACGCTGCCCAGCTCTTCCGTTAAGAGTTGGAACCTTTCATTGTTCTTCTCGACCACGACCACCTCATGCCCACCGGCGATGAGCGCCTTGGACAGATGATAGCCGGACTCGCTGCAGCCAACAATTACCACATACATGAATCTATTATATCTACGCCTCTATAGCCTGGCGGACATCCTGCAATAGGCCGAAAGAATAGCCTACCACGTCCAATCCCAGGGCTGCATACAGCACCTGCAATTGGGGACTGCCCAGGTGGCACACAACTTTGGGGACATTGAAGATGTGCTTGGCGATCTGCGCCACCAAGATGTTCTGGTGGTCGTCTGAGGACATGGCCAAGAAGACGTCGGCGTGGTCGATCCCGCCTTCCTGGAGATAGTCCTGCATCATTGGTTCTGATGTTAGGACCACCCGGACGCCGGGATGAACGGCCACGCTTTCCAGGCAATCGCGTTCGCCGCCCAGGACCGTTATCTCAGCGGTCCCGTCGGCCAGGTCGGCCACGAGACTCGAGGTGAGACGGTTGCAGCCGAATATCAGAACCCGCATGTTAAATCCCGTCCATAAAAACCGGCGTGGCCTAGCCTAGACTCTGGGGAAGATGGGTGCAGGCGCCCGTTCCCGCCAGAACATCACCTGGCACGAGGCGTTGTGGAAGATGTAGGAGGCTGTGGCGCCCAGGGTGCAGGAACCGAACCGGCGCAGATAGGGAACGCCAACGATCAACAGGTCCATGAAGCGGTCCTCAGACTCCAGCACTATTGCCGGACCAGCCTGTCTGGCCCGGAGGAACCTGGCTTGAAGATCCTTGTATTTCTCTTCGGAAGCGATCGCCTCGATACGGGCCAGGATCTCCTCGCCCTTGTTGATGTCGTCAGCGATCTCTGATTCCAGAGACAACTCCAGCGGGACCTCAATCACATAAACGGCATGGAGTTCGGTTTTGGACTCCCTAGCCATCTGGCAGGCCCACCGGAACGTCAGTTCACTGTACGGTTTCCCGTTCACCGGAAGCAGGATTCGTTTTGCGTTCAATCGCATTGCGGCACATTGCCCTGTATAGGTTGATTAGAGTCGGTGATGGACTCAAACATAGAGGCTCAACAAGTCCCCCGGCCCGTAATCAAGGGCAGATTATACGAGCAGTATTACCCTATTACAATATGGATTCAGGGGACGTCCGGGGCATTCGAAACATGAAGACGCGGCGTGGACCGGCGTTAGCCGTGGCGGTGATTGTGGGGCTCAGACGCGGCGGGTTCCAGGTGCCGGGCAATCTCCGAAATCTTGCCCAGATGTTCGTTGGTGGCCGCTACAATCAGCACGTCGCCGGCCTTGATCTCTTCGTCCTTGGCGGGGTGGAGGAATGAAGTACGGCCTCGTCGGATGGCCAACACAGAGATGCCGTGGCGGTCAGCCGTGCCCGCTAGGCCGGCTTCCTCCAGAGTGTGGCCCAGCATCTCCTCGGGTGGCCTGAGTTTGCTGATGCCGAAATCAGGCACGATGGGCATGTAGTCGATGACGCCGGTCTCAAACCCTACGTGGGCGGTTCGCCGGGCGCTCTCCGACTCGGGGTAGACCACGCGGTCAGCGCCGATCCTTTCCAGGGTGGCGCCGTGCAGTTCGTTGGCGGCGCGGGCGATGATGAAGGGCACTCCCAGGCTCTTTAACAGCACCGAAACGAGGATGCTGGACTGGATGTTCTCGCTGCCCAGGGCCACGGCGCAAACGTCATATTCGGCCACATCCAACTCTTTCAGGATCGACTCATTGGTGGCGTCGGCCCGGACGGCGTAGGTAGCCCGCCCAAGTTGTTCCTGGACTTTGACCTCGTCCAGGTCGATGGCCAACACATCGTGGCCGCTCTGGAAAAGCTCCTGAGACAGCGTGGACCCGAACCGGCCAAGTCCGATGACACAAACTTGTTTCTTCACTAGGCGATTCCCGAAAACGTTCTAGACATAACTATCATCAACCTATTCTAACGCCTTCTTGGGCAAAACGGTACTCTTCGGTATCGTCTTCAGTGGCTAATGCAATGGCCAGGGCCATCGGCCCCAGGCGGCCAACGTACATCAGTACCATGTAAATGACCTTCGAGGCCGTCCCGGAATCTGGGATTATCCCGGTGGAAGCGCCGGTCGTGCTAAGTGCGGATACGCTATCGAAGATGATGTCCAAGAATTCGATGTCCGGCTCTAAGGTGGTGATGATCGTCGCTGATACTAAAAGCAGGGCCAGGCCGAGGACGGCAACCGTGAGCGCGCGGTGCAGTTGCGATTGGGGTATCTCGCGGCCAAACGCCTCGGCGTGGGGGCGGCCCCGCAGGGACGAGATCACAGCCGCCATCAACACCGCGAAGGTCGATACCTTGATGCCGCCGGCCACCGATCCGGCCGACCCGCCGATGAACATCAGTCCGGTGAACGTCGATTTGGTGACATCCTTGGCCTGCCCGAGGTCTATCGTTGAGAAGCCGGCGGAGCGGACGCTCACCGACTGGAATACGGCGTTCACGACCTTGTCCACCCAACTGAAACTACCCATGGTTTCTGCGTTGGCGAATTCCGCCAGGTATAGGACTCCGGCGCCCAATACCCAGAGCAGGATGCTGATGACCAGCACCAGTTTGGTCTCCAGAGCGAATCGGGCGAACCGGCGCTTGCGGAAAACGTCCATTATCAAGACCCAGCCCAGGCCGCCCAGGATGGTAAGTGATGACATCGTCAGCAACACCACCGGGTTGGACACGAACCGGGCGACGCTGGTCCCCTCGGGCACTTCGGGTACGATATTTAATCCGGCGTTGTTGAAAGAAGAAACCGCCAGGAACACGGATTGCCACAGGGTCCTGATGCTTCCCAAACCGTCGATGCCATTGATCTGCCAGAAGATTATGGCGCTCCCGCCGGCGTACAGCGCAAACACCATCAAGATCACAGCACGGCCGACCTGGCGCAATCCCTGCATCTGGTCAACCCCCACGGTGTCACGCATCAGCGCCCGGGTTAAAAGCCGTTCTTGCAGGGTAGATCTTTGGCCGATCAGCAGTAGGGTAAACGTACTCAGGACCATGAAACCCAAACCACCAACCAGCATCAGCGCGAATATAACCACCTGGCCGAAGGTGGACCAGTAAGTGCTGGTATCAACCGTTGTATGACCGGTCACCGTCACCGCTGAGACCGAAGTGAAGAATGCATTCACCATGGGTGTGAACCCGGAGCCGTTATGGGCGAAAGGAAGGGTTAAAAGCCCCCCGCCGGCCAGGATCAGCAGCGCGAATCCCGAGAGTATGATGGTGGTGGTGCCCAATAGGGGGCGGCTCGGCCGGGACGGTTCCACATCTGTGACCGAGGGTGATAGCTCCCGCCGTCTCCGCAGCCGGATGATGTTGTCGATGGGCCGGCGTCGGCGTTCAGCCATGATCTGCGCCGCCCGTTGCCGCAGACCTTAGTCGGCCACCCATTGATGGGTGGTTGGGTGGGAAACGGAAAGATGGGAGAACTATCGGCATCTGAAACAGGCGGATACTACCTAAAAGACCTGAGAAAGGTTTCGAGGAAATCTTGGGGAAGAAAGGACTCTGTGACCGACCTTCGTTGGCGGCTAAAACCCTATCTGCTTGGGCGTTTGAATCTGGTATTTTGGGAATCTGTTATTTTATGGAACATCAAATGAAGTAGGATGGATTCTAGGATTCGGTCTATCCCGTGTCAATGAAACCGGCGGTACGATTGGGCCAAAAAATCCGTATCCAGTCACGATAGCTCAAGGGCATTTCGAGACTGTACGGGCTTCTATGCTACTATGATTGGCGATAGCTTCTCGGGGCTAATATAATTGGCGCGGGCAACGCCGGCCACCGATCCGGGAGACCGGCGTTCTTAGTCACCGGCTTTCGTGTTTAGAGGTGCAGATACATGACCAGCAGCTTCCGGCAGGTCGAAGACGGGTTCGACCACGCTGCGATAGACCGCAAATGGCAGGCTCGTTGGGAACAGGACGGCCTGCATAAGGTTTCCGACGACGACCCCCGCCCCAAATGGTACGAGATGACCATGTATCCGTACCCCTCGGGCGACCTCCACATCGGCCACTGGTACGCCATGGCCCCGGCCGACGCCCACGCACGCTTCAGGCGGATGCAGGGCTACAACGTGCTGCATCCCATCGGTTTCGACGCCTTTGGCCTGCCTGCCGAGAACGCCGCCATCAGCCGCGGGATCCACCCCTACGAGTGGACCATCAGCAACATCGAAAACATGCGCCGCCAGCTGCGCTCCATTGGCGCGATCTACGACTGGGACCGGGAAGTGATCTGCTGCGAACCCGAGTATTACCGCTGGAACCAGTGGTTCTTCCTGAAGTTCTTCGAGAAGGGTCTAGCCTACCGCGCCAATGCACCGGTTGTCTGGTGCCCCTCTTGCCTCACCGTGCTGGCCAACGAGCAAGTGCTGAACGGCGCCTGCGAACGTTGCGGCACCGAGATCACCCGCCGCGACCTGGAGCAATGGTTCTTCAAGATTACCCAATACGCTGACCGGCTTCTGGATTTCAGCGGACTGGAAGAATGGCCGGATAAGATTCTGACCATGCAGGCCAATTGGATCGGCCGCAGCGAGGGCGTTCAGATCGCCTTCGATATCTCCGGGTACGGTCTGAAAGAGAAAGAGATCAGAACATTCACGACCCGCATCGACACCGTCTTCGGCGTGACCTTCATCGTGCTGGCCCCCGAACATTCGCTGGTCCCCCGGTTGACATTGCCGGAGAACCGGGAGGCGGTGGACGAGTACATCAGCAAGGCCCGCCAAACATCCGAGATCGACCGGCTGTCCAGCGACAAGGACAAGACCGGCGTGTTCACCGGCAGTTACGCGGTTAACCACCTGAATGGCGAACGGGTGCCCATCTATATCGGCGATTACGTGCTAACGACCTACGGCACCGGCGCGGTTATGGGGGTGCCGGCCCACGACGCCCGGGACTTCGTCTTCGCTCAGAAGTATAAGTTGCCCATTCGGACCGTGGTCGCTCCCATCGAGTGGGACGGGAAAGACCTGACCAGCGCCTATCTGGGCGAAGGTTTCATGACCAACTCGGGCGCCTACGACGGCATGACCAACAACGAGGGCAAGTCGGCCATCGCCGACGACCTGGAGAAGAAGGGTTGGGGCAACCGGACGGTCTCCTACCGGGTACGCGACTGGCTGATCTCCCGGCAGCGCTACTGGGGCACGCCCATCCCCATGGTCTACTGCGACACCTGCGGCGTGGTGCCGGTCCCGGAGTCAGACCTGCCGGTGCTGCTGCCGCAAGACGCCGAATTCAAGCCCACCGGCGAGTCGCCGCTGGCGTCGAACCATGACTTCGTCCATACCAAGTGCCCCAGGTGCGGCGCGGACGCCCGCCGGGAGACCGACACCATGGACACCTTCATGGACTCGTCTTGGTACATGATGCGTTACCTGGACCCCCACAACGCCGCTTGCCCGGCGGAACCAAGCCTACTGAAGAAATGGATGCCCGTGGACCAGTACACCGGTGGGGCCGAGCACGCCGTCATGCACCTGCTTTACTCCCGCTTCTTCGCCAAGGGCCTCCACGACATGGGCCTGGTGGAATATGACGAACCCTTCTCCAGGTTGTTCAACCAGGGCGTTATCCTGGGCGAAGACCACGAGAAGATGAGCAAGAGCCGGGGGAATGTGGTCAACCCCGACGTGGTGGTCGGACGCCTGGGCGCCGACGCGGTGCGCTGCTTTCTGATGTTCATCGGCCCCTGGGACCAGGGCGGTCCCTGGAGCGACGTGGGCATCAACGGCACGGCCCGCTGGCTGAACCGCGTTTGGGACATAGCCGGACGCGACGCCAAGCCGCTGGATGACGGCCCGGTGGATGACCATGTGATCCGCGATACCAACCGGCTGCTGCACCAGACCATCCGCAAGTGTCATAACGACCTGGACCGCTTCAAGTTCAACACGGCCATCGCGGCGTTGATGGAATTGACCAACCACCTGAACCGGGTCTGGGCCGACGGCAGCGTCGACGCCGCCACCTGGCGAGAATGCACCAAGAGTCTGCTGCTCATGCTGGCCCCCATGGCCCCGCACATGACCGAGGAGATGTGGGAGGCCAACGGCCACGGCTACAGCATCCACCAACAGCCCTTCCCTTCCTGGGACGACGGCCTGGCGGCCGAAGACGTAATCACCCTGGTGCTGCAGGTGAACGGCAAGGTGCGGGACAAGCTGGAGGTCCCGGCGGGTATCGCCGAGGCCGAAGCGCAGGAGATGGCCCTGGCCAGCCCCCGGCTCCAGGCCCATTTGGAAGGTAAGTCGGTGGTGAAAACCATCTACGTGCCCGGCCGCCTGGTCAACGTGGTGGTCAAGTAGCCTTCGGTGTCCCGCCAGCCTTTTCTGGTCCAAGATGGCCGGGGTTGAAACCCAGGCCGAGTCCCACCGGGTGTTGATATGCCTGCGTTAAACCCAAATCTTGACCTAAACGACATCTACCGCCGGTTCACCGACGGCGACCGGAGCGGCGCCGTCCGCGCCGGCTGGGTCGAACGCTACCTGGATTCGCCGGTCTCCTTCTGGTGCAGTCTCCACGCGCCGTCCGCCGCCAGAGACCCGATGAACGACCAACAGCAGCACATCTTCGACATCGGCAATACCCACCAGGACCGGGTCAACGCGCTGCTCTACCCCGGGGGAATTCAAGAAGTGTTCACCAGCGAGGAGGACGGCTTTCGCCGCTCGTTGGAGGTGATGGCCGAGGGCGGCGTCTATATCAAGGACATGCCCCTGGTCTGCTGGCCCAACGGACTCACGGGACGCCCGGACGTTTTGGAACGGGTGGACGGCGTGCCATCGGTCTTCGGAGATTATAGCTACCGTGTTGTTGAGATTAAATCGGCCCGCCGCCTGCGGGAGTCCCAGATATTGCAAGGCGCGCTCTACAACCGGGTGCTTGGCCTGGTCCAGGGCTACGAACCCCCGATCTTCCAGATGGTCAACGGCGACTCCGGTATCGTCCCCGTGGACATGGCTGATGTTGACCACCGGCTGGACGAAGTGCTGGCTGAGGTCAGGGAGATCATGGGCGGCAAGCCTGTCGATTTCTGTTACGGAGCCGCGCGGTGGCCCTGGATGTCATATGTGGACAGTCAGGCTGTCGCCGCCAATGACGTGTCCCTGATCGTGGGCGTGGGCGCAACGGTCCGCTCCAACCTGGTGGCAGCCGGGTATGCCACTTTGCAGAGCATTGCCGAGGCTAATGAGACTGAATTGGTCACCGTTAGGCGGGTGGGCGCCGCAACGGCAAAAAAGATGGTTATCTCCGCCCGGGCGATCCAGGGGAATCAACCGCTCCCCCGCGGCGAGTTGGCCGTGTTGCGGCGGGGCAGGACCGAGGTTTTCTTCGACTTTGAGGGCGCCCAGGAACAGGAACAGGACGGCGGCTTGGAGTTGGTCAACTATCTGATCGGGGCCATCCACCGGACTCCCGGCGGAGAGGCCCGATACAAGCCGTTCTTCGCCGAGACCTTTGACGACGAGGACGCCAACCTGACGGCGTTCCTGCAATGGGCTGGTTCGTTGGATGATCCGGTCTTCTACCACTGGCATAGCTACGAACGCACCCATCTCGAGAAGATGGTGGACCGTTACGGCGTGGACCCGGTGTTGGCGGCGGGTGTATTGGACCGGCTGGAAGACCTCTCCCCCTGGGCCACCAAAGGATTCGCCTTTCCAGCCTATGGCGAGTCGTTGAAGGACATCGCCAAATGCCTGGGCTTCAAGTGGCGTCAGGACGACGTAACCGGGGTCGGGACCATGTCGCTCTACATGAGGTACGTGGATTCAGGGAGCGCCGACCAGACAGCCAAAGGCAAGATAATCATCTACAATGAGGACGATTGTTTGGCTACGATGTATATCTACGACTGGGTAATGGCCCAATAACGGGGATACACGCCGCCGAATCTCAATACGGATAGTCACTGCGGGAAACGCAGGGGCAGTTTAGGTTTTATTGCATGACAACTAGCGGTTCAAATAACGGTCTGGGCAGGCTCTACGGCATCGGAGTGGGGCCGGGTGACCCCGAGCTTCTGACCATCAAGGCCCAGAAGACCCTCCAACGAGTGGAGGTTATCTGCTTCACCCAGCTGGACGATGGACAAGAGAGCTACGCGCTCGGCGTGGTGCGGGGATTATTGGAAGCGGTCAATCCCCAGTTTCTGGCCATCACCATCCCGTCCGACGATGACACGCCGGTCGACCCGGAAACCTGGAGCCAAGCGGCCAAAGAAATATCGGGTCACCTTAAAGCGGGCCGTGACGTTGCTTTCATCACCGAGGGAGACCCCATGCTCTACAGTGAGTTCTTCCACGTGTTGGAGAGCGTGAAAGAGGCGGCCTCCGGCTTTGAAGTTGAGGTCGTGCCTGGCGTTTCATCGGTGATGGCGGCCGCGGCCAGTTCGGGCATGCCACTGGTTACCCACGGCCAGCGACTGACCATCCTACCCAAGGTATTCGGCATTGACGACCTGCGGGAGGCCATCACCAACTCCGATACCACCGTGCTGATGGAGGTGGACCGGGACCTGCTGCAGGCCCTGGCCAACCTGGAGAAGCTGGGCCTCACCGGCAAGGCCACCTACGTGCGCCAGGCTAGCACCGCCAGGGAGAACGTGGTGGACGACATCTCCAAGCTGTCGGCCGAAGACCTGGACTACTTCTCGCTGCTGATCATCCGGCGGTAGGGCCCGCCAGACTTGCAGCTAAACTTCCAATACCAGCTTGATCAGGCCGTCGGCGCGGTCGGCGTAGAGGTCGTAGCCCTTGGGCGCTTCCCCGAAGCCAATGCGGTGGGTGACCAGCCAAGAAAGATCGGCCTTTCCCTTGCCCCGCCGGTCCACTGCCTGCTGAATCGGCCTGGCGGGCGCTTCGCAGGTGG
>MUCI01000033.1 GCA_002816575.1 SAR202 cluster bacterium Casp-Chloro-G2 | reverse complement strand
TGCCGATCGGGCCGGAAAACTCGGGCGACGAACCTTCGCCGAAGGCCCCGCCAATGGCCTGCTTAACCAGGACCAACATCTCCCAGGTGTTGACGAAGCTGTTGGGGATGGCCTCGAACAGGGAGTCGGCGCGCTTCACAACCTGGGCGTCGACCAACTGGGGCCTAACGCCGACCAGCCACCGGGCCGACTCGGTGTCGAACCTGGGCCGGACGTTCAGCAAAAGCTCCTGACCGTCCCTTTCCACCAGCAGGTCCATCATCGACCCGCCGTTAAGGTTGATCTCGCGGGTGAACTCCAGTTGGTTCTCGATCTCTTCGCCGTTGGCCGCAATGACGATGTCACCCGGCCGTACCTGCGCCGCCGCGGCCGCCGTGTTCTCACCAACCTCGGAGATCATCAGCCGCCCCACCAGAACTTCCTGGGGAATCATCAGCACCACTGTGAAGATGAGCAGGGGGAGTATGGCGTTCATGAACGGCCCGGCGATCAGGACCAGGAAGCGGGTGCCGGTGCCCTTACTGGCGAGACTGCGCGGTACGTTCGGGTTGGACTCGCCGGCCAATCGGACGAACCCGCCGATGGGCGCCCAGTTCACCGAGTAAAGCATGTCGGCCAGAACGAACGACCCGTCGGCGCCGACGGAGCGCACCTTGCCCTCGTGCTTCAGAAGATCGGCTTCGCCGGGTCGTTCTTCCGGTTCCTCAGCCTGCTCGCCCCTAACCCTCTTCCGGCTGATCTCGATTATCCGGGCCACCAGGTTGCCCCGTGCGTCTTCCGTGGAGCTTACCTTTACCTGTTGGCCTCGGGAGAAGTCAGCCGCGGTAAGGCCGACGAACCGGGTCGCGCCGTTCACCAGGACCGGCGTGTTCCCCGTGTAGAAACCGAAGGCCTTGGGAGGGAAGCCAACGCCAAATTCCAGCACCTTAACGCCCATGGCGCGGGCGGTGGCGAAATGGCCGAATTCGTGTATGACCACCAGCAATACGAGCAGTGGCACCAAAGAACCGATGGCTATGAGGGCAGTTTGCATGAAGTGTTTTCTAGAGGTTACTAATGACTATTACGGCGGGAAGACCAATCAGGTTCTATGGCCGTTGGTCAGTTCGGCTGTCCGCCCCGTGGCCCAACGGTCCGCTTCTATAAACTCATCCACCGTGGCGCCGGGCATGGAATCGTGCTCGGACAGAACGCGGTCAATGACCTTGGCTATGTCGGTGAACCCGATCTTTGAATCCAAGAATGCCTGTACCGCCACCTCGTCGGCCGCGCTCAGGACAGCGGGATAGGTGCCGCCTTTCTGCGCCGCCGATAACGCGATGTCGAAGCAGGGGTAACGCGCCGGCTCCAACGGGTCAAAGGTCAGGGCATGCGATTTTTTGGTGTCCAGCCTGGGAATCATGGCGTTGGGCAGGCGTTTGGGGTAGAACAGCGCGTATTGGATCGGCAGCCTCATGTCGGGCGGACCCATCTGGGCCTTCACCGAACCGTCGGCAAACTCGACCATGGAATGTATCGTGCTCTGCGGGTGGACCACAACTTCGATCCTGTCCCAGGGTACGCTGAATAACCAGTGCGTCTCGATCACTTCGAACGCCTTATTCATTAGCGTAGCAGAGTCTATCGTTATCTTCTTGCCCATCTTCCAAGTTGGGTGCTGCAGCGCTCGTTCCGGGGTTACGGCGTCCATCTCGCTGATGGGCGTGGTCCGGAACGGCCCGCCGGATGCGGTGATCAGCAAACGCAGTATCTCGTTGTCCTCGCCCCGCAAACACTGCCAAATGGCGCTGGGCTCGCTGTCAACCGGCAGCACCTCGCCGCCGTAGAGCGATTCATATTCCTTGATCAGGCCGCCGGCCATCACGATGGGTTCTTTGTTGGAGAGCGCCACCGACTTGCCGGCCTTGAGGGCGTTCAGAGTGGGCGCCAGGCCTACGCTGCCCATCAGGGCGACCATCACCTGGTCCACATTGTCCAAGGCCACCATGTCTTCCATCTTGGTATATTCGACGCCGGAGAAGGCCCCGGAAGGAGGATTGATGCAGCAGACGTGTTTGGGGCTGAACTCTTTGACTTGCTCTAAGAACAGTTCGATGTTGTTGCCGGCGGCCAAGCCGACGACTTCAAACTCGTCCGGAAACGCCCGGACGATGTCCAAGGTCTGGCGGCCGATGGACCCGGTAGACCCGAGTACGACGATTCTCTTCACGAAACTAACACCGTTACCAGCAAGCAATTCTTCCCAAAACCAACGCGGTGGCAGGCAGGCTTTCTCTCACGGAACGAACACGATTGCGACCAGGTAATAGACTGCCGGAATGGCAAACAATATGCTGTCCAGCCGGTCAAGGAGTCCGCCGTGCCCAGGGATTATACTACCAGCGTCCTTAACGGCGGCAATCCGCTTCAGTTTAGATTCAAGCAAGTCTCCCAGTTGGGTTACTACGCCCACCACGGCGCCGATCACAACCTGCTGCCACGCCGGTATGCCCAGGTCGAAAACCAGGCCCAACAACAACGCCGCGCCCACTGCGGCAGCGAAACCGCCCAGGCTGCCCTCCCAGGTCTTGTTGGGGCTGATTACCGGGGCCATGGGATGGCGGCCCACCGTGCGCCCCACCAGGTATGCCCCGGTGTCGGTGGCAAACGTGACTAAAATAGCGAACAAGAGCCAACTGCGTCCCAGGTGAAACGACATCACCGACACCGCATCGGGACTGCTTCCCGACTCGGGCCCTCCCCCCGTGATCTCCCGCAACATCAACGCATGGGCCAGGAGAAAGCCAACGTAGAGCGGGCCTCCCACCAGGTAGCAGGACCCGGCGGGGATATTTCCCCGGTAAAAGGCGGTGAACCAAAGCAGCGCAGCGAACGAACCGGCCGCCGCGACGCCACCGGAGATGATGAGGTAGTTATCGCGCCCGGATGCGGCCTGCGCACCCAGAACGAAAGACGCCACCCAGGCAGCGCCCAAGATGAAAGGCAATGGACCGACACCGACTGGGGTCAAGCGGTAAAGTTCCCAGATGCCGATCAACCCGGCCACGAGGACCATCACGGTCAACCACGGCGCGCCAACCCAGATGGCGGCGGCCAATACGGGAATCCCAACCAACGCCGTAAGCGACCGCTGGAGCAAGAAGTCTTTCCTTCTCCCTACTCTTGAAGGACTTGGGGGCTGTCGTCTTCGTGTCGGTCGTCCGGCTGGCCCTCGTGCTGGTATTCGGGCTGGTCTTCGGGATTAAGACCGCCGTAACGGCGGCGGCGGCGGCTGAAGGCCTCCAACACCCGCTCTAACTCCTCCGTGTCCAAGTCGGGCCACAGGGTGGGGGTATGGTAAATCTCGCTATAAGCCGACTGCCAGAGGAGGAAATTGCTGATGCGTTGCTCCCCGCCGGTGCGGATGATCAGGTCGGGGTCGGGGCAATGGGCGGTGAAAAGATACCGGCTGAACAGTTCTTCGTCGATGGCGTCCGGGCTGAGCCCGTCTTTGATGATGCGCCGGACGGCCTCCAAAATCTCGACTCGGCCGCCGTAATCGAAGGCAACGTTGAAGGTGATACCAGTGTTGCCGGCGGTTAGACGCTGGGATTCGGCCACGGCATCGCGCAGGTCCTGGGCCATGTTCTCGGTCCGGCCCAGATGGACGATGCGTACATTCTTCTCGTGCAGCGCTTCGGTCTGGCTGGCGATCGCCTGCGAGAAGACATCCATGATGCCGTCGACCTCATCTTGGGGGCGGCCCCAGTTCTCGGTGGAGAAGGCGTAGACCGTTACGTACTGCACGCCCTTTGCCCCCAGGGTCTCCAATACGGCCTGGATACACTGTACGCCAACCTCGTGACCGGCGACGCGGGGAAGACCCTGCTTTTGGGCCCACCGACCGTTTCCGTCCATGATGAAAGCCACATGGACCGGTATATTGGCGTTGTTCTCGGCAGGGTGGGGTGGGGGAGACTCGACCTGCACCGCGTTAGACCTGCATGATCTCCGCCTCTTTGGCGGAACCAGTCTCGTCGATCAGCTTGGTGTGGCCGTCGGTGGTCTTCTGCAATCGCTCTTGGGCGCGGCGGTTCTCGTCTTGGGAGATCGCCTTGTCCTTTTCCATCTTGCGCAGCGATTCTTGTCCGTCCCGCCGCACGTTCCTAACGGAGACCTTGCCGTCTTCGATCTTTCGCTTGAGCATCTTGACCATCTCTTGGCGGCGCTCCGTGGTTAGCGGAGGGATCGGCACAGTGATGGTGGAGCCGTCGTTGGAAGGGTTGAACCCCATCTCGGAGGCCATCAAACTCTTTTCGATCTCCCGCAATGAGCCTCTGTCCCAGGGCTGAATCATGACCGCCCTGGCGTCGGGCGCTGAGATCGAGGCAATCTGCTTCAGCGGAGTCATGTTCCCGTAGTAGTCGACCTCGATGTTCTCCACCAGCGCCGGCGTTGCCCGGCCGGTGCGAAGCTGGTTCAGGTCTCGCTTGAAAGCATCCACGGCGCGGTCCATCTTAGTGGAAACTTCGGACAGAACCTTTTCAGGGGTTAGGTCAGCGTCTGTCGGAGGCATAGTCAGTCCCTCCCGGATATTAAAGTCCCTACAGTTTCGCCTTTCAAGATCCTGCCCATGGTCCCCGGTTCAAAAACATTGAAGACCACTATGGGCAATCTGTTGTCCATGCACAGTGAAAGAGCCGTGGAATCCATAACCGCCAGCCGCTTGCTCAAGGCGTCCATATAATCCAGGTTGCCGTACCGGACGGCGTCCGGGTTCTGGTTTGGATCTGAGTCATACACGCCGTCAACGTTGTTCTTGGCCATCAGCAGCACATCGGCGCTGATCTCCAAGGACCGGAGCGCCGACGCGGTGTCGGTCGTCATGTATGGATTACCCGTGCCTGCGGCAAAGAGCACAACCCGGCCTTTCTCCAAGTGACGAATCGCCCGCCGGCGGATGTAAGGCTCGGCCACGGCCTGCATCTGCAGGGCGCTCTGGGTCCGAACGTCGATACCCTGCTGCTCCAGGCTGTCTTGAAGGGCCAGCGCATTGATGATGGTGGCCAGCATACCGGCGTAGTCGGCGGTCGCCCGGTCCATGCCCCTGGACTCGGCTGCCTCCCCTCTCCAGATGTTGCCTCCGCCCATAACGACGGCTATCTCCACGCCCAGATTGGCAGCTTCACCGATCTGGCCAGCGAGATAGCTAACTGCTCCTGGGTCAATGCCGAACGGCGTATCCCCCTTGAGGGATTCGCCACTGATCTTCAGCATTACGCGGCGGTATCTGGGTTTTGGCATGCCTTAGGTATTAACTATTCGCCGACTGCTAATCTGGTGAACCGGACCACTCGAACGTTCTCTCCGACCTTGGCGGCGAGCTCTTTAATCATTTCGCCGACCGAGGAGGAGCTGTTCTTGATATAGGGCTGCAGCATGAGGCACGTTTGGGCGGGAGGGCGGGTGTCCCCTTCCTTGATATCGTCTTTGTCCACATACTCCGGCCCCATGGCCGCTACCTGCATCGCGATGTCGTGGGCCAGTTTCTGAAACTCTTCGGTCCGGGCGACGAAGTCGGTCTCACAGCCGAGTTCAACCATGGCCCCGACACGTCCGCCGGTGTGCAAGTAGGTCTCAATAACACCTTCAGTGGTATCCCGGCCCACCCGCTTGGCCACGCCGGCAAGCCCCTTCTCGCGCAGGGCGCCGATGGCCTTTTCCAAGTCGCCGCCGGACTTCTCCAAGGCTTCTTTACATTCCATTATTCCCGCGCCGGTCTGGTCGCGCAGGGCCCGTACCAGTTCTACACTAACCGCCAATTGATCGCTCCTAACGCCGGCCAAATCTGGCCGTAGAGTAAAGAAACCGGAAGATTATTCGTCTTTCTGGCCCTCGCTGGGTTCTTCCGCGGCCGGTTCTTCAGGAGCGGCCGCTTCCGCTATCGGGTCGGCAACCACTGCTTCAGGCGCCGGCGCTTCGGCCACCGGCTCGGCAACCACTGCTTCGGGGGCCTGGGTCACTGGCGCTGCAGGCGCGGACGGCAGGACGTCGGCGACGGTGGTGGTGTCCAGACCTTCCATCTCGGGAAGCCCCTCTTCCTCATCGTCATCGTCGGGCGAAACGTAGGCAGTCATGAACTGCGACTGGTCGGCGTTGGCCGCCTCTTCAAGTTGGGCCTGCAACAGGGCTTCGCGCTGGGCGAGCCCTTCCAGGACGGCGGAGGCCATGCGGTTGGTGATCAAGCGAATCGACCGGACGGCGTCGTCGTTGCCAGGGATGATGTGATCAACCTTGTTGGGGTCGCAGTCGGAGTCGACGATGGCGAAGACCTCGACGCCCATCCGCTGGGCTTCGGCGATGCAGATGTCTTCCCGGCCGATGTCAATGACGAAGATGGCCTTGGGAACCTCGGTCATGTCCCGCACACCGGTGAAGTATTTCTCCAACCGGTTCAGTGTGTCGCGTAGCTTCACGCCCTCTTTCTTGGGCAGCAGACGGAAGTAGCCTTGGTCTCGTTTCTGCTGCAATTCCAACATGTAGGCGATGCGGGTCTTAATGGTCTGGAAGTTGGTCATGGTGCCGCCCAACCACCGTTGGTTGACGTACAGCATGCCGCAACGCTCGGCCTCGCTCTGGATCACTTCTTGGGCCTGGCGCTTGGTCCCGACGAACAAGACTTTGCCGCCCTTGGAAACCAGGTCCACCATCTCTTGATAGACGTTGTTGATCATGCCCAACGTCTGTTGCAGGTCGATGATGTGGATGCCGTTCCTCTGGGTGAAGATGTACCGCTTCATGGCGGGGTTCCACCGCCGGGTCTGATGCCCGAAATGGACTCCGGCCTCGAGAAGTGCCTTCATCGTGAGGTGTTCGCGCTGGGGAATCGCATGAGGCGCGGGCGCGCGCGGTGGTTCGGGGGTTGCCGTGGCCACTGGGGATTGCCGGGGCGCGGGTGTCGATACCGGTTCTTCAGGGGCCGGCTGTGCCATGTCTCCGAGAGACTCTACCATAGGTTTTACCTTTCCATCTCGCCGGCCAATCAGACCGGCTACGTCCGAGAGTCCACCGCAGGGTGCGGCGTGACCCGCAAAATCCCCGCCGTCCGTGACAATAACTTGAAATAGCCAGACCTAGACTGAGCCTGGATCGAAGCTAAGAACGGGGCGGGTTGATGCTTGTCAGAGTATAGCATAGCGGCTATTTACCGGGCAACGAACCCGGCCGGCTAAGCCGGGTTACGCAACGCGTTCTGGCGTTCTCGTTCCGGAGATCGGCCAGGCGAATCTCCGGCCGGGATGACCCAGTGATTAGTTAAGAATCCGGTAGACCGCGTTCAAGCCAACAGCCCCCACCGCTCCAGCCGCCAGGTCGTCGGCCATGATGCCCAGACCGCCGGGCAGCCGTTCAAAGCGGCGGATGGGCCAAGGCTTCCAGATGTCCAGCACACGGAACACCACGAACGCCGCCGCCAGCCAGGGCAGTGTCTTGGGCAGGAACAGGCAGGTGACCCATAGGCCGATGAATTCGTCCCAGACCGCCCGCTTGGGGTCGTGATCGGCTTGGGTGATGAGTGTCTGGCACGCCCAGGTCCCGACCAAGAAACCCACTCCGCAGAGCAGAAAGAACCCAACCGAGTCCTCGTTCAATGGGGAGAAGCCGTAGAGCAGCACCGCCGCCAGGCTGGCCACCGTGGCCGGCGCGATGGGGGCCAAACCCAGGCCCAGGCCCGTGCCCAACGCCCAGCCGGCCCGCCGCGAGATAACCGCCATTAACCGTAGCCCAGGCGGTGCAGATCGTCCTCGCTCATGCCCAGATAATGACCGATCTCGTGCCACAGAGTCACCTTAATCTCATGTTCGGCCTCGGTGCGGCTGGAGCAACTCCGCAGGATGGGCTGCCGGTAGATGACGATACGGTCGGGCAGCATACCGCCTCCGCCCTCGCGCTCGGTCAAAGGCACACCGGTGTACAGTCCAAAGAGGGTGCCTTCATCGTTCAGCAGGTCTTCTTCATCGGGGCCGGGCCAGTCTTCCACCGCCACGTCGACGTTTTCCAAAGCCTGAATCACGTGTGGCGGCATCTCCCGGTAGGCTTGGCGCACCAGACGCACAAACTCCCGATTGGTCATGTTAATCACGCTGAAAGCCCAGCTTGCTGCCGTATCTCTTTCAGTATGTCTATGTTCTGCTGGTCGGGTCCGTTGCCCTCGAACCCAGGCACCTCCAGCAGGAACGGCACATCGGCGAAGGCCGGGTTGGCCATGATGGCGGCGAACCCTGCCCCACCGATGAAACCGTCGCCTATGTTGTCATGCCGGTCCACCCCCGACCCGCAGACCCGCTTTGAATCGTTGGCATGGACCGCCGCCACATTGGCGCTGCCGGGACCGGCGTCCAGTTCATCCAGCATCGCCTGTATGCCCGCGGGGTTGGTCAGATCGTACCCGGCGGCGAAGGAATGTTGGGTGTCCAGGCAGATCTTCAAGCGAGGACTGTCCACCGCCTCAAGGATGCCCCCCAGTTCGTCGAACTTGGCGCCGATGTGCTGCCCCATGCCGGCCATGTTCTCAACCGCCAGGCAGGGGCCGTCGGGCGCGCTATCCAAGACTTCCTTGATGGCGTCCACCGCCTGGGGCAGCACCGCCTCGTAGCCCCGGCCTCCATGACTGCCAGGATGGAATATCACGCCGTGGGCTCCCAGGCTGGCCGCCAGGTCCAGGTACTTGATCAGCGAATCGATGCCTTTTTTCAGACTTTCCGGGTTGGGGGTCCCCAGGTTGATCAGGTAGATGGCATGCAAGAACACCGCGCCGATGCCCGCGTCGGCCAGCCCCTGCTTGAAAGACTCTATCTGCTCGCCGGGCACGGGCTTGAAGGCCCAGGACTGGGGCGACGAGCCGAATATCTGGATCGCTTCGCAGCCGATCTCTTGTCCCCGGCCAACCGCTTTCCCGATCCCCCCGGCGGTGGATACATGCGCCCCGATCTTCATCTTTTACCCCAAGTTTCCCGTGCTTGTTAGCTTCGGGCCCAAGCCTAAAGGCCTCGCAACCGCAACGCCAATTATAAGTCAGCGCCGCCTTGGCGGTATACGTCCCCCGGAATATAATCGGCCCATATGAAAGCTGTCTCACTTAAACAGACCGGAGAGACTCCAGAACTGGAAATGGTCGACCTCCCGGTTCCATCTCCGCGGGTCGATCAGGCGCTGGTGCGGGTTTCTGCCTGCGGGTTCTGCCACCACGACCGGTCGGTGATGGCCGGGCTGCTCCGGCGCGGGGTTGCCGGCAACGTGGTCCTGGGCCACGAGATATCCGGCCTGGTGGAAGCGATCGGAAGCGGCGTCACGAGCCTGCGTGCCGGCGACCGCGTTGTCAGCATCCTCACCGAGTCCTGCGGCAACTGTGACCGCTGCGCCGCCGGCCACGAGCACCGCTGCCGTAATGGGCTGGGAATCGGCCACGGCCGGGACGGCGGGTTCGCCGAGTACGTGGCGCTCTCCGAACACAGTCTGGTCAGGGTTCCCGAGGGCGTGGACCCCATCGGAGCGGCACTGCTGGCCTGCCCCATGGGCGTTGCCCTTCAGGCGGTCCAGGAAACCGCTCTAGTTCAGCCGGGAGAGGCGGTGGTGATCACCGGCGCCAGCGGCGGACTCGGCGCCCACGCGGTCCAAGCTGCGGCGGCCTTGGGAGCGCGGGTACTGGCCGTATCGTCGTCGCCAGAGAAGGAGAACGCGCTGCGCCGCCTGGGCGCGGACGAGGTCTTGATCAACAACGGGTCCGAAGAGACCGGCTTGGGCTTCGACGAGTTGGTGATGGCCATGACCGGGGATGAAGGCGCCGACGCGGTGATTGACACGGTTGGATCGGCCCTATATCCCTCAACGTTGCGATGCCTGGCCCAGTACGGCCGGTTGGTCTTGTTGGGTGAGGTGATGGGCCGGAGAGTCAGCCTGAACCCGGCGGAGGTCATCTTTCGCGACGCCAGGATATTTGGCGCGTCGGGTGTGTCCAGAGCGATGGTGGAGCAGGCTGGCCGGATGGTTGCCGAGGGCAAACTGCGGCCCGTGATCGACCTGGAGCTGCCCCTGGAACAAGTATCAGACGCCTACCGGCTGGTATCGGAACGCAAACCCGTTGGCCGGATCGTCCTGCTGCCCAACGCCGCCGGGCGTGCCTAGCCGGTTGGCCGCCCGCGCGCGTTAACGTCCGATCAGATGCAGCAACGATGAGGCGGCGGCAGCCGGACCCCGCCTGAAGAAGCGGCCGATCTCGCCCCGGTCCCACATGACCAGATACTGGCTGGCGATGAAGATGGAACTGTATGTGCCAGCCACCGTGCCGATGGCCAGAACCAAGAGCAGTTCGCGGATGCTGTTGCCGCCAATCAGCAGCATGGCCACGAGCACTACAAGAGTCGTGATACTGGTGTTCAGCGACCGCCCGATGGTCTCCAAGATGCTCAGGTTTACCATGGGCGCCAGGTCTCGGTCTGGGTGACGGGACACATTCTCGCGGATACGATCGAACACCACGATGGTGTCGTTAACGCTGTAACCGGCCACGATCAGCAACCCCACGATGAACATGGAGTTCACTTCCATGTTGATGACCTTGCCCAGGATGGAGAATATACCCAGAATCACCAAAAGGTCGTGGGCCAAAGCCAACAGGGCGCTCACCCCGTATCGGTGCGCCTTGGGAACCCGGCGGAAAGCGTACCAAACGTAGAACATGATGAAGACCGACGCGGCGGCCAGGGCGTAGAAGGCCGTCTTCACCGTCTCTTGGGCCACGATGGGAGAGACTGAATCGAACTCGACCCGGTCGCGCTCCAGGCCCAGGAATTTCTCCAGGTCGCGCTCAATCACCTCGCGCTCGGAAAGCCCCCCGCCGATGGCCTCTTCCAACAACTCGGTCCGGATGAAGAAGTTGGTACCGCCGATCTTCTGAATCAGAGCCTCGGGGTGTCCATTCTCATCCATGCGCTCCCGAATATCGTCCTCCGTCACCGGCTGGCGGAAAGTAACGTTCATCACGGAACCACTGGTGAAGTCGATGCCGGGTTTCAACCCAGAATCCCCAGTCGCCCAGCCGGATGGCATGATCAACGAAACCAACCCCGGCACGATGATCAACGCCGATATCAAGAAATACCAGCCGCGTTTCCCTACAACATCCAGCACTAGCGTCGTCCTCCCGAGGCTTGGGCGGCTTGGTTACCTCGCTGCAAAGCCTCCGGGGTGAACAGGTTGATCCGCTTGCTCAGACCGATCCAGGCCATCAACTGCAGCAGGTTCCGGCTCACCACCACGGCGGTAAACATGCTCACGGCCACGCCGATGAACAGGCTGATGGCCACGCCCGTCACCAGGCCGCCACCCAACCGGTCGCCGAACCAGAGCAGCACCAGACAAGTAATCATGGTGGATATGTTGCTGTCCCGAATCGCGGGCCAAGCCCGGCTGAACCCGACTTCCATGGATGATGCCAGCGTGCGACCGATGCGCACCTCTTCTTTCATACGCTCAAATATCAGGATATTGGCGTCAACCGCCATACCGATGGAGAGGATGAACCCGCCGATATGGGCCAACTCTAACGTGATGGGAATGAGCTTGAATAAGGACAGAACGATGACGGCATAGAAGATCAACGCGAAGGCCGCCACCACCCCCGCCAAGCGGTAGTAGGCAATCATGAACATAAGAACCAAGCCCAAGCCGACCAGACCGGCCATTAGGCTGTTCTGCAGCGACTCTGACCCCAGAAGGGCGTCCACATCGCTCTCTTGTATCAACCGGAGCGGCACAGGTAGGCGGCCCGACTCAAGCTGAATCGCCAGGGTTCGCGCATCTTCCCTGGTGAAGTTGCCGTTGATCTGGGTACGGCCGTCACGTATCCAAGCGCGGGCCACCGGAGCAATCAACTGCTGGTCGTCCATGATGATGGCGATGCGCTTCGTGGGTTGGGCTTCCTCGGTCGATATGCGGCGGGTCAGGTCGGAGAAGATCTCCGATCCCCGGCTGTTGAATTGCAGGTTAACCACCCAGCCGATCCCGATGGGGTCGGTGCTGGCCTCGGCCCGCGACAGGTCGTCACCGCTGAGTCCCAGGTCTGCGTCGGTAAAGTTCAGGCAATCCGACGTGTCGCAGGTCCGCTCTTTGAATTCCAGCCGCGCCGTCTGGCCGATCAGCGCCTTGGCCTCGTCGATGCCGCTATTCACCCGAAACTGAGAGACTCCCCCCAGTTCCGCTGTAATGGCGGCTACCGCCGCGGATTGGGCCGCCCCATCCACCGTGTTGGATTTCACCGAGTATGTGCCGTCGTTGTTCTGGCTGAGTTCAAAATCCTCGAACCCGGAATCCGCCAGGATTCTTCCCAGGGCGGCCCTCACATCGACGTCAGCCGGAGGCTCGGTGAGACCGATCAAGGTGACCGATCCGCTGGCGCCCGGAAGTTGAACGATGATTCGGTCATCGCCGAATATCTGGATGATTGGCTCTTCGGTGCCGAACCGGTTCACGCGCCGGGTGATGTTGTCCAACACACCCTGCATCTGGTCCAACGTCGGCTTCTCGACCACGCTAACCTGAAACTCCGAGATCGGGCCGACGGACTCAGACAGGGCATCGTTCAGGCCGGTCCGCCGTGGGTCGTCTTCCGACAGTATGCCGGTGCGTATCTGATACCGGTTCGCCCCGATCTGCCCGACCTGTAGCCCTTCCAGTTGGGCTTCATTGTCGCCGAACCGTAGCCCCTGCAAAGTGGTGACCAGGTTGGATACATCGATCTCGTTGGCAAACGTGACGTCGAATCTGGTGCCGGTGTCGGCCTGGTACACCAGGTGGCCGCCGCCGCGCAGGTCGAGGCCAAGCTTCAGGCCCAATGGACCGGTGGCGTCACGTTCAAGCCGGGGAAAGCCCGGGATGTCGATGTTGATCGTCTTGAATCCCAGCGCGGCGATGGCGATGCCCAGGATCAAGATGATTGTGATGGAGAGGCGTATGCTGCGTGAGCGCATCGGCTAGTCCGATCCGCTGCGCCGTTGGCCTGGCGCCGGTTTTTCAGCCGCTAATCGTTCAGCCGCCGGTCGATCGGACGCTAGTTTTTCGGCCAGGTATTTCAGTGCGTTTGCAGCCATTTCCAGGGCCTGCTCCTTGGTCTCAATCTCTCCCGCGGCTCGTGCCTCTTCGACGCGCTCCAACACGGCGCCAATCTCTGGCCCCGCTTGGAGGTCGAACGTAGTCATGAGGTCGTGACCGGTTATGAGGCGGGCTGTCGCTGGGGAAACCGGCTCACTTGTGCCTACGTGGAGGATATGTGCGACCATTCTAGCATGGTTACGCCAATCTTCATGTACCAGGGCGGGGCCTTTTGCCGCCAAATAATCGGCCAAGCATAGGTATAAGGTGTCGATGGCCACATCGCCAACATCCCGAAAGTACCGGTGAATGGCCCGGTTGGTGGGCCATTCGTCGCCGTCTTTCATGTTGGTCGGTCTAAGGTGTTGTTCCACCATCTTGGACACCATCTCGATGCCCCTGGAACTCAGTCGTAGCTGGCCCAACCGCCGGGAGGCTATCTCCGCTCCCTGTTCCGAATGCCCGAAGAAGCGCGTCCTTCCGGTGGCGTCTAGGGACTTGGTCTGGGGCTTGGCGATGTCATGGAACAGGGCCGCCAGTTTCAGCAAAGTCCCCCGGGTGTGGCCGTCGGTGGCCTGCTGGTCGAAGTGGGCTTTGCTGTCGGGCGTCCATGGCACGTAGGTAAAGATGGGCGAGTTTTGATGTCCCTTGGTCACCAACTCCGCCGCTTCCACCGCGTGCATCGTATGGCCCCACACGTCCCAATAATGCATGTTGGGCTGGTCGACACCCTTGGCCGTCTGCAGCTCCGGCACCACCAGCTCGAAAAGCCCAAAGTGGTCCATCACCTCGAGTTGGCCCTTGGCGCCGTCCCGGGAAAGGATGTTGAGAAACTCCTCCCGGACCCGCTCCGGAGACACATTCGATAGCAGCTTGGCGTTGGCGGCGATCAACTTGGAGGTGCCCGGCTCCAGCCGGAAACCCAACTGGCCGGCCAGGCGAATTGCCCGCAGCAACCGCCCCGGATCGTCTTGAAAAACCGCCGGGCCCAGAGCGCGAATAGTCTTTCTAGTCAGGTCTTCGCGGCCACCCTGTGGGTCGATCACCCCTTCCAAGGATGGCCATTCGGCCAGAGGGACAGCCATGGCGTTCACCGAAAAGTCCCGCCTGGCCAAGTCTTCTTCTATCGTCCCATTGAAGCCTTCCAGATCAACGATCCAAGGCGCATCGCTCTCACCCGAATCCGCGTATCCGGCACCCAAAGACGGTTCAAGGTCCGCGGTCGATTCCTCTAAACGCGCCGCTGAGTCATGGGGGATCGCCACCCGCACAACGCCGTGGGCCGGACTAAGGTGGATAACGGTGCCGCCAAATCTCTGGGCGATCGCCTGAGCCGTGGGTTCGGCTTCGCCTGCGACGGCGATATCGATGTCGTGTCCAGGCTTGGAATGCAGCAGCCAATCGCGAACAAAACCGCCCACGAGGTAGGCTTCAGTCCCGCGGGAGGCGCAGAGGGCGGCTAATTGTTCGATCATAAAAGGGGCATGTACGAGGCGTAAATCGGGCGGGGTTAGGCTCGCGTAACGGCAGCGGCCAAGAAACGAAAGACGCCTTAGTCCTCGCTGGCGGAAGCCTCGGCAGTCACCGACTCGACCGAATCTTCCGAATCGTCTTCGTCGTGCTCGTGGTCTTC
Organism: SAR202 cluster bacterium Casp-Chloro-G2; assembly: GCA_002816575.1. Taxonomy (GTDB): domain Bacteria; phylum Chloroflexota; class Dehalococcoidia; order Lucifugimonadales; family UBA3495; genus UBA9611. Next base: position 4,188 of record MUCI01000033.1, on the reverse strand, counting down.
ATCTTCGTAATCGTGTTCGTAGGTGATCTTGTAGAGGCTCTCGTGGGATACCAGGTGGTCGATATACAGGATGCCGTTCAGGTGGTCTATCTCATGCTCCAGGGCCTGGGCCAGAAGTTCATCGGCATTCAAACGGTATATCTTACCGTCCAACCCCATAGCCTTGACCCGCACCGTCTCAGAGCGGTTGACCAGACCGCGGTAACCGGGCACGCTCAAGCAACCCTCTTCCACCTGCCGCTCGCCGTCGGTTTTCAAAACTTCGGGGTTGATCAGCACCAGCGGCTCCTCCATGTCGGGCGTCTCGATCACCGCAACTTTCTGCAGTGAACCAACCTGATTGGCGGCCAGGCCCACACCATGCTGGTCGCGCATGGTGTCCACCATGTTCTCGACCAGTTTCTTGATCTGGGGAGTGACTTTGGCCACTTTTTTAGCCTGTTTCCGCAAGATGGGATCAGGCAAGATGCGCATGTCGAGAATCGCCACGAAAAGCACCTCTCAGGTGTGGTAGTCCAGTTTGCGGTGGGCCGCAAAAGGGCTTAAGTCTCTCTGGATTAAGGTCGTTAGTATTATATTCAACGCCTAACAAGAGTGCAAAGAATGATAGGCAACTCCGACTAACTCAATCCCGGGGCTACAAAACATGCACCGGGTCCACGTCTACGGTGCAGCCAGGGGGGAACTCCATACCCTCGATGAAGCGCAGCAGCCCCTGACCCCGAATGGTCAGATGCCAGCGGTAGCGGCCCCGGACGCGCGACGGAACCCCTGGGGCTGGCCCCACCACGTCCACATCGGTCACACCCTGCGCCTGGGCACGCAAGGCCAACGTCCTCGCGGTTTCCGTAGCCTGCCGTTCCGCTTGGCTCTCATTTCGGTCCTGGAATACCAGGTGGACCAATTGGTTAAAGGGCGGGCTGCCCACCTCCCTCCGGGCATTGATCTCGTACCGGTAAAGCGACTGGTAGTCTTGGGCGGCGGCGGCCTTGATGGCATAGTGGTCCGGGTTATAGGTCTGGACTATCACCTGACCGATGTCCTCCCCCCGGCCCGCCCGGCCCGCCACCTGGCAAAGCAGGCCAAAGGCCCGCTCCCCGGCACGGAAGTCGGGCAGATAAAGCCCGATGTCGGCCAGCACCACTCCAACTAAGGTCACGTTGGGGATGTCCAAGCCCTTGGCGACCATCTGGGTGCCCACCAGCACCTGGGTGTCGCCACTGGACAGCCGTGCGATGGTGTCCTCCATGTCCTGGCCGGAGCGTGTTGCGTCGGCGTCCAGCCGGTCGACATTGGCCTGAGGGAACATCTTCTTGACCTCTTCCACCACCCGCTGCGTTCCGGCGCCAAGCTGGCGGATGTGCTCGCCACGGCAGGCGGGGCAGATTGCCGGCATCCGGGTGCGCCGGTTGCAGCCGTGGCAGACCAATTGCGCTCGGGCAGGCCGCGATTCACCGGACACTTCCGGCCCTAGGTGGCAGGTCAACGACATGGAGCAGCTTCGGCAGGTGACCACGTGGCCGCAGTCCCGGCACTGGACGATGGACGATGCGCCCCTTCTGTTCAGGAACAGGATCGCCTGATGAGCACCAGCCAGGCAGTTCTTTAGGCCCTCGGCCAGCGCCCGGCTGAAGATGCTCCGGTTGCCTTCCCGAAGTTCCCGGCGCATGTCGCAGACCTGGACCTCGGCCAAACGAGACACCCGGTCCGGTCCGGCGCTCACCCGCTCCGGCAACTCCAACAGGGTGTGCCGTCCCCTGGTTGCGGCGTGGTAGGTTTCCACATCGGGCGTGGCGCTGCCCATCACCACCGGGAACCCGGAGATGCGGCCCAGTTCCAGCGCGGTGGCGCGGGTGTGGTAAAGCGGGTGTGTTTCGATCTGCTTGTACGTCCACTCGTGTTCCTCGTCGATCACGATCAGGCCCAGATGGGCCACCGGGGCGAACAACGAACTGCGCGGCCCCACAACCACGTCATATTTGCCCTCTCGAATGTCCCACCACTGGTCAAACTGTTGGCGGGGCGTCAAGCGGCTGTGGATCACTGCCACGCGGCCCGGGAACCAAGCGTTCACCCGCTCCAAGGTCTGTGGGGTCAACGCGATCTCCGGCACCAAGAATATGGCCTGCCGGCCTTCACGCACCACGCGGTCGATGGCGCGCAAATAGACCTCGGTCTTGCCGCTTCCGGTGATCCCGTGGAGCAAGAAACTCCTGGCATCTCCGTCCGGGCCGTCCAGCGCCTCTTGAATCTGGGCCAGGGCATGTGATTGGTGGGATGTGAGGGTGTGCTGCACGCGGCCCTCAACCGCCCCGGGTCTGGCGACGGTTGCGGCGTCGGCGCGGACCCATTCCATGGCCACCAACCCCTTGCTGAATAGCGCCTGGGCAACACCGCTGCCGAACTCCTTGTTGGCCAGCGAGGCTGGATAGGGCGCCCGCTCCTCGCGGACCGCCGCCAACAGCCCTTCCTGGCGGGGCGGCAGGACCGGCGCCTCATCGTCTTCTGATTCTGCTTCCGGTGGTGACGATGGGATCAAGAAGGCATCGTACTTGGGCGCCACGCTGGGCCGGGGCATGGTCAGGCGGCGGCGGACCAACCCTCGATCCACCAACCGTGCCATCTCCCTGGCGCTGTGCGCCCCCAGAAGCTTGGCGAAGTCGGCTTCTTCCATCCCAGTCTTCTTGCCCAGCAGTGATGCCAGCGCTGCCAGCGACTCCGGTCTCAGGTTGGCATTGGCCGGGTCCCGACCTGGGACGGCGGTGACGCGCGAGCGGACGTGGGCTTCGAATCCCGGAGGCAGCAGAGGGGCGAAGGCGGTGAAGAGGGAGCAACGGTAGTGGGCGCTGATCCAGCGGCCCAACTGGATATGGTGGGGGCTGATCAAGGGCGATGGCTCCACCGGCTGTAGGATATCGCGGGTCTCGGGAACATTGGGCATGGCCACCAATTCAACGACCAAGCCCTGAAGCACGCGCCGTCCGAACGGCACCCAGACAAGCTGGCCTGGCTCCACCGTGAACCGGGGCGGGATGGAATAGGAGAACGTCCGCGAATGGCCCACCGCTGCGTCCACCGCCACTTCCGCGTATCGCATGCTATTCATAAAAAGCCATCAGCAATCAGCTTTCAGCGATTATCCACCAGGAAGGCGTTCGTCCGTTTAGCTTTGTGGGAACCTGAAAAAGATCCTCGGCAAAACCGAAACGGCCCGCTGAGTGCGGGCCGTTTCAGTTCGTTTACTCTTTGGTCGCCTCTTCGGCCGGTGGGCCGTCTGGCTCTTCGGGCGCCGCTTCCTCAACGGCCGTTTCAGCAGCCGGCTCGTCCTGTTCCGATTCGGCGGTGGCCTGTTCTTCCAGTTCCTCTACCGGCTCATCAACGGTCAACTCCTCGACTTCCGCATTGGCCTCGGCCGCCTGCGCGGCCAACGCCTCTGCCACCGCGGCAGCCTCTTCTTGGGCACGCCGGCGTTGGACGGGGTTGAGCTCCCTGATCCTGGCCGCCCTGCCCTGCAACCCGCGCAGATAGTAGAGCTTGGCGCGGCGTACCGAGCCGAACCGGGTTACCTCAAGGGACTCGACCAAGGGCGAATGCAGCGGGAAAACACGCTCGATGCCGATACCGGCGGTGATGCGCCGTACGGTGAAGTTGGCGGCGGGGCCCTTGCCGTTCATCAGGCGAATAACCACGCCCTGGAAGGCCTGAATCCGTTCGCGCTCTCCTTCCCGAATCCGGAAGTTGACCTGCACGGTGTCGCCGGGGCTGAACCTGGGAATCCTGGGATTGGCTGTTGTCTTAAATAGTTGGGCGGCTTCCATCCTGTCTCACTAACTCGCAGATTCAATACCGGGCTAGCTCCAGTGTCCGATGTCACAGGTCGCCGCCGCCGTATCTTTGGGACTGGTCAAGGTGTGCCTGGAGGTCCGTGTGCGGATGCCCTTTGGCGCGTGCTGCCACGCCTTTATGGTGGGCGGTAGTGGACTCGAACCACTGACCTCTTGCGTGTCGAGCAAGTACTCTAACCAACTGAGCTAACCGCCCGCACTCACGCAGTGTACCAAGGGCCGGATTCACCAGTCAAGACGAACCATGCACCCAGTCAGGGCAATCGCATCTGAATGGAGGCTAGGTGGCGATGGTAGGATAAGAGTCATCTTAGGGGTGGGGAGGATGACTCATGGAGGAAAA
>MUCI01000032.1 GCA_002816575.1 SAR202 cluster bacterium Casp-Chloro-G2 | reverse complement strand
GCCGCGCCAGTCTGGAGACTGGCGCGGCAGAGGGCGTTAAGCGTGTTTGACGATCTCTTCCGTGGCCATCCGAGTGACGCCCCACCCGGCCAACCAAGCAGAATGACGGCCATCGCCTCCGGCAACAATGGGCACGATGTCGCTTGAAGAGCGCACGATGGGCACCAGGGTCTCGGGGTTGGTCTCATCCACCCAACTGGGCCAGTTGCGGTTTCCATAGTGCGCTCGTCCCACCAACACCTTCATCGGCATTCGTGCGTTCTGGTAGACGTATTCCTGGATATCGGACTTGGACAGTCCTGAGGCGGCAATCTCTTCGGCATGCTCTGGGCAGATGACCAACACGATCTGGGCGCCGGTACCTATCTGGTAGTAATTCGAGATTCCAGTTGCCTTCATATTGCCAACGATCGTCTGCAATACCTCCAGTCCGGTGGACACGGTTGTCTCCATGATGGTGTATACGCCCCGAACCGCCACCACGGTCACCGTGCTGGAGCCTGCGGGATAACCAAGCTGGATGTTTCTGGCCTCCCAGGGACTGCGCTCCTCGTTCTCGGCGAAGCAGAAGCTGTAGCGTCCGGGCGTGGCCAGCGTGGCCTTGTCCATGACCCCGGGTATCAGCCCACCCACATTGCGGATGACCAACCGCAGCGCCCTGCCGATGGCTGCATTCGCCCTGGAGCCCGGCCCGAAGCAGGCGGCATCACCGTTTATGCCCAGCTCCTTGGCTATGGGGCCGTTGACGATCACCACCTGGGCTGCTCCACCGGTGGTTGCGGCGTTACCCCCCAAGTTGAAGTCCTTGTCCAGGGCCGCTTTCACCGCAGCGACCACCACTGGGAAATACTCCGGCTTACAACCGGCCATGACCGAGTTGATCGCTATCTTCTCCAGCGTCGCCTGGGAGTTCCGAGGCTGCATCGTGCCCAGGGAGAACGACGGGGCTCCGCCGTACCCGGCCAGCATCGCGCGCACTAGCGGTTCCGTGGGCGGCACCACCGGCAACCCGTCCGTCCATCCCTGGTCCCAGCAGTAGTCCTGGATGTCCTGGAAGGAATCGGATACCTCTACGCGCCTAGCATTTAGAGTCACGGGCTTGACCTCGTCAGTTGATTTCGGGGATGCAAGTTCAGGTGAAGATTCTCCGGCGGAACGGCCGGCAAGTCAAGACGGCCGCGCCGTTTAGATCAGACCGGCAAATCAAAAGAGGGGCCGGTCTGGCCCCTCTTTTGTTCTCGTATCGGGTATGCCTAGGGAGAGCGTTACTTCCCCGTGAGCAGTCCTACGATCTCCGGTGCGAAATCGCGGGCCATCTGCTGGACCTCGGGGATGGTCCTGGGAGCCAGCGGACTGGGCAGCACCACGATGCGGGCGCCCGGCATGCCCAGAGCAGTCGCCCTGGCGTGGGCTGCCCTGGTAAAGGTGCTGGTTATCACGCTGACGGAAGGCTTTCCCTTGGATTCTGTGATCACTGTGTCGTGGAGACCCCACGCTGTGCAGGACCCTCAATCCGCGATGGCGTGTATCACCACATCGCATTCGTCGACCAGCGACTGAATCGTGTCGTCGGCACAGGGGGCGCTGTAGGTGAACTTGGTGGCGTAGACCACTTTTGCGGCGCCGTAGTCCTTGAGTAGCACCTCTTTCAGCTCGCCCAAGAAGGCGTCGGCGTGGTACTTGCGGTTCTCCAGCAGACCCACCACTTTGCCCTGCAGATCGGGCAGTGCGTCGCTCAGGCCCAACTCCTCGGGAACATCCTCCGCGGTGGGATCCAGTATCTCAATCATTCGTGTTGCTTGCGCCATGGTCTCCCCCTGATAGATGTTTGCTCGGAAGTTTGCTTGGAGTTTGCTACCACCGCTCTAATGGGCAGCTAGCCGCCCATCTGGAAGAATTTGCCCTCTGTTTTGATGGAAGGGGCGATGACCATCTCGGCTTTGTGCAGGTCCCGGATGGTGTAGGCGCCGCACATGCCCATGGCAACCCTAAGGGCGCCGATGAAGTTTTGCGTGCCGTCGGTGCGGGAGGTAGGACCGTACAATATCTGTTTCAGCGTGCCCTTGGTCCCAACGGAGATGCGGGTGCCTCTGGGCAGTTCGGGGTGAGGGTTGGCCATGCCCCAGTTGTAGCCGTGGCCGGGGGCCTCTTCCGCCTGGGCGAAGGGTGTTCCCAGCATCACGCCGTCCGCGCCGCTGACCATGGCTTTGCAGATATCACCGCCGGTCCGGAAACCGCCGTCGGTTATGACACTGACGTAGCGGCCGGTGCGCCTGAAGTAATCTTCCCTGGCCGCCGCGCATTGGAGCGTCGCGGTTACCTGGGGAACGCCAACTCCCACCACCTCGCGGGTGGTGCAGGCGGCACCGGGACCAACGCCGACCAATAATCCGTCGATGCCGGTTTCCATCAGTTCCGAAGCCACTTCATAGGTGACGCAGTTGCCAACGACAACCGGCACTTTCAGAGCCTCGATAAGCTCCGAGAAGACCAGTCCGCGGTAGCTGTTGGACATGTGCCGGGCGGTGGTGACGGTGGACTGGACAACCACCATGTCGGCCCCGGCCTCAACGGCGGCGGGTGACATGCGTTTGGTGTTCTGGGGGGTGAAAGAAACGGCGCACGTGGCGCCGGTGCTCTTGATCTCGCGGACCCGCTTGCCGATCAGCTCGTCGCGGATGGGTTCAGAGTATACCTTTTGAAGGAATTCGGTGACTGATTCCTGGGGGCAGGAGATTATCTCTTCAAGGACTGCATAGGGGTCGTCGTATCTGGTATATAGGCCCTCGGCGTTCAGGACGCCCAGACCGCCCATCTCATGCATGTACGAAGCGAATCCCGGCGACACAGTCCCGTCCATCGCCGAAGCCATGACGGGAATCTCAAACTCCAAGTCGCCGATGGTCATCTTGGTGGAGGTCAATTCGGGGTTGATCGTGACTTGCCCAGGCACGATTGCCACTTCATCGAAGCCGTACGAGCGTTCTAGTTCTTTAAAGAGCCTTCTCCCCATCCCTGCGCACCTCTTCCATAACCGATTCTTTAAGCGATTTAATCAGTTAATCCGGCCAAAAGTCAACCAAGAAGCAAGGCTGGAGCACCCTGGTAAGATTCTGGCGGATACCGATGCTGAGATCCCCGCCTGGATTCCAGAGTGAACTCCCGGATAAACCCTCGGTCGTGCCCTGCGGCTGAAACCCGAATGAGAACCGGACGGAGGACCTTTGACCTAGCTTTAATGAAGCGATACGAGCATCCGGGCAGGCATCCGGGCAGGCATCCGGGCCGGCGAGCAAGATTGATCAGGGTGTTGACCCGTGTGGCCCGGCGGCGCACCGGCCAAGATTGGCGGAATTTTGGTGCCAGATTTTACCAAATTCCCTCTTGCGGGGTTGTGAAAAATGGTGCATACTGTCGTAGCTGATGTATCTCCTGGTGGTTCTAGCGAGGTGGCCCCACCCGTTTCCATCCCGAACACGGTAGTGAAACGCCTCAGCGCCTACGATACTGCTCTGGCGACGGAGTGGGAAAATAGGTCATCGCCAGGAGGTATACCATCTTTTCGAATGCCTCCCCCCTTGTTGCACTTTCCCAGTCGACGGCCCCGGTGAATCCAGCCCAAGAGACCCTCTTTCCTATCACTCCGTTTCTTCTCCCTAGTGTAAGTGCCGGCCGTGCATCCACGGCGTCATCTACAACACGGTGACAACGCAGAGATAGGTGCCCCGCTCCGGCTTGATTGTCTTAGGGTAGTCTTTCGGTCCGGCGGTTATTGGTCAGGTTGGATACGTGCTTCCGGCAGCTTAACTGCATCCTTGTGCCTTTACACTGAGTTAGGCCTCTAATATAATTGGTTGCACGAGGGCCACGAGGGTGAACTCCCCGGCGGGGCCCCGTCTCCACCACAGAACGGCCCAGCCCACAGGACTCTCCCTCCGCTACCGGGTGTTAAAAGCACCAAGGCGGCAGACGTTCTTTAGAGTGGCAAGCCTCTCCAACAGGCGCCCATCGACCGGCGGGTGCCTCACCTTACTCCCATGCAGGAGCGTAATCAAATGGGCAGTAGATTCGAGAAGTTCTCCGAACGCGCACGGCGGGTGCTGTCGCTGGCACAAGAAGAAGCCCAGCGGTTCAACCACAACTACATCGGCACCGAGCATATCTTGCTAGGCCTGGTCCGGGAGACGGAAGGCGTGGCAGCCCGAGTGCTTTCCAGTTTGTCCGTGGACCTAAGCAAGGTCCGGTCCGCTGTTGAATTCATCATCGGACGCGGCGAAAAGCCGGCCCAGGGCGAGATTGGTCTCACCCCCCGCGCCAAGAAGGTGGTGGAACTGGCCGTGGATGAAGCCCGGCGGATGAACCACACCTATATAGGAACCGAACATCTGCTCATCGGCCTGCTTCGCGAAGGCGAAGGCGTGGCCGCAGGCGTGTTGGAAAGTTTGGGAGTCACCCTGGACAAGGTCCGGGCCGAGACTCACCGCATCCTCAACCACACATCCGGCACCGGCGCTCAGGCCGGTCGGACAACCTCCAAGACCCCCACCCTGGACCAGCTGGGCATCGACCTAACCGTCGCCGCCAAGTCCGAGAAGCTTGACCCGGTCATCGGCCGGGAGAAAGAGATCGAACGGATGATCCAGATCCTCAGCCGCCGAACCAAGAACAACCCGGTCCTGGTTGGCGAGCCTGGCGTGGGTAAGACCGCCATCGTAGAAGCCCTGGCCCAGCAGATCGGCAGGGGCGACGTTCCCGACACACTGCAAGGAAAGCGCTTGGTCACGCTGGACATGGGCGCTCTGGTCGCGGGCACCAAGTACCGCGGCGAGTTTGAAGAGCGGCTGAAGAAAGTTATTGAAGAGATCAAGACCGCGGGTAACTGCGTCCTGTTCATCGACGAGATTCACACGATAGTTGGGGCTGGCGCCGCGGAAGGCGCGGTTGACGCCTCCAACATCCTGAAGCCCTCCCTGGCGCGCGGCGAGATTCAATGCATCGGCGCCACCACTCTGGACGACTACCGGAAGTACGTCGAGCGCGACCCCGCTCTGGAGCGCCGCCTACAGCCCGTTCGGGTTGAAGAGCCCTCCGACGACGACACGGTGGCCATCTTGATGGGGATCAGAAGCAAATACGAGGACCACCACAAGGTTGACATCACGGATGAAGCCATCCGCAGCGCAGCCGTCTTGGCCCAGCGCTACATCTCCGACCGCTTCCTGCCCGACAAAGCCATCGACCTGATCGACGAGGCCGGCTCCAGAGTCAGGCTGCGCGGCAGCGTCACCCCGGCGTCGGTCAAAGACGCCATGCAGGTGCTGGAGCAGGTCCGCAAAGACAAGGACGAAGCCATCGCGTCGCAGCAATACGAGGCGGCGGCGGAGCTTCGCGACCAGGAACTGCGGCAGAACGAAGACCTGGACACGCTCGAGAAGGAATGGCAGGAAGGCCAGAATAAAGAGCGCCGGGTCGTCACCGAGGACGATATCGCCGAGGTCGTCAGCATGTGGACCGGCATTCCGGTTTCCCGGCTGGCGGAAGAGGAGACCGAGCGCCTCCTCCAGATGGAAGCGGAACTGCACAAGCGGATCATCGGACAGGACGAGGCTATCATCAGCGTCTCCAAATCCGTGCGCCGCGCCCGGTCCGGCCTCAAGGACGCCCGCCGACCCATCGGCGTGTTCATGTTCCTTGGCCCCACCGGTGTGGGCAAGACCGAATTGGTCCGCGCCCTAGCCGAGTTCATGTTCGGCGATGAAGACAACATGATTCGCCTGGACATGTCCGAGTTCCAAGAACGGCACACGGTCGCCCGGCTGATCGGCGCTCCTCCCGGATACGTCGGCTATGACGAAGGCGGGCAATTGACCGAGGCCGTCCGGCGCAAGAATTACTGTGCCGTGCTGTTGGACGAGATTGAAAAGGCTCACCCAGAGGTTTTCAACATCCTCTTGCAGATATTCGATGCCGGCCAACTGACGGATGCCCGGGGCCGGAAGGTGGACTTCCGGAACTCCATCCTGATCATGACCAGCAACCTGGGGTCCGACCTGATCAAGCGGGAGACCTCGTTGGGTTTCTCGGCCATGACGACCGACTCCCAGACCGATGCGAGCGCCTACGCCCGGATGAAAGAAAAGGTGTTGGAAGAGGTCAAGCGCTTCTTCCGGCCTGAGTTCCTCAACCGGATCGACTCAACTGTGGTGTTCCATCAACTCACCCAGCCGGAGATTCTGGAGATCGTTGACTTGATGATGAATCAGGTCCGCGGCGAACTTGCTGAGAAAGATATCGAACTGGAGATCACCGAAGCAGCCAAGATACACCTGGGAGAGAAGGGTTTCGACCCGGTCTTGGGTGCCCGGCCGCTGCGGAGACTGATTCAGGACGAGATCGAAGATAGCCTGTCCGATGAGGTCCTCAGCCGACGGCTAGTGGCCGGTGATGTGGCCTACATCGACATGGACGGAGACGCCGTCAAGATCACGTCCAAGAAGGCCAAAGCCAAGCCCAAGGGCAAAGCCAAAGCTGAATCTTCCGCTGAATCTTCGGAGGAAGCTGAACCTGCGGCTTCGGGTGACTAACGGCGGGGAAACCCATCGATAGTCCGGTAAAGATTCGGAACCACTGACAGAAGGCCCCACGATTGTGGGGCCTTCTGTTGTTATAATGGCCAGGTTCCCGGCTGGCCAGCCGGAATATTCCTGAGCTGTGGGGGTGTGGGCGTGGCTAAGGCGAAAGAGGGCAGGCGGAGCATCTTCATGTGCCCGTCCTGCGGGAATGAATCTCCCAAGTGGATGGGGTTTTGCCCAGCCCAAGGTTGCGGCTCCCAGAGTCCTCTGGTCGAAGCAGCGATGGCTACCCCTGCGCCCAAGGGGCGTTCCGCCAGATGGCTCCCCGCCCAGCCCACCGAAGCCGTCGAACTGTCCTCCATATCATCCGACACCCAACCCCGCGGCCCGTTGCCCTCCGGCGAACTGAACCGCGTCTTGGGCGGCGGGGTGGTCCCGGGGTCGGTAGTCCTGCTGGCCGGCGAACCGGGCGTCGGCAAATCAACCCTGTTGCTCCAGTTGGCCCAGTACGCCGCCGCCAAGGGAGAGCAGGTCCTCTATGTCAGCGGCGAAGAATCCCCCCAACAGATCAAACTGCGCTCTGACCGTTTGGGGATCTCCGGAAAGGGCGTGCTCATGCTGCCCGAGACCGACCTGGAAGCAGTGATCGAAAAACTGGACTCGATCAAACCAAGCATGGCCATCGTCGATTCCATCCAGACGCTGTACAGCGCCACCGAATCCTCCGGACCTGGCAGCGTGGGCCAGGTCCGGGAGGCGGGCCTGCTGTTGCTGCGGTGGGCGAAGGCCAGCGGCATCCCCGTGTTCGTCTCGGGCCACATGACCAAGGACGGCTCTTTGGCCGGACCCAGAGTCTTGGAACACATGGTCGACGTGGTCCTGTACCTGGAATCCCAGGAGGACGGCGCCTACCGGGTATTGCGGGCCGGCAAGAACCGGTTTGGAGCAACCACCGAAGTCGGCGTTTTCGACATGACCGAACGAGGACTTGTTGACGTGTCCGACCCATCCAAAGCCCTTTTGGCCCAGCGTGCCGGGGGCTCCATCGGAGGGGCGTTGGTTCCCATCGTTGAAGGCAGCCGGGCGTTGTTATTGGAGGTCCAGGCCCTGACATCACCCTCTCAACTACCAACCCCGCGCCGGGTCGCCAACGGCTTTGACTACAACCGGTTGCTCATGCTGGCGGCGGTGTCCTCCCGCAGGGCCGGACTGGAGCTTTCTAATCAGGACATCATCGTCAACGTGGCGGGCGGGTTCAAGATCAGTGAACCGGCGGCAGACCTGGCTCTGGTGCTGGCAATGGCGTCGAGCCTCTACAACTCGCCGCTGGACCCCGAGATGTGCGCCTTTGGCGAGGTGGGGTTGAGCGCGGAGGTTAGGACGGTCTCCCAGGCGCAACGAAGGGTCAATGAAGCCGCCCGATTGGGATTGAAGAAGTGCATCCTGCCTGAAGCGTGTCTGGACAGCCTGACAGTGCCCCAGAACATGAAGGTCACCGGAGTGAGGACCTTGCGGCAAGCGGTCAACGCCGTGCTGGCCCAAGACCGGACCGAATCCTGGGCTGCCGAGCGCGAATCGGCGTTGGAACCCGGCTAGAGTTACCTAGTGGGTGTGGCTTTCGGCTGCCGACTGGCCCAAGTCTTGGCCCGAATCTTGATGCGAGAATTCGTGGTCTTCGCAGGCAACCCAGCGTGAGCCGTCCTCGTAGACCTCTTTCTTCCAGATCGGGACCACCTCTTTGATACGGTCCACGGCTTGGTGGCAGGCGGCAAATCCATCTTTGCGGTGGGGCGACCCGACGGCCACCACCAGGCTGATCTCGCCGATGCCCACGGTCCCGATGCGGTGGCTGATGGCCACCTGCTCCAGACCAAACTCGGCCATCAACTCCTGACGGACCTCTTCAAGTTTCTTGAGGGCCATCTCGTCGAAGGCCTCGTACTCCAGTGTCAGGACTTTCTTGCCCTCAAAGTTGTCCCTGGTGGTTCCCAAGAAAGTCACCACCGAGCCGTTGGTGTCGCGGCGAACGGAGGCAGTTACCTTCTCCGGATCAAGGGTGTCGGTTGTCAGTTCTATCATTCGCTAGGCCTTTACTCGGAATCTCAATCAGCCACCGCTAACGGGCGGGATCAGGCAAACGTCGTCGCCGGGTTGGAGCACAACACTGGCATCGGCATAGTCGGTGTTCACCGCCACGACGATGTTAACTTCGGGCGGCGCCAGGTTGGGGAATCGACGGCGCATCTCGTCCGTAAGGTCCGCGACCGTCGCTCCGTCAGGAACGACCACCGGCACGATGCTTCGGCCAGCCCGCTCCCGGTATAGGGCAAATAACCTCACGTTGAGTTCCATGTTTCCGGGTAAGCTCCAGCGGCCGAGCCGCCTAATAAAAAAGCCCGGGCCACAGGCTGCCGGGCCGTCATTTTGGTTTATGAACCATTATCCCATAGCGGTCCATGCCGCGCCAGTCTTGCCTAGCTTGCTTCACCAGGTCACCAGATTCCACCCACCACTCAACGGGACGAGCCGACCGTTCAAGAGCGCGGATTGGGGACGGTCCACCAGCAGCCAATAGATATTTCCGGGCACCATGGACTTGACGGTGTTGATGCTGGCGAATGCCGGGCGGGGATCAAAGAAATTCCAGTTCTGGGTGTCGTTATCGTAGGCCCACACCCGGACCAGGTTGTCGTTCTGGACCAGATCTATCAGGTCCAGAGATGCCCCCACCGCAGGCTGGGGGGTTGGAAGCGGTTGCTGTACCACGGGCCCCTCCAGCACGGTGAAGCTCCTGACCGCGGTAACTTTCCCCACCGTCGCCGATACGGTGTGAATTCCAGGTGCAAACACGGGCACGGCAAAGAACGATTGGAACCGGCCATTTCCATCCGTGGCCGGCTCGGACGAACCCGATACCGTTGTATTGCCAGCCCGGAGACTGGAGACATCGGTATAGGCCGGGAACCTTTCGCCGGTAACCGTGACCACACTGCCTGGTAGTCCTTCCATCGGAGAAAGCGTGACCAACGCCCCTGGGACTGCGTGGGTGTAGATGCCGAACTGGTCGAAGCCCACCACGGTGGCCCGGACCTTATTTTCGGATGGAATACCAGCCGAATTTGGGACCTTTAACGTTGTACTGATCTGCCCCCTGGTATCGGGGGTAACCTCGCCCACTTTGACGTCACCATAGGTGATCGCCACGCGGACGGTGGTGGCAACGGCCTGGTTCGATGCCGGAAACCCATCCCCGGTTAGGGAGAAACTGGAGCCGCGCACCCCTTCTTTCGGGTCCAGAGTGATGTTGGGTGTACGGATGGTGATCTGGGTCGTCACGGACAGACCCTGGTCATCGACCGCCGATATCAAGACCACCCCCCCGGCGATGACCCTGTCGGTGACTGGGATGGTGATGTAAGTGGCCCAGCCGCCCGTGGCGTCGAAATTGATGGGGTAGGTGACGTTGGGCGAGGTGAGTTGGGTGCCGCCGACGGTGATGACGCTGGTTCCGGCGCCGGTGATTTGATGCGCCCCTGATTCCTGAGCGCCGCCCGAGGTGGACGCTGGCGTGAACCCGGCTCCCCTCAGGACCACTGTCTCATTGGGGACCGCGCCCTGTGGCGTAACCGTGAGGACGGCGTCGCTTTGGGCGGCTGCGGGACCGGCCCCGAAGGACGCGAAGAGGACTGCCAAAACCATGAGGAAGACGAGTTTCGGCCTTGGGTACACCGCCACCCCTCCCAAACAAATCGTTTCACCATGATACCAGGCGGCGGACGGCGGTCCATCCTGTTACGCTAACGGTTTGGCGTGAATGCATCGCCTAGTGCATCACCAGTCCGCCGTCCACGTTAAAGGCTTGCCCGGTGATGTTCCTGCCGCCCGGGCCAGCCAGAAATTCAGCCATCGCCGCGATGTCTTCCGGCTCGTTGGGCCGTCCGATGGGGATACGGGCGTCCCGGTTGGCCTCCATCTCCTGCAGGGACTGTCCGGTGACCTGAGCGCGTCCGGCCATGGTCTCCGCCGCCATGGCAGTGAGGGTCGATCCGGGGCAGATGGCGTTGACGTTGATGTCGTACTTGCCCAGTTGCAGCGCCGCGATGTGGGTCATGGATATCACCGCGCCCTTACTGGCGGCATAGGCGGCATTGGACGTGCCGGCATACCCCTTTCCGGCGATGGAGGCGATGTTGATGATCCGGCCTCCGTGACCCTGGTCGATCAACTCTCGGGCCGCCCGCTGCATGCAGAAGAAGACTCCCTTGGCGTTAACCCTGTGTATCATGTCCCAGTCGCTTTCCTGCACGTCCATGATGTCCAGATATTTGGTGATTCCGGCGTTGTTCACCACGATATCGATGCGGCCAAATGTGTCTTTGGCCTGGCGCACCATGCGGTCGATATCGTCCAGGTTGCCCATGTCGGCAGGCAGGGCGATACTCTCCCGGCCCAGTTGTTTCACGGCCACGGTGGTGTCTTCGGCGTTGGCGGCGTCGATGTCCGACACGGCGACGTTGGCGCCCGCCTCGGCCAACCGGAGGGATATCGCCCGCCCCATGCCCCTGCCGGCGCCGGTTACCAGGGCTATCTTGTCTTGCAATTGCATATAGAACCTCTAGATACGACCGGGTGGATACGGTTGGGGCGAGTGTAGTCGCGCCTAATATGCCTGTCAACGACACACGACAGTCTCTTCGTTGACAGGCGATCTGGCCCAGACTAAACTCCCGGCAACTTCCAAGCAGGCTCCTATCAGGCTCATATTCCGAGGGAGGAACGATATGGCGAACGCAAGGGTCGATACGATCGTGAGAGGCGGCAAAGTGGTGACCTCGTCTCAGGTGATGGACGCGGCGGTGGCCATTCAGGGAGAGAAGATCGCGGCGGTCGGGCCGGAAAACCTGATGCCAGAAGCCGACAGGTACATCGACGCGGAAGGCAAGTTCGTGCTGCCGGGGCTGATCGATTCCCACGTGCATCTGGACGGACACGACGACTATGCCTTGGGCGCATTGGCGGCGGCCCACGCCGGTTTGACGACCTTGGTCCCCTTCGGAAATTACGCTTTGGAGGGTGACGAGACCCTGGAGCAGGCGATACGCCGCGTCCAAGATGAGGTCGGCACGGCGGCGTTGGTGGACTTTGGCTTCCACTTCATCCTGCAGAACCGGCCCAGCATCCTGGCTTCACTTCCCCGGGCCATGGAACTGGGTGTGAAGTCGTTCAAGATGTTCATGACGTACAAGAAACGGCCCGGCCGGATGTGCGATGACGACTATATCTGCAACGCCATGGACCTGGTCGCCAAGGGCGGCGGTGTGCTGCAGCTCCACTGCGAGAGCGGCAACATCATTGAATACCTGGAGAACAAGTTGATCGCCGAGGGGCACACTCATCCCGAGGACTTTCCCACGGCCTGCCCCGATTGGGCCGAAGAAGAGGCGATCAACCGGGCTATCAAGATGGGCGCCGCCACCGGGTGCCCCACCTACGTGGTGCACCTCAGCACGCAACTAGGTCTGGAACGGATCAAACTGGCGCAGGCCCAGGGTCAGAAGATCTGGACCGAGACCTGCCCTCAATACCTGCTGCTATCCGACGCCGAGATGGCCAAGTTCGGCCCGCTGGCGAAGATTGGCCCTCCATTGCGGCCCGAAGACGGACCGGACCGGGACGCGCTGTGGAACGGTCTCCGGCAGGGACAGATATCCTTGGTGGGCAGCGACCATTCGCCCCACCCCGAGGAGTTGAAGAAGCCAGGCTGGGACAACATATTCGTGACGCCCGACGGCGCATCGGTCCCGTTTGGCTCGCCGGGCATCGAAACCGTGGCCCCGTTGATGTACAGCGAAGGAGTGGTCAAGCGGGGCTTCCCCATCTGGTGGCTGGCTCGGGTGATGGCGGAGAACCCGGCCCGAATCTTTGGGCTATATCCGAGAAAGGGCGTGATCCAAGCAGGCTCCGACGCCGACCTGCTGATCCTGGACCCGGGAGTCGACCGGGTGGTGACGGCCAAGGACCACCACAGCAACGCCGGGTACACCCTGTTCGAGGGCTGGAAGGTGAGCGGCAGGCCCTGGATGACCCTGCTCCGAGGACAGGTGCTTCTGAACCAGGGAACATTGGAGCAGAAACCCGGCTACGGCAAGTTTCTGGCCTGCGAGGGTCCAACCACGCCCCTGGGCGGACCGGTGGACTAAACTTCCAGTATCGGCGGCCGGTTCGGTCCGGGCACCACGAAAGGACACAAAGCCACGCGCTGGGCGGGTTTGAGATTCGCCGCGAAACATCTGCGTTCCGGGCAGCCTAACGACCGACTTCCGCCGCCATCCAAGCCAGGAATACTTCCACCGCCTCGGGGTCTTCCAATTGGTAGTCGGCCGAGGACAGCAGCTCCGGCGGCGCCATGCGGCGTCTGCCCATGACGGCAACGTTGCACCCGGTTAATCCCTCGGATTCACGAAGCAGGTCCAACATCTTGAATCCATCAACGTCGGTGATATCGTCGCCGAGCATTATCGCTGACTTGATCTTGTGTTCCTCAACGATTGACCTTAGCGCAGTCCCCTTTGTTATCTCAGTGGAGACTTGCATCTCGATCACCATGCTCCCCTCGTATCGGGTCAAACCCGCTGAATAGGGGCTCGTCTCGAAAAAACTCGATACGGCCTCGCGTGCCCCGGCACGGTCGATGGCCTGCCGATAGTGGACCGCAACTGAAAACGGTTTTTCTTCAATCACGATTCCAGAGATGCCGTTCAATGCGGATTTGGCCGCCCTGGCCAACCGGCGAAGGTCCCGGCTGGCAGCCGGAACATCGGTTGCGAAGGTAGTGGTTCCTTTTTCCCATACTTCGAGGCCGTGGCTTGCCTCGTAAATCACGGAAGGCAGACCCACCAATGACCTCGCGCTTGCGACATCCCGCTCGGTAAGTATCACTACTGTGATGCGGTTGGCCAGCACTGATAGAGCCTGACGCACCGCCGGAGAGATCCTGGCAAACCGGGGCGCCAAAGCGATGGGCGCCAGCGTGCCGTCGATTGAAGTGAACAGGGCTATCGGAGAACGCTTCAACATCTTTCTGATCTCACCCAGATTCTCCATCAGCGGCGCTGGCACCCGCACCCCGCCGCCTTCAGCCTCCTCGGCTTCTCGAATCAGAGTTTCCATCTCGAGGGCCCATGGATCAGCCGGCAGGATGATATCTTCGCCCGGGTCCGGTAACGTGGGCGCCGGCTGATCGACCGACGCTCCCGCCGTCTCCGTTTGGGCCGTAGGTTGATTTCCCCAATAGATCGTCCGATGGGGAAATGGAATCTCGATGCCCTCCCGGTCGAACTCTCGCTTGATCCGCCGCCGCAACTCCCCAGTTACCTCCCATTGCCGGATGGGTTTGGTTACACCGGTGACCTTTATGGCGATCCCGGAATCGTCGAAGCTGTCCACCCTCAGGACCCGCAGCGGTTCGACAACAAGTTCGGAAAAATATGCGGCCGAGGAGAGGTCGACGCACACCCTATCGAGCACCCGGATGACGTGGTCTAGGTCCTCTTTGTAAGCGACGGAAACATTGAGGTTCACCCGAGAGAAAGTCTTGGTATAGTTGCTCGCCGTGGTGATCTCTCCGTTGGGAATCATGTGCACGATGCCGTCCAGGTCGCGCAGGACCGTCCGACGTAGACTGACAGCCTCGACCATGCCCGTTTTCCCCCCAACCGAAGCCACGTCACCCACCCGGTAATGGTCTTCCAAAAGGACAAAGGCCCCGGCGATCATGTCCCTAACCAAGTGCTGGGCACCGAAGCCGAGCGCGATGCCGACGATTCCGACACCGGCAAGCAGGGGAGCGAGATTGAAGCCAAACTCCGCCAGCAACATGACCGTGGCGATCAGAATTACCACGGCGTTTACGGCATAAAGACTGAATTGGGCCAGAGAGTCGGCTCTTTTTAATGCTTCATCAAGCTCTATACCCGTCTTCCCTCTGGAAACACTCGTCCGAAACAATGGGGGCAGGACTCGGAAATTCACCCGGGTGATGAATATCACCACGATAACGATCAGCACCGAACGGACGAGGTGGGTGCCCATCCAGATCGCGGTATCCAGCCCGATCTCCTTCAGGCGGCTTTTCGCGATTGCCACGTCCGCGCCCAACTCAGCGGCGATGGCCAGCCCAACCGCTGCCGCGATGACCGACCCCACCAGGAGCGCCGTCCACTTTCCGGCCGATTCCTCTTGGTCAATGAGCATTTCGACTAATCGGTCGCCACCAATACCCCGGGCAACCCTAGGCAAAAAACTCCGTATGCTGAGGTACAGCACCGCGAATCCAAGGATCCCGCCCACTACGGCGACGGTGATCCACAAGCCAGTGTCAAAAAACCAATCGTTCATATATCGATGCTAAGGGCGCGGCAGAAGTACGGATGGTGAATAGGAAAACCGGGACGCCCACTCAATCTTATCAGGAATGGCGGCGTAGTAGATTCGGAGTAATCCACCACCTAATAAGCTTTCCAGGCAAGGCCCGTAGGGGATGATGGCAGGCTTCCGACGCAACAAAGCAGCCGAAAACGGCGAAGCCAAAAAAGGGGCATCTCGGTGGAATCGGGATGCCCCTTTTGTTTCGCCCTGGTGTTTGTTGACCCCTGGAACCTGCCAGGCCCCATGGGAAAACCGTGCCCCTTTTAACATTGGTAACCGCCACGGTATGCCTAACGCGTTTGCAGGCGCGTTCGAACTCCACCGCCACGATCACAAGGCACGACAGACCGCCGATGCGCCGGTTACCCTACCCGCACGTTCTGGAACTCGGGCATCACGTCTTTGGCGAAGAGTTCGATCGACCGGATGACCTTCTCGTGGGGCAGGCCGGGGAACCCGAAGTTGCCGAACACGTGGTTGATCCCGGCGGCTTGGGTCGCCTTCAGGCGCTCGATAACCACCTCAGGCGTTCCCACCAGCGGCGGCAGTCCGGCGTGGCCAGGGTCGTCGCGGCGTTCCCGGTCTGCCTGGCGGTTGGACCAGTGTTCGTAACCGGGCGGTACGTTGCCATTCTTGTCGATGGGGGAGCCGATGGCGCCGTTGTGGCCCTCGGACCGCAGGATCCGCGAGGAGAAGTTCTGCAGCTCGGCAGCGTCTCGTTCGGCCTCTTCCTGGGTCGGAGCAACGTAGATGCCCTTGGACATGGGCGGGTCCAGGTGCTCGTGGGGATAACCGTACTCTTCCATCTTGGCCCGCCAGGCCCTAACCACTTGGGGCGCCTGGCCCAGGATGTCGGTGGGGCCGCCGGCGATGACCTGGATCTGGTTCTTGGCCGCGAAGTCGATGCTGGCCGGAGAGGTGCTCACCGCCTGGAACAGCGGCGGATGGGGCTGCTGAATCGGCTTGGGCAGGACCCATAGGTCCTCCACATCGGTGAACTTACCTTTATAGGTTAGCGTTTCCTCGGTCCAGGCCTTCTTGATGACATCCACGGCTTCATAGAACCTTTCGCGGCTGGTGTTGATGTCGATGCCCAGTCCGTCGAATTCCTGCCGCTGGTAGCCGGAGCCGATGCCCAGGTTGAGGCGGCCACCACTGATGACGTCGACCATCGCGGCTTCTTCCGCCACCAGGATGGGATTGTGCAGGGGCAGCACCACCACGGCGGTGCCGATGCGGATGTTCTTGGTGCGGCCGGCCACCATGCCGGCGAAGGACCAGATGCCCGACAGCAGGCCGTGGCGGGAGAAGCGGTGCTCCCCGAGCCAGACCTCGTCGATGCCAAGCTGGTCGGCCAGTTCTATCTGGGCCATGGCTTCATCGAGGGACTGCTGCTGCCCCTTGCTCTCGTGCCAAGGGACGATCGTGAAGATTCCAAACTTCATCTGCTTGTCTCCTTTGATTTAGGTGCCTCGTGATATGGGCGCCGTGGTATGTGTGCTCTGACGTGCCCGCGAATGTCCGGGTGCTTCTCGCATTCAGGCGCGTCTAGCCGGACTGGGTGGCGGGAACACAAAACGTTGGAGCAAGGATACACCGAGGCTGGTACGGGGGACAAGAATCGCTCGCCCTGGCCGGGATGAGCATGGAACTGCCGCGGATGGCGGGAAGCTTCAGTTTAGGCGGTTCCCGGCAAGGCCTCGCTGCTCAGGGGGACCTCGGCTTCCGAGGACCAGCCAAGCAGGCCGGCTACGAAGTGAAATATGGCGTAAGTTTCAAGCCCGAACGGCGGGTAGCCCAGGTATCCCAGCAGAGGCATCTCGAAGATCCGGGCGAAATCCAGGTAGCCGATGTTGTATTCCCAGGCGACCGAGGCGTCCCTGTTCCACATCTCCCAGAAGAACCCGCAGACCAGCGCGCCCAGGCCGAACGCAACGATCATCCGGTAGTCGCCCTTCTTAACCTGGGAGATGATGCTGGGCCTGCCGGCCATATGGTTGATGGGGTCGAAGAAGAGGAAGAGGCTCACCCAGGTGAGAGGGAAGAGATAGGTAGGCCATACGAGCATGGCGGCCATGGATAGCACGCCGAGAACCGCCGTAAAAATGACCTGCCGCCGGCTGAGGACCAGGGCGCGCATCCGCTCGAACCGCTTGATAAAGCTGAATGAGCCGACAAGCTCTGACATTTCGAACACCACGGGAATCACCGTGGAGTAGGAAAGAGACGATTCAATGAGGTCAACTATGCCCCGGCCATTCTCCGTGGAGACATATATCCAATTCTGAGTGATCTCGTTGATGCCTTCAAATACCCACCAATAGGGCAGCAGGAACATCACCGCCACGATCCTGGGGCTGCGGACTATCAGCGACGTAGCCGTGCGGCGCAGCACCAGCCCATCGATAAACAGGATGAACCCCAGCCACAAAGGGAAAAACACGTTCTGACTGGTCTGCTGGGACAGCGGCCACGTGATGGCGATCAGAAGCAGGCCAACAAGGCCGCGGTACGGCAGGAAGTAGCGCTGCAACGGTTTTTCCCGCAAGGGGATGCGCCGGACCGGAAGACGGCTGTCCTCGAAGCGCACTAGTCCTTTCATATCCAGCTTACTCAGCACCTACTAAATCTCTCATAACCTTAATAAAAGGGCAATCGGAAGTTGGGCCGAATTACATGCCATTCGGCCCTCGTGCCCACCAGATGGAATCGGACCGGCGGGGCCGATCTACCGGTCGAAGCCGGGTGGCCGCCGGGAATGCCACTCGGTGCCCTGCTCGTAGGCGTGCCCAGCCCGGAACACTGTGCCTTCGTCGAAGGGCCGTCCCGCGATCTGAAGGCCGATGGGCAGTCCAGTGGCGGTGAAGCCGCAGGGCACGCTCATGGCCGGCACGTTGGCCAGGCTGAACGTGGTGGCCAACAGCCACGGTATGCGGCTGCTCGCCGCTTTGCTGTCGATGGCCGGGTCCGGGCCCAGCGGTTGCGCCGCCACGCCCGTGGACGGAGATAGCAGCAGGTCCACACTATCCAGGGCGGCGATCACCTGGTCGCGGACCATCGCCCGCAGCCGCAGGCCCTTGTAGTAGTAGGGCGAGGGCATGATGCTGCTGGCCAGGTAGGCGATGCGGTTGTCGTGGGCGATATCCTGGGGGCGGTCGCGCAGCAGGTCTTGGTAGGTTACGGGGGCTTCCACCCTGATCGCGCCGTTGATGGCCCCGGCATTGGCGGCCAACGGGATCGACAGTTCCTCCACCCGAGCGCCCATGGCCCGCAGGGTGTCAGCAGCGTCCAGGATAGACCGGCGTATCTCCTCTTCAACCAGGCCGGTGTACAGCAGTTCGCGGACGATGCCGAACCTCAAACCCTTGATATCTCCAGTGAGGGCTTGCCGGTAATCGGGGACCGGCACAGAACTGCTCATCCTGTCTTTGGGGTCGTGGCCCGCGATCGCCGCCAGGGTGATGGCGCAGTCTTCCACGGTGCGTCCCAGAGGACCGATGGTGTCCATGGAACGGACTCCGGGCATGACCCCATAGCGGCTAACCCTGCCCCAGGTGGGACGGATGCCGGCCAGTCCGCACCAGGCCGCCGGAAAGCGCACCGAGCCGCCGGTGTCTTCGCCCAGCGACGAGGCGCACAGGAAAGCGGCGGTGGCGGCCCCCGAACCGCTGCTGGAACCACCGGTGGAACGTTCCAGGTCCCAGGGGTTCCGGGGCGGGTCGAACTGGTGGGAAAGGCCAGAGGTGGCGAACTCGGTCATATTCAACTTGCCCAGCACCACGGACCCCGCTTCTTTCAGTTTGACGATCACCGTTGCGTCTTCCGTCGGGTAGAAGTTGTTGAACACCGGCGACCCTCCGGTGGTCAGGATGCCCTTGGTGTAGATCTGGTCCTTCACGGCAACGGGTAGGCCGTGCATGGGGCCACGGTGGTTCCCGGATGCGATCTCTTGCTCCGCGGTCTTGGCGGCTTGGATGGCGTCATCGGCGGTAACCGTCACGAAGGCCCGAAGCACACCGTCATGCGATTCGATGCGTTCCAGATATGCCTCCGTGGCCTCGACAGGAGAGACCTCTTTCACGGCGATCAAGCGGGATAATTCCGCTGCCGAGAGAAAGGGCAGGTCGGTTTTATTCATGCTATAAACCTACTTTAGAACTAGCCTGAGAACTAGCCTGAGAACTAGCCTGGCGATGGAATCACCGCATGATAGGTCGGCGGTGTTGGCCGGTCAACCGGCTTCCGGGGTTTCCATTATCGCTCTAGCGTTGATCTCGCCGCTCGTCCTGAGGCTCTCGAAGGACGCGCACCAGTCAGGTTCCTGGTCAAGAATAACTGGGTCCATCCACAGCGGTGGTTCGACGGGGCTCACCATGAGCGGTCCTCCTCTTTAATTTCCTCG
>MUCI01000031.1 GCA_002816575.1 SAR202 cluster bacterium Casp-Chloro-G2 | reverse complement strand
CCGCCGCCTCTGCGGCGCCGGCCGCCGCGGCTGCCGCCACGGAACTCTTCGACGATGTCTTCGGCGAACCGAATCTTGCCTGCATCAGGAATCAAGGACGGCAGAGTGGCAAGTTCTCCCTCGTCCTCGGTGTATTCTTCATCGTCCTCATCGTCATCCGAGTCATCGGAGACGTCGACATCGTCCAGGGTGAAGGCGTCAAGGTCTTCAACGCTGAGGCCCTCAGCAGCGGCAGGCTCGGCCACGCCAGCTTCCTGAGTTTCCTCATCAAGCATCAAAGCTTCGAGGATGCTGTCTTCGTCAATCTCTTCAGCGGGCGCCTCGACCGACGCGTCAGCCGTGACGGCTGTCTCAGGCGCGGGTTCGGATGTGGCGGCCGCCTTTTCGACGATGGCTATGGCTTCTTCAACGGCCTCGGCTACTTCCTCGGTCGTGGCTTCAGTCTCGCTGGCCGCCGCGGCCGCGGCCCCAGCCCGGGCTTGAGTCCTTTCCTTGATCTCTTCCCACTCGGTCATGCCCTTGATGTCCAGCCTCCAGCCGGTCAGACGGGCGGCCAGCCGGGTGTTCTGGCCCTCTTTGCCGATGGCCAAGGAGAGTTGCCGGTCAGGGACCACCACGATGGCCGTCTGTTCCTGCTCTAGAAGCTCCACATGGACGGGTTCCGAGGGGCTGAGGGCGTTGGTGATGAACGCCCTGGAATCTTCGTCCCAAGAGACGATGTCTATCTTCTCGCCTTGGAGTTCGTTCACTATGCTTTGTATCCGGTTGCCGCGGATACCGATACAGGACCCGACGGGGTCGATCCCCGGCTGGGTCGCGGTCACAGCTACCTTGCTGCGGAATCCGGCTTCGCGGGCGATGGCCTTAATCTCGACCACGCCGTTGTAGACCTCTGGCACCTCGATCTCGAACAGGCGTTTGAGCATGTTCTTGTGGCTGCGGGAGACCAGAATCTCCGGGCCCTTGGGCGTGCTTCTAACGCTGACCAAGTAGACCTTGGCCCGTTGGCCCTTGCGGTAACGCTCCGTGGGCGCTTGTTCCTCGACCGGGAGGACGGCCTGAGCGCGGCCAAGATCCAGGGTGATGGTCCGGCCGGGTTCGGCTTGTTCTATCACGCCGGAGACGATGTCGCCCTCATGCTGTTGGAACTCTTGGTAAAGGAGGTCTCGCTCGGCCTCACGCAGGCGCTGCAATACCACCTGCTTGGCGGTCTGCGCGGCGATACGGCTGGCGTTGTGGGGCAGAGGCTCGGCGGCCGCCACCTCGTCGCCCAGCACCGCACCCTTTTTGATGGATTGGGCTTCGGCTACGGTGACCTCTTTGTCTCGGTCCTCGACCGTTTCAACCACGGTTTTCAGAGCAAAAACGCTCACTTCCCCGGTGTTGGGATTGAGGGTGACCGATATATTTTGGCCCGATGCCGGGTTGTCTTTCTTAAAAGCTGACGCCAATGCGACCTCAATCGCGCCGAGCACTTGCTCACGCGGTAGGTGCCGTTCGGCCACCAACTGGGTCAATGCAATCAGAAAATCGCTTTTCATTTGTTCGCACCCCTCCCGAATCCCGGACGGAAAACGTAGTTTCCATCAGCAAGAAAGCGGGTCACACCCCGCTCTCATAGGAAGGAAATATTTAGAGCCAGTATAGCATCGCCAAGGCTGATGATTCAAGTTGGGTCAAGCTCTTGGGCCGCTTCCGGCGCCGCCATTGTCGTGCCTGGAGGGCATGCTTTCCACGACGTCCAACGGCCCGGGGGCCGCCTTATGGTTCACCCCGCGCCGCCAAGTCCAAGTTTTAGGCATGAAAAAGCCTGGCGGTTGCCAGGCTTTTTCGATGAATCAGCGAAGAAATTGTCGATTGCAACTAGGCTGTGGTTACCACCAGATCTTGCCCTTGGCGTCTTTGGCCAGTTGCTCGTAGTCCTTGGTCCAGAGGGCTGTGCTCAGATACTTCCAGCCTCCGTCGGCCAGGAGGCACACGATGTCGCCTTCGTCCATGCGCTCCGCCTGTCGGATGGCCCCGTAGACGACGGAACCTGACGATACGCCGGCGAATATGCCCTCTTCCGCCAAAAGCCGCTTGGTGGTGGAGAAGGCGTCGAAGCTGCTGACCAGCATCCGCGAGTCCAGCAGGTTGATGTCTAGTATGGGTGGGATGAACCCCTCTTCCAGACTGCGGAGTCCGGAGATGAAGTCATCAGGCTCCGGCGCGACGGCCACCACCTTGACTTCGGGGTTGTGCTCTTTCAGACGGCGGCCCACGCCCATCAGGGTGCCGCCGGTGCCCAAGCCCGCAACAAACATCTTCACATCGGGCAGTGACTCTATGATCTCCGGGCCGGTGGTGTCGTAGTGGGCGTCGGGGTTGCCGCTGTTGCCGTACTGGTACAGCATGAAATAATCGCTGCCGCGCTTGTCTACCAGGTCCTGCGCGACTTCGATGGAGCCGTTGGTGCCCCGGGTGCCGTCGGATGGTATGATCTCCGCCCCGTAGGCCTCAAGCAGCTGCACCCGCTCCACGCTCACGTTCTCCGGCATGACCACGGCGACCTTGTAGCCTTTTAGACGGCCGATCATCGCCAGAGATATGCCGGTGTTGCCGCTGGTGGGCTCCAAGATGGTGCGGTTGGGGGATATCTCGCCGTCCCGTTCCGCCCGCTCAATCATCTTGAGGGCGATGCGGTCCTTGACGCTGCCGGTTGGGTTGTTCCCTTCCAACTTGGCAAAGATGCGCACGCCCTCTTTGGGACTCATGCGCTGCAGTTGAACGACCGGTGTGTTGCCGATCGTGTCGATTATGCCTTTGTAGGTGAGCCTAGTAACCATATAGCCTGTATGTGTCTTAGGAATTACCTGGGCCAAGGTCCATCGTTAAACCCGATAGGTGCGTAAAAGGGGTGTCCGACGGTTCGGACACCCCTTTGATCTAGCTTAGTCCGACCCAACGGCCGCCGCTTCGTGGGGTTCGGCGATGCCGCAGAATACTTCGTAATCGATCAACTCCGTCACGGTGGGGTTGTCACCGCACAACGGGCAGTCGGGGTTCTTCTTGAGTCTCACTTCCCGGAAGGTCATGCTCAGCGCGTCGATGAGCAACAGCCGCGAGCTGAGGGACTCGCCGATGCCCAAGAAATATTTGAGGGCTTCGGTGGCCTGGATGCTGCCGACCAATCCAGTCAAGGCGCCCAGCACGCCGGCCTCGGCGCAGTTGGGGACCATGCCAGGAGGCGGAGGCGAGGGGAACAGGCAGCGGTAGCAGCCCTCTCCGGGCAGGAACACGGTGGCCTGGCCGTCGAAGATCAGGATGCTGCCGTCAACCAGGGGTTTCTTCAGCAGGTAGCAGGCGTCGTTCACCAGATACCGGGTGGCGAAGTTGTCGGCGCCGTTGATCACCAGGTCGTATTGGCCGATGATCTCCATGGCGTTGTCGGACTCCAAACGGGTCTCGTGGACTACCACGTTCACGTCTGGGTTGTAGGCCTTGATGTTGTCGATGGCGGACTGGACCTTGGGCCGGCCCACGTCGGCGGTGTGGTGCAGGACCTGGCGCTGGAGGTTCGACAGCTCAACCACGTCGAAGTCAACGATTCCGACGGTGCCAACTCCGGCCAATGCCAGGTAGATGGCGGAAGGGGAACCGAGCCCCCCGGCGCCGATGATCAGGGCCTTGGCGCCCATGAGTGCGCGCTGACCCTTGCTCCCCACATCGCCCATGATGATGTGGCGGCTGTATCGCTTTACTTGATCTGGTGTGAGCGTTAGGGGCTGATCGGCCATGGGTTGAACCCTCCTATTTTTCCCGGTGCTGCCGGACTATGCGTTTGGACCTGGCATCTTGCCCGATATGTTTGGTCTGATACCTTTTGCCTGGTTACTTGGATGTCCCTGAAGCCTGTTGGATGCTAACGAACATGGCTCAGAATAAAAAAACCCGCGCTTACCCATATTCGGTTGCTCAAAACGGGTGGGCGCAGGCTTCAGATATACAGAAATGTAGCCCGCCCTATGTGGGCGGACACGTACAGGAGCAAGTTAGTTGAGATTGGCTATTCGGCCAGTTTTTGAACGTAATCATTGACTAATCGAGTCTATAGCTGCCGATAAATGTTGTCAAGCTAACTGTGGTAGACCAGAGAAAATGACACCCCTTAACAGTTCAGTGAAAATGTCACCCTATGGAAAAGGAGACAGTGTCATTGAACGGGAAGGAACAGCAGAGGGCAAAGGTGTTGAACCAGATGGAGCGGGGAGGCCTAACGGGGGAGGAGGCTGCCGGGCTCATGGGTCTGTCGGTGCGGCAGGTCCGGAGGTTGCTGGCGGCCTACAGGCAGGAGGGAGTTGCTGCCCTATCCCACGGCAATCGCGGCCGCGCGCCGGTCCACCGGATTCCAGAACACCTCAGAGAGCAGGCGGTAGCTTTGGCCCGGGGCCTTTACCAAGGTCTGAACCACCACCACCTGCAGGAGGTCTTAGCGGAGCGGGAGGAGCTGACCCTGAGCCGGTCCTCCCTGTGGCGCATCCTCACCGAGGCAAAGGTGCCCAGCCCGAAGCGGCGCCGCCGTGCCCAACACCGGCACCGGAGGGAGCGCTACCCCCAAGAGGGGATGCTGCTCCAGGTGGACGGCAGCCGTCACGACTGGCTGGAGGGGCGGGGTCCCTACCTTACGTTGGTCGGGGCCATCGATGACGCCACGGGCACGGTTCCCCACGCCTTGTTCCGGGAACAGGAGGACGCCCAAGGCTACTTGCTGCTGCTGCGGGAGATTATCGGAAGCAAAGGCATACCCTTGGCCCTCTACAGCGACCGGCACAGCATCTTCCAGGTCAACCCCAAGCAGGGGGAGACCCTGGAGGAGCAGTTGGCTGGAGAACGTCAACCCACCCAGGTGGGCCGGGCCATGAATGAGTTGGGCATTCAGTCCATCGTGGCCCTCTCCCCCCAAGCCAAGGGCCGGGTGGAAAGGCTGTGGGGCACCTTCCAAGACCGACTGGTCAGTGAGCTGCGCCTGGCTGGAGCTGCCACGCTGGAGGAGGCCAACCAGGTGCTTTGGGACTTCCTGCCCCGGTTCGACGCTCGCTTCGCCGTGCCGCCTTCCCAGCCAGGCACCGCCTACCGGCGGCTGGAGCCTGGGATTAGCCTGGAAGGGGTGCTCTGCTTCAAGTACCAGCGTACCGTGGCCAAGGACAATACGGTGAGATTGGGAGAGCACACCCTGCAGATCTTGGCCGGAACCGGCCGGTCAAGCTACGCCCGGGCTCGGGTGGAGGTCCAAGAACGGCAGGATGGCAGCGTGGCGGTGACGTATCAGGGCCGAGTGATCGCCAGCAGAGAAGCTCCGCCCCTTCCCTCCGCGCTCAGGGCTCGAAAGGGGGCTTGGAGGGAAGAGGCAAGGGCTGATGTTGCCCCCAACTCCGCGTTGGTCCCCGGCAGGGACGGCACTCCGGAGAGCGGGGCTGTGGTATCGGGACAAGAGCATCAACCGCACCCTCGAAAACCCAGCCCCAACCACCCCTGGAGGAGATCCCTGGTGGTGACAAAATCACAGAACTATTAGGGTGACATATTGACTGAACTACCACAGCTAACTCAGGCGTGAAATGGTCTTCGTGCGCGCCGGTCCTGGGCGCTGGCCTGGCCACGGAGCTATAGCGGCAGCGCCTCCTGTCCGGCCAGACTGGACTGGCGTTCGGCCAGGTCGGCCACGGTGATATTGCTGAGCACGTCGCGGATCGACGCTTCCACCGTCTTCCACACCTCTTGCTGGGCGCAGGTGTGGGAGAACACACAATCGTGGGGGTTGATGAGGCAATCCAACGGCGAATTGCTGCTGTCCAGACGCTCCATCACCATGTTGAGGTCGATATCTTTGGGGTCGATGGCCAGGGCGTGTCCCCCCTGAGGTCCCCTGCGGCTATTGACGAAGCCGAACTTGTTCAGAGAAGTCATCAGCTGGTCCAGGTAGGCTTCGGGGATGCCCTGTTTGGAGGCAATCGTCGCCGTTTGGACGTGGCCGTCACCGTAGCGAAGAGCCAGTTCCACCAGCGCTCGCACCCCATAGTCCACTTTCATGGGGATCTTCATCAGGACGTACCTCCAGGCTGGTAAGCCAATATGAATTATACACCAGGCCATCCCGGATTCCAAGATTGTCTACCAAGGTAGTCAACAATCATGCCGGAATCCGGGGATTGGACTTGGCTTTTGAATGATTCCGGGAAAGCTTGGGAAAGCACCGGTGAGCAGTGGAATCAGCTTCGGGGTTGGATCACCATATAGGTGCCCAGGCCCTGAGCGATGAGTCTGCCGTCCTGGTCCTTGACCTCCACCTCACCCACCATTATGGTGCGTCCGGGGCTGACGATCTTGGCGGTGGCGGTCAGTTCGCCCCTTTCGGCGGGGGCTAGGAAGTTGACCTTGATCTCGATGGTGGTGGTCATCTCACCGGGCTTGAGCAGTGGCTTGACCGCCCGGAAGAAGGCGTAGTCGGCCAGGGCGACCACGATCCCTCCCTGGACCCGGCCGGCCTGCTGGAGGTGGCCTGGATTGATGGGCATGGTCACAACGCTGGAGCCATCGTCGGGGTCGGCTACCCGCATGTCCAACAACTCAGCGAACGGAGATTCGTGAACGTAGCCCCTGGGATCGGATGTTGAATCGGTGGCCAATGGGATTCCTCGTTCGTCGGGGTCCGGGACTGGATTCCACGTACAGTATAACGCCCTGCCCCACGGCTGGCTTGTGCGTGATCGACGTGGCGAGTCTATAATGATTGCTGAAATCGTTTGTGGGAACTTTGTTGGCCCGTCCGGCGGGCACCGCTTCCCACGGGCATCACACCAGGAGCATCACAGGTGAAACGCGGTAACACATTGCTCACATTCAGGACCCCACCGAGAGTGTCCAAATCATGATTAAGGGCGTTTTCGTCGGATTCGCGATCATGATCGTGTTGGCCCTGGTTCCCATAGTGCATATCATCGGGATCCCGTTCGGCCCGTTCATCGGTGGATACTATGGAATCTCGGCAACCAGCGGCAATCAGGACCCGCCCGGTAAGAAGGCGCTGATGTTCTGCCTGTGGACCGGCGGTCTGATGTTCGTGGTCCTGGCAACCTCTGCCGCCATCGTAACCAAGGTCACCGATATCCAGCTGCTTCTATTGTGGGGCGGAGTTTGGGTGTTCACGTTCTACTATGGGACCATGGCCGGATTAGGGGCCTGGTACGCGGAGATCAAGGCCAAGGGCTGACCCGTCCTGGATACGTCATTGGCGGTAAGGCACAAACAGGGGCCGGCCCATGAGTAAGAAATTGCTCCTGCCGGCGTTGCTTGCGGTGGGCGTTTTCGCCGCCATGGCGGCCTACGGCGATCTAGGCGGGACCTTGGACGAGATCGGCAGGCTGCCAATCCTCTACCTCTTCGCGGCCTTGGGGCTGGCCTCGGCCAATTACCTGCTCCGCTTCTTCCGTTGGGCCATCTACCTCAGATTTCTGCGGATCAGCGTTCCGGGCGGCGTGAGCGCGTTGGTGTTTCTCTCCGGCCTCGCAATGTCCATAACACCGGGCAAGGCAGGCGAGTTGGTAAAATGTTACCTGCTGAACAGCCGCACCGGTATCCCCGTTGGCCGGTCGGCGCCGGTGGTCGTCATGGAACGGCTGACCGACGTCATCTCGGTAATCATCCTGGGATTAACCGGGTTCGCTTTGTTGCCCGTTCCAGTCATCGCGGTTCTGGCCGTGGCGCTGGCAGTCATGTTGGCGGGTCTGCTGTTCGCGGTATCCCGGTGGGCCACGAGGCTGGCCGGACTTCCGGTGCTCTCACGGTGGAGCGACCTGATACGCGACTCCCAAGAAGGATTCAGGGAGCTGGCTGCTCCCAAGGTGATGGCCGCCGGAATAGCCATCGGCGCGGTGGCCTGGTTCGCCGAGGGACTGGCCCTGTGGTTGATCTTGAAAGGCATCGGGTCCGACATCTCCTTGGTCCGGGCGCTGCCCATCTATGCCGCGGCGACACTGGTGGGGGCCGTAACCGCCCTGCCCGGCGGACTGGTCGGCACCGAGGGAAGCATGCTGGCTCTGCTGGGCCAGAGTGGTGTGACCAGGTCCGGCGCATCGGCCGGCACGGCGCTGGTCCGCCTGGTAACCCTGTGGTTCGCGGTGGCTATCGGTTTGCTGGCCCTTTTGGCGCTGCGGCGCGTCCCCAAGTTGGATACCGCGACCGTCCCCGCGACAACTGACATGGAGATCTGATTCGAAATTTGATTCAATGCAGCCTGACCCACATTGAGCGCTGATGAACAAAGCGAAGCCGTGACTGAGACCGCGCCGGCGTTAAGTCCGGTCGCGCTCCTGAAAGCGCTGCGCCCTCTGCAGTGGGTCAAGAACGGTCTGGTGTTCCTGCCCTTCGTTTTCGCCGTGGATGTGGCCTGGAGCACCGACGACCTCAGTCCCGTGCCCGAGTTGTTGCTGCGCCTGTTGCTGGTCGCCGTGGCCTTCTGCGCCCTCTCCAGCGCCGTTTACCTGTTCAACGACCTGATGGACCGGACTGGAGACCGGGCGCATCCGGTGAAACGCCACCGGCCCATAGCTTCGGGCAAGGTGAGCGTACCGGTGGCGGCGGTTGTCATAGCCGTGTTGGCGGCTGCGGGCCTGGTGGTTATGACCCTGGTCGGTCCCTGGCTGGGGGTGGCCGGAGCCGTTTACGCCCTGATCAACCTCAGCTATTCCCTGGGACTGAAAGAAGTGGTTTTGCTGGACGCCTTCGCGGTCACCAGCGGCTACGTCATCCGCGCCGTGGCGGGGGCAGTGGCCATCGACGTTACCGCGTCGCCGTGGCTGTACGCCACCACGGGCGCCGGAGCGTTGTTCATCGTCCTGGGAAGGCGGTTCGCCGAGGTGCGGCTGGCGGGTGACGAGGCCGAAGACCAGAGACCGGTCCTAAAGGAATACTCCGGCGCCTTCATCAACCAACTGCTGCTGCTGTCTGCCGCCGCCGCGTGGCTAAGCTATACTATTTACACGGTGGAAGCCGATAACCTTCCCGACAACAACACCATGCTGTTCACCCTGCCCTTGGTCACCTTCGGACTGTTCCGCTACCTGTATCTCCTGAACAACAGCGAAAGGGCCGAGGCCCCGGAACAGCTGATAATTCGCGATCTGCCGCTGGTCTTGTCCATCATAAGTTGGGTTGCGGTATCGTCATTAGTGCTGCTGTTAAATAACTGATCGATAACCGGCCGCCGACCGGCGGTTGCCCAACATCTAGGAGTTGATCCATGACTTCCCGAGACTCAGGTTCCACCCAGCCGTCTCCCGCTGCCGGTCCCGGTAGTCAGCCGCGACCCGGCCAGTCGGTGGTGGCGGTGGTGGCGACGTCGCCGGAGACCGCCGTTGCCGACATGGGCCGGGCCATGGACTTGGCAGGTGTCGGAGAATTCCTGTCTCCGGACATCAAGACGCTGTTGAAGGTGAATATTTCCTGGCAGCATTGGTACCCCGGCTGCTCCACAACTCCCTGGCAGATCGAGGGAGTGAGCCGGGCGCTGAAAGCCCGTGGGCACACAGACCTGGTGGCGGCCCACAACGGCACCGTGGTCGTTGACTCCTTTGAGGGCGAGTTCAAGAACAAACACAAAGCCGCTCAGGAAAGATGCGGCCTGCCCGACATCCACCTGGATTCCGAACCCAACAAGTGGATCTATTACAAACCAAAGGCTGAGATGCTGGTCTTGGACGACATCTTCCCAGAGGGGATTCAGATACCCGAGATCTTTCCGGGCACCAATATCGTCCATCTGCCCACGATGAAGACCCACGTCTTCACCACCATGACCGGGGCTATGAAGAACGCGTTTGGCGGGCTGCTCCATCGCAAACGCCACTGGACCCACTCGGTGATTCACGAGACGCTGACCGATCTTTTGGCCATTCAGCAAGAGATTCACCCGGGACTGTTCGCGGTGATGGACGGCACCTTCGCCGGAGACGGCCCCGGCCCCCGCGCCATGCGCTGGCACATCAAGGACCGCATCCTGGCCAGCAACGACCAGGTGGCCATCGACGCCGTGGCCGCCAAGATGATGGGCTTCGACCCAATGAGCATCAAGTTCATCCGCTTGGCCCACGAACGGGGCCTGGGTTGCGGCGACGTGTCTCAGATAAACGTGGTGGGCGAGGACATAAGCCAGGTGAATTGGCAGTTCACCGGCGTGGAGAACACCTTTGCCAGCCGCGGCCAAAAGCTGATCTACTGGGGTCCGCTCAAACCCTTGGAAAAGATGCTGCTCCGGAGTCCTTTCGTCAGCCTGGCCTTCTTAGCGTCCAACCTGTACCACAACGGGTACTGGCTGAAGACCAGGGGGCGCCGCCGGATCAAGGCCGCCCTGGAAACCGACTGGGGCAAGCTCTTCCAGTCCTATTAACAGGCAAACCACAAAAGAGGTTTACAGACCAGGTATGGATATCGCAGTTATCGGACTGCCCCAAAGCGGGAAGTCCACCGTCTTCAACGCCCTAACGGCAGGCCATTCCACGTCCACCGGCGCCGGCGGAGCCGGGCCCCTGCAAGTGGGTGTGGTCAAGGTCATCGACCCACGCCTGGCGGTGTTGGATGGCATGTACCACCCCAAAAAGGTCATCCACCCGGAGATCAAGTATTGGGACCTGCCGCCCATCGACCGGGAAGCAGTCTCAGCCAACCAGCTGCTAAGCGGGCGGCAGCGGAACATCCTGCAGGCCGCCGATGCGCTGCTGGTTGTCGTTCGGGCCTTTGAAGACCCAGCCTTGCTTCATCCCTTGGGCGATGTTGACCCGGCCCGCGACGTTAAAGCGATGCTGGATGAGCTGATCCTGGCCGACCTGGAAGCCCTGGAACGCGCCGAAGCCCGTCTCAGCGACGGACTCAAAAAGGCCAAACCGGCGGAGCGGCCGGCCATGGTCCCCCAGTTGGAGACGGTCCAGAAGGTGAAGGCCAACCTGGAGAAGGGCATTCCCATGAAATCCCAAACCCTGACCCACTCGGAGACGGTGGCTTTGGTGGATTTCCAGTTACTGACCAGCAAGCCGGTGGTGGTGGCGTTCAATGCCGGCGAGTCCGAAAAGCCTCCGACATTTGAGAGTCTTGGCATCGCGAATGAGGTCGCGGGCGGCTTGGGCGAAGTGGGCTTGTGCGCCAAACTTGAAGTGGACCTGGCCATGATGGACGCCGACGAAGCCAATGAATTCAGAGAGGCCATGGAACTGGACGAGCCGGCCGTGGAAAGGGTCAAGCAGGTGTGCTACAGCACCGTGGGATTGGTGTCTTTCCTGACCGTGGGCGAAGACGAGGTCCGCGCGTGGCCCGTGCCCATCGGAATCGAGGCCCAGATGGCTGCGGGAACGATTCACACCGACTTCACCCGGGGATTCATCCGCGCCGAGGTCATCGCCTACGAGGATCTGGTCCGTTGCGGCAGCCTGGCCCAGGGCAGGAAAGAGGGCGTGCTGCGCTCCGAGGGCAAGACCTATCCGGTCAAAGACGGCGACGTGATCAACTTCTTGATCAACACTTAGCGAAAATCCGGCAGGAACAGATGAGCGGCCAGTCCACACTTAACATAAGGGATTTCCTTCCGGGCGATTTGGCCCAGGTACGGGAGTTGTTCGCAAACGGCCTGATGGAGTTTGCTGGTGAGGTAGAGGAGGGAGTCCGGCGCTACGTTGACCAAGCTCTGAAAGACGACATGGCGGACATTGCCGCCCACTACCAGGCCCACGCACGAGGCAACTTTTGGGTGGTGGAATCCCAGGACTCGGTTGTCGGTATCGTTGGCATTCAACCCACTGATCGAGAAGAAGAAGCAGAGCTGCGCCGGATGAGCGTTTCTTCCACGGTGCGGAGGCAAGGAGTCGGCCGGCGGCTTTTGGAGAAGACCGAGGAATTCTGCCGGAGCCAAGGTTATCGTCGCATCGTTCTATCCACGGTTGACCTGCTACAGCCAGCGCTGGCGATGTACCAAAATAATGGCTACACTTTGGTTAAAGAAGAGCCCTACGGCGAGCCGCCAAACGGTGTCATAACCGTTTATCATCTGGTGAAGGAACTGGCCTAGAAAGTCCGACCTCACCTAGGGTATAGAACAAGAAAGGTCCCCCGGCAGGAAACTGCCGGGGGACCTTTTCGTTACGGAATATCCGGGTTAGCGATTACCTTGGTTGAGCGTACTCAAATGCTACCGCGGTCCTCACTTCACTCCAGTCCGTGGGTTCCCATCCTTCGATGGAAAGCTTTTTCCCAATCGGCCAGATCGCGTCATGAGTGTAAATCGCAGACGCCATAGCGTTGTCGAAGATCCAGTTGTAAACCTTCAGGTTCTTCTCCCACGCCAACTCGGGATCAACTTCTTCCGACGCGTCTCTCACGTTTTCATCCAACCAGGGATGGTGTGTGCCATAGCTGAACGTGGACCTGGTCTCGTAGTTGGATGCTCCAACGATAGGCGACAGGCGGACGCCAACGGTGTGGCAGGTTGCGCCTATGTAGTTCCTGGCGATGACCTCAGGACGGAGCGTGGAGTATGGAATGTTCTGGAATTTTACATCCAGGCCAATGGCTTCCCAGTATTGGGCTACCGCCTCACAGGCTTCGACCTCGGCAACCGCACCACGAATGGCCGGCGTCAAAGTGATGCTGAACCCATTGGGGAACCCGGCTTCAGCAATCATTTGCTTGGCCAGTTCAGGGTTGTACTCGTAGACCCAATCAGGGTTGGCTCGTGCTTCGTGGCCCATCCAGTCCCTGACTGATAGAGGTTTGCCAAAGCCGGACAGCAGCGTGTCAACGATGGTCTGCCGGTCGATGGCGATGTTCAAGGCCTTCTTGACCTTGACAGCGTTTGCCCATTCTTCGGACTCGGTGTCGGGGTTAGAAGAAACCCAAGCCAGGTCCGGATTGTACTGAGGGTATTCGTTGCCGTCCTTATCTAATCCGTAGAGCTGGCCATATAGATTGAGGCCGGCCTGACCGGCGTTGGGGAAGCCTTTGACCAGGGCCCCTTCCACCTGTTCCACAGTGGGTAGGGAGTCAAACGCCATGTCAAAGCTGTCTAGGGTCCCTGTTCGGAATCCGGCAACCCTGGCAGACTCTTCGGGTATCGTCCAGTAGATCAACCCGGCGAAGTAAGGCGTTTGACGCCAGTGGTCTTCCACGGCGGTCATTTTCCAGGAAACGCCGCTTTCAGAACTCTCGATCTCCCAAGGTCCGGTGGCGGCGATGTTTTTGCTGGCCGCTTCGATACCGACCTCTTCAGACTGTTTCTTACTGACGATCCAGGTGCTGGAGCCGCCGCTGTTGCGCATGAACTCGAATGCTTGTGCGGGTACCCACGGCACTCCGGTATTAACCACCAATGTGTAATCATCGATAATCTCAGAACCGCCGTCAGTGTGGTTGAAGAATTCACCGATGATACCGGCGCGGGCATGCTTGGCGCCGGCGTTCCACTGCTGGTAGGAGTAGAGGACGTCTTCGGCAGTCATCTCTCCGTAACCCTTATGGAATTGGACTCCCTCTTGGAACTTCCAAGTCCAGGTCAAGAAGTCATCAGATATGCTCCAAGACTTGGCCAGCATGGGGTTAGCTGAGAAGTCAGGCGCAGTGGTAATCAGTCCTTCACCGACGCTGCTGTTGGTGAATTGAATCCGAGGGCTCGAGGTCATGCTCGGATGCCCCTCAAATATCCCGGTCTCTTTCTGTCCCATATTAATGGTGCCGGCTGGTGAGGTC
The DNA here is from genome assembly GCA_002816575.1 of SAR202 cluster bacterium Casp-Chloro-G2. Taxonomy (GTDB): domain Bacteria; phylum Chloroflexota; class Dehalococcoidia; order Lucifugimonadales; family UBA3495; genus UBA9611. Next base: position 6,532 of record MUCI01000031.1, on the reverse strand, counting down.
TTTACCGGCGTGGTTTTGGTGGCTTCCGGTTTCGACGTTGGAGTTTCACCGGACGTTGCTGTCGCCGTGGACTCTGGGCTGCCGGTCGACGACACCGGAGTGGCGGTAGCGGAAGAACCGCAAGCCACTAGCAGGGCCGCGAACAACAGGACCAAAGCCTGAGGCCAAAAGCGGAAATAGTTTCTAGAAGTACCAGATTTGGGCACGTTATACGCTCCTAAACTACGAAATCCAAAAGTACCGTGTTTCTATCTCTTTAATGAGGTAGACATAGGAACCCCTAGAACCCCAGAGTGTTTCTGAGGGTTCAAACCTATGGTTTATAAGCCACAATATCCAAATTGTCAATAACATTAGATAATCACTATCATATTATTACTTGCGATTTGGTGATTTATATCTCTGTTGTAATAAAGCAGAACGATGAGTTTGTCCGTTCAGTTAGATGTTTTGTTGGTACATATATGGATAAAGGGGAGAAAACGAGATTGCCATTTATGGCGCAAATTAAATCAATGGCGAAAAACAAAAAAGAGCCCCAATCCGAGGATCGGGGCTCTTCTGCAGGGCCAATCACGGCCCTAAATCTGCATTGCTTGTTGCTTACCGGTGCTTGGCGTACTCGAAGCCGACCGTGGTCCGAACTTCGCTGAAGTCGGTGGGGCCGAAATCGGGATCTAGCCGGGGTCCTATCGGCCAGATGCCATCATGAACGTACAGCGAGGATGCGAAAGAGTTATCGAAGATCCAGTCGTAGATCTCACGCTCGTCCGCCCGGATCTTTGCCGGATCGACTTCCACCGACGCTGCGGAGACGCGTTCTTCCATCCACGGGTGGTGAGACCCGTAGCTGAAGGTCGACTTCACGACGTAGTTGGAGGCGCCGATGATGGGCGAAAGGCGCACGCCAACGGTGTGGCAGGTGACGCCCACGAATTTCCGGGTGATTAACTCAGGCCGAATAGTTGCATAAGGGATATTCTGGAACTTTACGTTGATACCGATGTCGTCCCAGTACTGTGCGACCGCTTCACACGCTTCAACCTCAGCGGGAGCTCCGCGGATCGCCGGTACCAGGGAAATCTCGAAGCCATCGGGATAGCCCGCTTCGGCCAGCATCTGCTTGGCCAGTACCGGGTTGTAGTCGTAGACCCAATCGGGGTTGGCCCGTTCGTCAAAACCCATCCAGTCCCTGACGGACTGGGGCCTTCCGAAACCGGACAGCAGTTCATCGACGATCGCCTGTCGGTCGATGGCGATGTTCAGTGCCTTCCGGACCTTGACGGCGTTGGCCCATGCCTCAGATTCGGTGTCGGCATCCGAGGACACCCATGGCAGCTTGGGGTTGTAGGCCGGGTACTCTTTACCGTCTTTGTCTAGGCCATATAGCTGGCCGTAGAAGTTTAGCCCAGCTTGGCCGGCATTGGGCCAGCCGATCATGGCCGCGCCCTCCACCGCTTCCACTACCGGCAGCGAGTCGAATGCCATGTCGAAGCTATCCAACTGGCCGGTCTGGAACCCGGCGACGCGGGCTGACTCTTCCGGGATGGACCAGTAGGTCAACTCGGCGAAGTAGGGGGTCTGGCGCCAATGGTCTTCCACAGCGCTCATCCGCCAAAATTCACCGCTGGAGTGCTCCTCAATCTGCCAGGGCCCGGTGGCGGCAATGTCTTTGCTGGCCGTATCGATGCCAATCTCTTCAGACTGCTTCTGGCTGACGACCCAAGAACTGGAACCGCCGCCGTTGCGCATGAATTCAAAGACCTGCGCGGGAACCCATGGCACTCCGGTGTTGACGACCATGGTGTAGTCGTCCACGATCTCAATGGAGGCGCCTTCCCGGCCGCCGAATTCGCCGTTGACCCCGCCGAAGTACTCGCCCATGATGCCGGAGCGGGCGTGCAGGGCGCCGGCGTTCCACTGCTGGTAGGAGTAGAGGACGTCCTCGGCGGTCATCTCCCCGTAGCCCTTGTGGAACTGGACACCTTCCTGGAACTTCCAGGTCCAGGTGAGGAAGTCGTCAGAAACGCTCCAAGATTTCGCCAGCATCGGGCCGGCTGAGAAGTCTGGCTGAGTGGTGATTAGTCCCTCAGCTACTGAGCTGCTGGTGAACTGGATCCTGGGGCTGGAACTCTTGCTCGGGTGCGCTTCAAAGATGCCCGTTTCCTTCTGACCCATGTTGATGGTCCCGGCCGGAGCAACCTTGGCCGGTGGGGCGTCCGTTGCTTGTGGCATGGCCGTGGGCTGGGCCGTACCCCCGGCGGTTGACGGGGCCTTCGTAGCTGGGACCGCCGTCGGAGACGATGTGGCTCCGCCGCTGCTTCTCTGCGGGGTGGCGGTCGCTGACGACCCGCAAGCGAACAGCAAGGCTACGAACATTAGGACAATGGCCTTCGGTAGATGCTTGAGAACTGACGCTCTTAATCTTGGGTTGGGCACTTTTTCTTCTCCCTGATTACGATTAACGGTAAAGTAATTGCGCATTTCGGAAAAACGCGATTTTCATCACGATGTTCCCTTGCGTTTGCAACGTATGGTTTATAAGTCACTGTATCCAGTATGTCAATACGGCTATAGTGATAACAAGGAATATAGAAAATCAACATATAGGGTGCTAGCCGACATGAAATCGCTAGCCCTACGCTAGCCCTAACGGAGGTTGTGGTGGGCGTCTTGTTCGCCTATGGCCCGGTTAGATGGGTTTGGCGAAGGACAGTTCGTGGGAGTCGGGGTCGTGGATGTGGAAGTAGCGCTCGCCCCACGGGGCGTCGGCAGGCTCTGTGGTTGGGCTTAGGCCGGCTTGCACCAGGCGAAGATATAGCGCGTCGACATCTTCAACATGAAAGATCACGCGTCCCCAGGAGGCGGGCCGATGGTCCCGGCCGCGTGTGGGACTTTCGGTGGCGGCCAAAGTGAGGTTGACGTAGCCCTCGCCGACTTTGAAGCTGGTGAAGGAAGCCGAAGCGCCGCCGTAAAGCAACTCCATACCGATATTGCCGCCATAGAATTCGACGGAGCGTTCCATGTCGTTGACCGCCAGAGTCACGGCGCTGATGGACCGGACGTTCAATTCCACTTCCCTCGAACCACGGACACGGATATAGTCTGAATCAGGTGGGCGATACGCAAGGCATTACGGTTATCGTCGACGGCGGTTACGTCCCGGTAGTCCGGGATATACCCGTTCTTCCAGGATCCAATCGAGCCGGCGTTTCAGGGCGTCCAACTCTGCTACCGGCAGCAGGGTGACCAGTTCCTTTACCTGGCTGGGCAGAGAATCGGCAGGTCTATCCAGCATTTCTCGGAGGTTGGTCAAAGAGTCCAAAAGAGGCGAAGGGACGGGTTCGCTGCAGAAATCCCAGATCACCGTGCGGACCTTCATATCCGAATGAAAAGTCAGCCCGTGGTCGATGCTCCAGATCTTGCCGCCGTCGCCCAGCAATAGATGGTTGGCCTTCCGGTCGGTGCTATTGGCCACCAGATCGAAGCAGGCGATGGTCCTTAGCTGGTCGGCACACGCTTCATCAAGGGTGTAGTAATTCTGTCTGGGGTCGTGGTCGACGAACTGCTGCACCGAGCCGATACCGTAGGGGCCGTCCCTGATGATGGTGAAGGGGACGATGTTCCAGCCGAGGATCTGGCTCAGTAGATATGCGGCGTATTCGCGTTTATAGAGAGTTCCGCTGGGGAAATCCCAGAGGGGAGCCTCGCCCTGGCGGGGTTTATAGATGGCCGAAGTCTCCTTGCCATCCAGGTCAATCGAGACCAAAAAAGTGTAGTTGGAACCCTGAGGGGTCAACTGGTAGGAGGTTATTTCGCCGTGGCGAATTATGTCCGTGGGCGTCGGCCCGGTGTTCGACTCAGTCGTCAAAAGTCAATCCCGCCGCGTTGGCGTTCCGGTCTAACCCGCCTCCAAGACGGTGTGTCCGTTGGCCCTGGGGCACGCGTGGCCGTCGGGGTTGATCGGCTGTCCGCATAGGAAGCATGTTGGCCGCCCAGCGGCGCAGATCGTCAGCGCTTCCTCTCCCAGGGTCGCTGCTTGAGCGGTGGTGATCCAGAATCCCACCGATTCGGCATCGCCGGATTCGCCGCTTCCTTGGTCGATCTCTTGGGCAGGGTCGCCGGTCTCGCGTTCGAAGGCCTGGAGATAAAAAGCGTTGCTGGCCTGGTCGTGGCTGAGGAGCATCTGGCCGGCCTTGAAATCGACCGTCAAATCGCCCCCGGACCAGCTATCTTCCCGGAGGTCGCTTTCTTTATTGCGGTCTTCTCGAGAGAGGCGTCCCACCATGTCCCGCAGGTAGACGCCCAGTTGCAGAAGCTGTTCCTTCTCCATCCAGACAGAACAGTTGGCCTGCCCAGACCGAACATCCAGGCGGAACGTGCGGAGGCCCGGCTCTCCAAATGTAAGGGCTTCGATACTGGAAACTGCGCCTAGGGGATATTTAACTCTGTTCGATTCCACGTTCATTATAATAGACGCCGCCGATTCGCCGTGGCAAGTCTGAAATCGCGGGCAAATCGCGGGTCTGACCCAAATCGGCCCCTTGCGGCGTCGAAACGATCGGACGATTCCGAGGCCGGCCCTCCGTCGCGGTTTCCCCGGTTAACCGCCGCGCCTGGCGCCAGACAGGGAAATAGACACCGGTGGAGGTCATCTAGGATCGGAGTCTTGGGGTGGGATTCCTGGGCTTCCAACTATGTATAATCCCACCAGAGTGCGCCAACCCGCGCAAATACTGAGTCAAAGTGGAGGATTGCTGATGGCAAGCGAACTGAAGATGGAGCAGGTCCAAGCAGCCATGAAAGCCATGATGGAAAAGGCGATGGAGACGCCCGGCGAGCCGGTGGCCATGGCGATCGTGGACGCGGCGGGCAACCTTGAAGCCTACGCCAAGATGGATAACTTGAGGATATTCAGCCGCCGCCACGCCCAGCGGAAGGCCTACACGTCGGCGATCATGGGCCTGGATTCTGGGGCTCATGCCGAGCGCCTACAGAGCCAGGGGCGGGGCATCGCCGACCTGGGCGACCCAATGGTTACCCACGGCACCGGCGGACTGGTGATCATGAAAGACGGCGTGATCCTGGGCGGCATCGGTGTGGGAGGATACCCGAGCGGTCAGGCCGACGAGGACCTGTCCCGTGTCGGCTTGAATGCCATGAACCTCTGAAACCCAATATGACCCATCAGGTTATCTAGGGTGTGCCCGGTGTAAGCAGGGCTTTCCACCAAGGCCGTCGTGGTCAAACATCAGGCTGATACGAGCGCCCCAACATCTGTTGGGGCGCTCGTATCTTATGATTCGCGGCTTGATATTAAGGGAGTAATTGTTACGCTGGAACGACAACGGTTACTCAGGAGGTTGTGGATGCTCAAGGCGTTGGTCGTAGAGGACGAGTTAGATATCAAGCAACTATTGGTCGAAGACCTAGAAGGAAAAGGCTACCGGGTCCGGGAGGCTGGCAACGGCGTGGCGGCCATGCAGCGAATCGGAGAAGATCTGCCCGACATCATTTTCGCGGATGTCTTGATGCCGATGATGGACGGCTTTGCCTTGATCGAAACGCTCCGGAAGAACCCCGAGACCGCCGATATACCGGTTGTCCTGGTCACGGCGCTGAATTCCCACGACACCCAGCAACGAGCCAAGAAATTGGGCGTGAAATACCACATCACCAAGCCCTGGGAGCCCTGGGCTTTGGACATGGTGATTGAGGAAGCTCTAAAACCCAGTCGCCGAACCCCGAATGGCCAAGCGAAACTCCAGGTATACCCGCCAAAATTGACGGTCCACGGCAAGCCGTTGAACAACGCCAGCCAGTAACATCAGCCCCCGTTGCTCACCGGCGGTCCCATCTTTCGTCGAGTCAGATCGTTCTGCCTGATGGCAGATCGTCTGTATCGGGATTCTCCACGCCAAGCCGTACCCGTCTTCAACGCCGGCACAAGCGGGTTAGCTAACCGCGGTGCGGGGCCGGTACTGGATCGCCTCGGCCAGATGGGCGATGTTTATGCCCTTTGAGCCCTCGAGGTCGGCGATGGTCCGGGACACCTTGAGGATGCGGTGAAAGGCCCGGGCCGAGAGGTTCAACCTCTGAGTGGCCGTCTGCAAAAGGCCCTTGGCGCCTTCGTCCAGTTGGCAGAACTTCCAGACCTCGGCCGGTCCCATCTCAGAGTTGCAGAAGAACCCGCAATCGGCGAACCGCTCCCTCTGTATCTCCCTGGCCTCTTCCACCCGCAGCCTGGGCTGGCTGGAATCCTCCGACGGCGCATCCTCTACCAACTTCTCGTATTCCACCGGCGGCACCTCGACGAACACGTCGACCCGGTCCAGCAGTGGGCCGCTGATGCGCTTCTGGTAGCGGGCCACGGTGGAGGGCGAGCAGGTGCATTCCTTGGTGGGATGGGTGTGGAACCCGCAGGGGCAGGGGTTCATGGCCGCCACCAACATGAAGCTGGCGGGATAGGTGACGCTGCCGCTAACACGGCTGATGGTGACCACTTTGTCTTCCAGTGGCTGACGCAGCGACT
>MUCI01000030.1 GCA_002816575.1 SAR202 cluster bacterium Casp-Chloro-G2 | reverse complement strand
TGCCCGCCGATGAGTTGTCCGGGTCCACCAGCAGGGCCGTCTCCCGGTAGGTTACGGCGCCCCAATTCTCCATGGCTCCGGCGGCGAAGTCGGGTATGGCGATGTGGTCCAACTTGGCCAGCGGATAGGGGATGCCGAAGTATTCGTTGAAATAGCCCAGCAGTTTCACTGAGGTATCCAGAGCGAACCCGGCCTGGCTCTCCTTGCCGGGGGTGGTCCAGACGCCGACCATGGTGCCGCTTTCCGACCGCTGTGTGATGGAGGTTAGATTGCCCACCACAAAGGCCAGCAGGTAGGTGGACATGATGGGCGTTTCAGCGAAGCGGACCGACTTCAAGCCAGGTCCGGGCACGGCCTCCTCCACCGCCGGGGTGTTGGAAACCGCCTGGAACTCGTCTGAAAATACCAACGTCACCTCGAAGGTCGCCTTCTTGGCCGGTTCGTCCCAGCAGGGGAAGGCCCGGCGGGCGTCGGTTGGCTCGAATTGGGTGGTGGCCAGATAGCGGGTTTCGCCGTCTTGGGAAGTGTACTCCGACCGGTAGAAGCCCATCAGTTTGTCGTTCAGTTCACCCGTAAATGCCATCTCCAACCGGCCGTCGCCGGGTTGGATGGTCTCGCCGAAGTCCAGCGTTGCCGTCTCTCCGCCTTTGTCCAGATCGATCGAACGGGCGGTGAGCGTGGTCCCGTTTGCGTGCAGGGCCACCGACGTGATCGTAAGGTCGATCACGTTCAGCATGATTGTCGATGTGGGTTCCAAAACCATGAGGTCGATACTCTGCTCGCCCTTGAATGTGAAATCATTCAGGTCGGGCTGGAGCGTGATGCGGTACTTACTGGGGCGGACTGTTTCGGGTAGGACCAAGGCTTCGGACACGGGCATAGTTAACTTCCTCCAAAGACTTAAAGCCTAAACTTTAGTCGTGGGATTTCGGGAATCAGATGGGCGGCGCATTCACGAACCGGCGTTGAAGATTCTGCCGTATATGCCGATGTGAGAGCGAGGTTGGTCCGGTGGCCCAACCGGGCGCAATAGGCCGATCTTTAGGCGCAGGGCCAGTGTATCATTAACCCGCTGTGGCCTCTACCCATGACGGGGCTGACTTGCCATCCTGGGTAATGCTAACCGATATGGCACTTGGCGTGGCGAACGCCCTGCTTGATGCTATAATACGGCCCGGTTTTTGTCGTCCGATATAGGCGTGGCCGGGTGTTTGGGTGTGGTCCCTGGAATACTGGGGAGACCGGCCAACGCAGCGGATGTTCCGGCGGACGAAAACGCCAAACTCTGTAGCACGATACCGAACCATTATACTGAACCACGGTACAAGGAAGACCTAAATGCCTCCTAAGACGATGTTCGAAAAGATCTGGGACGACCACGTTGTCGCTCAGGAACCGGGCGAGCCGCCAGTCATCTATATCGACCTGCATCTGGTCCACGAAGTAACCTCGCCCCAGGCGTTTGACGGCCTGAGGATGGCCGGCCGGAAGGTGCGCCGCCTAGACCTGACCATCGCCACCGCCGACCACAACACGCCCACCTGGGACCTGTCCCTCCCGGTAATCGACGAGATCTCCAAGAAACAGTTGGACGCGCTAGACCGCAACTGCGCCGAATTCGGCGTCACCTTGTATGACCGGTTCAGTCCCCTCCAGGGCATCGTCCACATCATCGGGCCGGACCTTGGCTACACCCAGCCCGGCAAGACCGTGGTCTGCGGCGACAGCCACACCTCCACTCACGGCGCGTTGGGAGCCTTCGCCATCGGCATCGGAACGTCCGAGGTCGAGCACGTCCTGGCTACCCAGACCCTGCGTTCGTTCAAGCCCGACACCATGGAGGTGCGGGTCAACGGCGCACTGCCCAGGGGCGTCACCGCCAAAGACATCATCCTGGCGATCATCGGCAAGATCGGCGTTTACGGCGGCGTGGGACACGTCATCGAATACACCGGCGAGGCCATCCGAAACCTGTCCATGGACGGCCGCATGACCGTCTGCAACATGAGCATCGAGGCCGGCGCCCGGGCCGGCATGATCGCTCCCGACCAGACCACCTACGACTACCTGCGGGGCCGCCAGTTCGCCCCCCAAGGCGCCGACTTCGACGCGGCGGTGGAGCGCTGGAAGGCCCTGGCGACCGACCCCGGCGCCAAGTACGACCGGCTGGTGGAGCTCGATGCCTCGGAGTTGGAGCCCCACGTGACCTGGGGGACCAACCCCGGTATGGTCGCCCCCATCTCCGGTAAGGTCCCCAACCCGGCGGACATCGAGGATGAAGCCCAACGGGAGTCCACGGAAAGGGCCTTGCAATACATGGACCTGAAACCCGGCACGCCGATCAAGGACATCAAGATCGACCGCATCTTTGTCGGCGCCTGCACCAACGCCCGGCTTGAAGACCTGCGGGCCGCCGCCGAGGTGGTCAAGGGCAAGAAGTGCCACGACGACGTTTACGCCATGATCGTCCCCGGCTCGGCCAAGATCAAGAAGGAGGCCGAGGAAGAGGGCCTGGACAAGATATTTGAGGAAGCTGGTCTGGATTGGCGGGTGGCTGGCTGCTCCATGTGTCTGGGTATGAACCCCGACATCCTTTCGCCGGGCGAGCGTTGCGCTTCGACCTCCAACCGCAACTTCGAGGGACGGCAGGGCAAGGGCGGCCGCACCCACCTGGTCAGCCCCGCCATGGCTGCCGCCGCCGCCATCGCCGGCCACTTCGTCGACGTAAGGGATTTCTAGGCAGCAGCCACCGATTCCCGGGGACGTGATTCCCGAAGGGCACCAGATTTCAGGAGACATAACATGGACGCATTCACGAAACTGACCGGCGTGGTCGCCCCATTGGACCGCGTTAACATTGACACCGACCAGATAATACCGGCGGTGTACCTGAAGAGCATCGAGCGCACCGGATTCGAGGACGCCCTGTTCTCGTCCTGGCGCTACAACGCCGACGGCAGCGAGAACCCGGACTTCGTCTTGAACAAGCCCGGCTACCGGAACGCCAACGTCCTGGTTGCCGGCCCCAACTTTGGCTGCGGATCGTCGCGGGAGCACGCCCCCTGGGCGCTGCGGGACTACGGCATCAAGTGCATCATCTCCACCAGTTTCGCCGACATCTTCTACAACAACTGCTTCAAGAACGGAGTGCTGCCCCTGGTCCTGCCCGAGGAGCAGGTGCGGGAGATCATGGAGAAGGCCGAGGCCGACCCCGGCATCGAGCTAAGTGTCGATCTGGTAGGCCAACGGGTCTGGGACGAGAGCGAGGAGATCTCCATCTCGTTCGAGATCGACGCCGCCCGCAAAGACGCCCTAGTCAATGGACTGGACGACATCGGCCTCACCCTCCGCATGGAGAACGACATCAACGACTACGAGGCCAGGCACGGGCTTTAAGGCGCGGACGCCGTTAGATATCAACTAACAGCGGTTAGGCTTCAGCTAGCGGTGGCTGCCTGGAAACCAACGAGATAGGAGGGGCACGGCAATTCCCTGCCCCTCCTATCGTTTACGCAATGTCATTCCGGGGCGTCAGCCGAGGAATCTTGTTGCCGGTGGAACAGCACAGCCGAGAAGTAATGAGACCCCTCGATTCACCCAGGATGAAGACGCCGCAGGGTGGGTTTGTGGCTGGGGAAGACCTGCTGGGGGATTTACTCGTTACGTCCCTCTCTGACCGCCCGCCGCTAGTCCCCGGGGAACGCCTTCCTGACCTGCTCTTGGAAGTCGGTCTCGAAGCGTTGCATGCGTCCCTGACGGACCTGCTCTTCCATTGGCGGGCGCCGCACCGGGCGGGGGGTGGTGGGGCCGTAGCCGATGATGCCGGCCTCCTCCAACGCCGCCATGTCTTCGGCTGACTTGCCCAGCAACTCGGACAAGACCAATGCGTTGTGCTGCCCCATCAGCGGGGCGGCCTTGCCCTTCACGGCGGGGGTCTTGGACAGCTTCCAGGGCCGGCCGGCATAGGGCAGCGGCGGGATGCCCGTGCTTTCGTGGTGGGATACCACCTCGTAGAAATCACGCTCGATCAGGTGCGGGTCGAACAGCAGGTCCTTGCTGTCCAGCACCGCTCCCGCGGCAACCCTTTCCCGTTGCAGCGCGTGCATCAACTCGTGGGCGTCCCAATCACGGGTCACCGGACCCAGCAGGGCGTCCAGCTCGTCCCGGTGCTGCCAACGGCTCATAGAGTCCTCGAACCGGGTGTCCGTGGCCCATTCATCTTGCCCCAGTACCCAGCAGAGAGACTGCCACTGGCGGTCGGTGGAGACGGCTATCGTGATCCAACGGTCGTCGCCGCCGCCCCCGTTATCCTGGCGCTCGGCGTCCTTGCAGGGGTAGCAGCCGTGGGGCGCCATGGCGGTGTCCTGGTTGCCCCGGCGCGGTCCGGTGCGCCCGTTGGCCGAGTAGTCCATCAGTATCTCGGGGATGGTGGCGCTGGTGGCCTGGGTCTGGGAGATGTCCACGAACTGCCCCTGGCCGGTGCGCAGCCGGTGCATCAAGGCGGCCATCACGGCGAAGACGGTATGCTCGCCTGAGGTGTAGTCGGTGTAGGGAATCTCGGCCATCAACGGTGGGCCGCCCAGGTAGCCGGTCTGGTAGGCCAGCCCCGCCGCGCCCTCGGTGGCCGGGCCGGTGGCGCCAAAGTTGGCCCAGGGACCGTAGAACCCGTAGCCGGTGGATGACACCATGATGATGTCCGGCTTTATCTTCTTGAGGTCTTCGTATTCCAGACCGAAGTTCTTGATGACCCGGGGTGTGAAATTCTCTGAGAATACGTCGGCGACGGAGACCAGCTCCTTGAGAATGGCCAGACCCTCGGGCTTGCTCAGGTCCAGGGTGACGCCCAGCTTATTGCGGTTCTGCTCGTAGAAGTTGGCGCCCTTGTTCCAGAACTCGCCCGACACGTCGTTCTGGTACACCGAGTCGCTTCGGTAGCTCTCCAGCCGGCCGGTGGACTCCAGGCGGATGACCTGGGCCCCCATGTCGGCCAGCATCTTCATGGAAAATGGTATGGCGATGAGCTGGCCCATCTCGATTATACGGACGCCTTCCAAGGGACCTGGCATGTTCTAATGACTCTCCATGTTCTAAGGGATTCTAAGGGATTCTGGCCCAGCCGGTCAGATGATCTGGTTGGCCCTCATCTGGGCCAGTTGTTCGGAGGTGTGGCCCAGCCGGTGGCCGATGATCTCCTGGTTGTGCTGCCCCATGGCCGGGGCCGAACTGCGGGCCTGCCACGGCGTCTCGCTCATCTCGAAGGGAGCGCCGGGGTACTTCAACGTGCCCAGGGCCGGGTGGTTGATGTCCACGAAGAAATTCCGGGCGGCGAATTGGGGGTCGGCCATCACCTCTTCGGGAGACTGGACCACGCCGAAGATGAAACGCTTCTGATGCGCGGCGTAGAACCGCTCGTATTTGTCCTGCTTGACGAAATAATCGTCCAGTATCCGGCCCAATTCCTCGGCGTGGACCAAGCGTGCCGAAGGGGTGTTGAACTTCTCCCCGGCCAGTTCAGGCAGGTCTAGAAACTCCACCATAACATCCCAATTCAGTCCGGCCCCGATCCCTGGATTCGGGATCAGGTGGCCGTCGGAGCTGGCCCGAAGACGGCTCAGGTCGCCACTGTGGTTTGGCTGACGTCTTCGGACGGCGCCGGTGTAGGTGAAGTTGTTGACCACGTCCCGGAGTCCGGTGGCCACCGCCTCTTGTATGGATATATCGACGCGCTGCCCCTCGCCGGTGAGGCGCTGGTGGTAGGCGGCCATCAGGGTGGCCGATGCCCCGTCGGTGCCGGCTTTGAACTGGGCCTGATTGAAGGCGTGTTTCAGCGGTTCCCGGTCGTAGGCCCCGGAGATATACATCAGCCCGCCCATGGCGTATTCAACGATGTCGGCGGCCTTGTAGTCGCGGTAGGGCCCGGTCTGCCCGAAGTTGGAGATGGAGGTCATAACCAGGCTGGGGTTTATCCCCTGCAGGGTCTGGAAGTCCAGCCCCAGTGACGGCATGACGCTGGGGGAGAAGTTCTCCACCAGAACGTCCGACTCCGCCACCAACGACTTCAGCACCTGGACGCCCTTTTCGGATTTGAGGTTCAGGGTGACGCTCTGCTTGTTGGTGTTCAGGTAGGCGAAGACCAGGCTCTTTTCCGGGTCGACCTCGTCGTTCAGGAACGGGGCCATCCGGCGCGCCGGGTCGCCGCCGGGCCGTTCCACCTTGATGACTTCGGCGCCGAAGTCGGCCAGCAACTTGGTGCAGTAGGGTCCGGCTATGTGGTGGGTAAGGTCGAGTACCTTCAGCCCATCTAGGGCCCGGTTTGTCTGGGCAGGCTCGGTCAAAGGGTTACTCCATTTGGTTTGGGAATCTCCCAGGGATTAGGCGTCCCGGTTCAGCGGTGTGTCCAGGTCGAATTCGGCCCGGCCAATCAGCTCCAAACAGCGGTCCACGTTGGGCGGCATCAGCGTAGATGTGCGGATGTCACGGAAGATGCGCTCCAGCGGCATGCGCTTGTGGACGCTTCTGCCTCCGGTGATCTGGATCGCCTTGGCCGTTACATCCAGGGAAGCGATGGTCGCCAGGTATTTGGGCCGGGCGGCGATCACCGACCTTTCGTTGGCCGTTTTGCCCTCCCACCGGCTGGCGGCGTCATAGAGAGCCGCCCTGGCGCTGTTCATGGCCATGGACATCTCGGCGATGGCCCGCTGCACCACCAGGCCGTCGGCCACCCGGCCGGGGTCTGGCGCGAAGGTCTGGTTCAGGCAGAACTCTTTGGTGAAGTCCAGGGCCGCTTGGGCGGCGCCGACGTAGGCCGCGGCGAATCCCAGGCTGAAACCCTGGGTCACTCCGGTGTGATAGCCCTCGCCCGGTTTGCCCAGCACCGCGTCTTTGGGAACCACGCAATCGTCCAGTTTCATGCTGGGGCTAACGGTGCCGCGCATGCCCAACGTGTTCCATTCGTCCAATTGGGAAAGACCTGCGGCGCCGTGGGGGACCAGGGCCAACTGCTGCGACCCGATGGGATCGTCGGTGTTCTGAGCGTTGCAGTGGATCATGTAGCGGTGGGCGCCGCCGGCCATGGTGCAGAAGTGCTTGACGCCGTTGATGATGTAGCCCTCTCCCTCCGGCGTGATGGTGGTATGGCGAAAAGCGGAACCGCCTCGGGTCTCGGGCTCGCTGCCCCAGCTTCCGAATAGCTTGCCGTCGTCGACAACCTCGGGGTAGAAGGCGGCCTTCTGCTGGTCGGTGCCCAGCGCCGCGATGAACCGCATCACCGTAGAGTGCATATGGACTGTCATACCGGTGTTGGTGCATCCTCCGGCCAGCTTCTCGATCACCATCACGTAGGTGAGCATGTCCAGACCCAGGCCGCCGTACTGCACCGGCACGCCCAGGGCCAGCAGGCCGTTCCGCCAAACGTCGTGCCAGCTTTCCTTGGGATTGGTCCCGCTGGCGTCCACATCATGGGCGCGGGGCGCCAGGCACTCCCGTGCGACGCGCTCCGCCTTCTCTACTAATTCGATCTGGTCTTTGGTCAGGCCGTAGCCGATGCCAAACTCTGGGCCGTGGTCCATGTGATCTCCTGGTTCTTCCGGCGCAGTGACCCGGGCAGACCGCTCAACGCCCAGCGCGAATCATTCACTGGGTTTATTCGCGGTTTATTCTGGGTAGGTCAGCCGCAGCAGGGTATGCCGCCGGTTGGTGGTGTGGGGCCGGACCTGTTGCGGCCAGCGTCCACGTTCCACAGCTTCACCCCATTCCGGGGAGCTCAGTACCTCAGGGCTTTCGATCTCGTACATGGCGTGGAAGCGGGGCTGGCCGTCCGGCGAGACGGTCTGGGTCTGTCCGCCGATGAGCACCTGAAAGGCCTGGGCCTCGAAGCGGGTGATGTCGCCCACCCCGGCTATCTTGCCCAACTCCGGGCAGTGCTCGGTGTTATAGACCTCGTGGAACAGGGCCTCCTTGGCCGGGTCGACGTCCATGCTCGCGATGAAGAGGTACTTCGATCTCGGGGCCATGACCAGCCTCCAGTTGTGTGGGTTGTTAAGGCTATTTGCGGTTCTTCAAGTGGTACTTCAGGGGCGCCTGCGCGGAGCAAACTCCACATCCATCGGGGAATCCAACCTTCCCTCCGGACGGGCAGGGATTATCCCATCCCAAGTCCGGAGGAATTGTTCTCACCCCGTAATGGGGGTGCGCCGCTCTCAGCCAGTTTGATCCGTGAGCCGTATCGGCCCGTACGCCCTAGAACGCCCGGCGGTGGGAGACCTCCGTCTCCGAGCTGGTGATGAACTCCAGCAGAACAGCCTTGCCTTCTTCCTCGGTGACCTTGCGGGCACGGGTGAAGGCGGCGCTGATCTGGTTGGGGTCGGTGATGCGCTCGGCGTACCCGCCCATGGCCTTCCCCAGGTCGGCGTAGTTGCCGCCCAGGTCCCGGGTGTTGTAGAGCTGGTGGGAGTCGGCCATCTGCCGGGTCTCAACCGCCATGGTGGAGTTGTTCAACACCACGGTGATTATGGGTATGTTGCTGCGGACCGCCGTTTCAAAGTCCAGTCCCACCATGCCGAAGGCGGCGTCGCCCATGAAGTTGACGCAGACCTTTTCCGGAGCCGCCAGCTTGGCGCCGATGGTCAGGCCCAAGCCGGTGCCCAGGCCGTGGGATTTTCCCCAGCCCAGGTAGCTGCGGGGGCCGTTGGACCGGTAGAAAGGCGTTATCTGGTCGCGGGGACTGCCCGAGTCGTGGGTGACTATGGCGTCTTCCGGCGGGATGGTGTGCATGAAATCCCAGATCACCCGGTAGGGGGTCATTGGGGTTTCGGCGGAGGAGAGCTTGGCCCGCCATTGGCCCAGCCAGCCTTCCCGCTCCGAGTGCACCTCTTTGGCGGTGGACTGGTCATCCTTGCGGCTGTCGCCGACGATGGCCCGGCAGGCGTCGATCATTTGGCGCAAGACCAGCTTGGCGTCGCCGACTATAGGCAGGTCGATGTTGTAGTCCTTGTTGATGTCCGACGCGTCGTTGGTCGCCTGGATCAGTGTCTTGCCCGAAGGGATGTTCATGCACATGCCGTGTTTGGTGAAGCTGGTGCCGATGCCAAACATGAGGTCGGCGCGGCGTATGAAGTGGTAGGCGTGGCCCGAGATGGTGGGGCCGGTGCTGCCTAGCGCCAACGGATGGACCTCGGGGAAGGCGCTCTTGCCCAAGAGGGTGCTACACACCGGCACCTGGAGCAGCTCGGCCAGTTCCAGCAACTCGCCGGACGCCTTGGCGTAGAGCACGCCCTGACCGGCCATGATTACCGGGTAGTGGGCGGCGCACAGGGCCTTGGCCGCGGCCTCGATGTCGGCGGAGTTCCCCTGGCTGGTGGTGGGCCGGCTGGGAACGTAGTAGAAAGACTCTTCGCTAACTTCTTCCAGGGCGACGTCGGCGGGAATCTCAACAGCCATCGGCCCGCCCCGGCCTTGGCGCAGCCCCGCGAAGGCGCGGCGCATGATGTCGGATGTTCGGTCGGGGGTGTTCACCTGCTCGATGGCCTTGGTGATATCGTCGTATCCCTTCAGCGAGCTGTAATGAGGCGCGATGCCGGCCCGCTCTCTGGGATGGCCCAGAGGAAGCAGCAACAGCGGCACCGAGTCGGAGAAGGCAGTCGCGATGCCGGGGTAGGCATTCTCGGCGCCCGGGCCGTACTGCATGGCGAATACGCCCATCTGGTCGCCGTTGCTGATCCTGCTGATCCCATCGGCGATGCCCACTCCCACCCGCTCCTGGCGGCAGACGATGGGCCGGATGCCGCCAAGGGCGGCAGCTTCGATCACCGGAGTGGTGGGAAAGCAAGGAAGGTATTTGACTCCTTCTCGCTTGAGTATCTCTGTTATCGCTTCAATGGTATTCAATGGGGCAGCCTCCTAATTTTTGTTGCCTACGGATCTTCGATCGAGGTTGTCCACCGGGATATTACCAGGTGTTCGCGGATCTGATCGCGATGACTTGGAACCAATGGCCGGGCTCGTACCGGCGCAGACTCAATCATGGATAAAACCCAGGTACAACGCCCAGGTATAAAGCCCAGATTTTAGCCACGGGGAGTATAACACCGCCCAAGAGCGGGAGCATCTGTCTTCGGCCCACTTCTCAATGCCGGTGCAGCGGGTTAGCCGCCATCCGGTTTTACGCCTTGGCTGCGTGGAGGGCTTCGATGCGGGCGGCGGCGGGCTTGAGAATGGCATAGAGGAAATCGTTGGTCGGGGTGGGCACACCCAACTCCCGGGCCATGCGGACCACGGTGCCGGTCAGCCCCTCAAGCTCCACGGGACGCCCTTCGGTGAAATCCTTGGCCATCGAGGCTCGGCCCTGGCCAGGGAAGCGGTCCAAAGAGTCCATGGCCCAGGCCAGGGAGTCGGCCATGATCGGCGCGCCCCGGGCCCGGCCCACGGCCAAGACCTCTTCTATGGCGTTCTGTATCAGCGCCCTGGTCTCCGGCTTGGTGCGCATCTCTTCGTAGACGCAGTTGGCGGCGGCGCAGACGGCGGCCGAACCGGCGATATAGGCGAACTTCTTCCACAGCATGCCGGGCATGTTCTCGTGCAGGTTCACCCGCCAACCCGCCTCCTGGAACCTTTGAAGAAGGTTTTCTCCCCGTCGGCTGATGCCCACTTTCATCTCGCCGAATGCGGCGACGCCGGGACCGGCCTGGCTCACCACCCCCGGTTTGGTGATGCGGCCTTCCAGGTACGCAGATCCGATCATCACGTGGGATTCGTCGATGGACTCAGCCAAGATATCGCCGTTGTCGATGCCATTCTGCAGGGTCAACACCACGGTCTCGGGACCCAGCAAGGGCGCGATGGCCGCCACGGCGTCCGAGTTGTGGTACATCTTTACGGTGAACAGGACCAGGTCTTGTTCGCCCGCCTCGGCCGTGTCCTGAGTGGCCTTTCCGGGCACGGTGAAGGTGCCGTCCAGTTGACTCTCGACCCGCAGGCCGTTCTGCTTGATGGCCTCCAGATGGGCGCCTCTGGCTATGAACGTCACATCGTGTTCGTCGCGGGCCAACAGGCCGCCGAAATAGCCGCCGACGCCACCGGCGCCAACGACGGCCACCTTCATGCGCTCGTTGGCTCCGATGCCGCGGGGTCTGGTATCGCCGATCCCTTCGTTGTTATTGTTGTTGTTAATGGGAGTCCTCCGCCGGGTTGTCCAAACTTTTCTCCACCGGATAGCCGAACTCTTCCCTCAGGTCGCGTTTCAGCACCTTGCCCATAACGTTGCGGGGCAACTCGCCGACGAACACCACGGAACGTGGCCGCTTGTACCCGGCCAGCTTGTCGCGGCAAAATTCGATTATCTGCGCTTCGGTCACGTGGCCGGCGCGGCCCACCACAACGGCCCGGACCTCCTCGCCCCATTCGCCGTCGGGAACGCCAATGACCGCCGCGTCATCCACTTCTGGATGGGAACGGAGCACCTGCTCCACCTCTTCCGGAGAGATCATCTCGCCGCCCCGCTTGATGAAGTCCTTGGCCCTTCCTGACAAGTAGATGTAGCCGTCCTCGTCTTGGTAGCCCAGGTCGCCGGTGTAGATCCAGCCGCCGCGCAGCGTGTCCCGGGTGGCGGCTTCCTCCTGCCAGTAGCCGGCCATCATGCGGGAGCCGCGGGCCACGATCTCCCCGGTCTCGCCCAGAGAAACGGACTTTCCCTGCTCGTCAACTATGTCCACCTCGACGTCGTCCAATGGTTTCCCGATGGAGGTCAGTCGCTTGAGCTTGGTCTCGATCTCCTCCGGGCTGCCGTGCAGCACGTGGTCGTCGGGGGGCAGCATGGTGATGGTCGAGGCCGTCTCGGTCTGTCCAAAGGCGTTGATGAACCGCGCGCCGGGGAAATTTGCGATGGCCGCCCGGATAACTTCCAGGGGCATGGGCGCCGCGCCGTAGGTGATGACGCCGAGCGATGACAGGTCGTGGTCAGCGAAGCTGGGGTGTTCCATCAATCGCTTCAGCATGGTCGGCACCAGCATGGCCCGGTTGGCCCGGTGCTCTTGCGCCAGCCGCAGCCACTCCGCCGGGTCGAACTGGCGCATTATCACCAGGGTGCGGCCGCCGTAGACCGCGGCCAGAGCGGCCTGCAGTCCGGCTATATGGTAGAAGGGCACGGTGATCAGGTTGCTCTCTTCGATGTCGGGGTCGGCCGGCTCGACGGTGGCCAGCAGGTAGGAAGAGAAGCTGTCGTGGGTCAGCATCACGCCCTTCGGCACCCCGGTGGTGCCGGCGGTGAACATGATGACCGTGGTGTCGTTGTCGCCGGCCTCCGGGAAGTGCATCTGTTCGGGAGAGGCGGCGGCGAGCAGGTCTTCGTAGTTGGTACACCCATCGGGGACTTGGGCGTCCCTATCTGCCGCTTCGCGGTCTAATATAATCACGCCCTTGGACGACCGGCTGCCCTTGGGGACCAGCGGCAGGTACCGCTCGCCGATGAGCAGGCAGGACGGCTGGGCGATCTCTAGCATCATCGCCAGTTCTTCGGACTTGGCCCGGAAGTTTATGGGGACGTAGATGGCGTCCAACTGGGCTGCGGCGAAGTAGATCTCGATGCAGTGGTTGGTGTTCACCTGCATGGTGGCCACCCGGTCTCCGGGCCCAACTCCCATCTCGGAGAGACCGTTGGCCAGCCGGTTGACGCGCTCCGTCAGACCCTCGAAGGTGATGGTCTGGCCGTCGAATATGATCGCGGGGCGGTCAGGAACGATGGCCCCGGCGATGGTCAAAAATTCAGAAGTGTTCATTCAATAACCGGTCGCTTCCTAGATTCTGGGATTCTGGTCTTTGGCCGGTCGAAAGCCGTCAGGCGGGCTGCGATGCGCCTCTCCAGTTCCAGCGCCTCCGGCAGGCCCAGGTCCATCCCCAGGTGTAAGGACTGCTTCAATGCGGCGACTGCTTCAGCCGGCAGGTCCGCCAGGCTCTCGGCCAGCCGCCAGGCCTCATCCCGCAGCGAATCGGGGGACGTAAGGCGGGTCACCAAGCCCATGGACAGGGCCTCCTCCGCTTGGAACCGGCGCCCGGTCAGCAGCAGGTCCATGGCCCTGGACGCGCCAGCCGCCCTGGGTAGGGTTTGGGTGCCGCCGGCTGCCGGAATCATGCCCAGTTGGACCTCGGGCAGGGCGAACACCGTGCCGGTGGCGGCTATCCGCAGGTCGCAGAGGAGGGTGATCTCCAGACCGGAACCGATGCAATATCCATGCACCGCCGCGACGACGGGTCTGTCCAAGTTTAACAGTTGTCCCCAAACGTCCCTTTCCCAGCGCACCTGACGGGCGATAACCTGGGATGGCGCGGTGCCGAATTCGGTCAGGTCGGCGCCGGCGCAGAACCCCCGGCCCTCGCCGGTTATCAGCAGGGCGCGGACATCGGAATCCTGTTGCACGGCGGACAAAGCTTGGGAGAAATCGTCCCGCATCTGGACGTTGTAGGCGTTGACCACCTGGGGCCGGTCCAACGAGATATGGGCGACGCCGCCGCGCTTCTGGAACTGCAGGGTCTCGAAGCCCGGCATTGAAGACATGGGCGAAGACATGGGCGAAGACATGGGCGAAGACATGGGCGAAGACATGAGCTGCGGCTAGCTCTGGGGAACGGCTCTGGCGTATAGGTCGTCCAGTTCTACCTCGGTATAGCGGAGTCCGATGTTCTCCAGGTTGTGGGCGTCGCTAACTTCCATGAGCATCAGGTCGTGCTGCGACGCCACCTCGGCCACCTGGTCCTTCCGGATGTGCCAGTTGTGGATGTAGTTGTCGATCTCGATGGCGTGGATGTCGGGCTCGATCAGTATCTCCGGTGAGTAATAGCCGGGATGGCAATAGGTGCGGAACACGCCGCCGCCGTTGGGCAGGAATATCTCGGCCACCTGGTACTCGGCGAATGGGTTGGCCTCGGGCCGAATCTCAATCTCCCAGCCGGGCAGTATGTGCACCTGGCCGGGGAAATGCTTCTCCACCAATTCGCGGAACTCGAAGGCCCACTCCTTGTTGTGGTGGTCGGTGATACCGATGCCGTCGATACCCTTCGACTTGATCTGCGCCACCACCTTCTCCGCGATCTCCACGGACGGCGGAACGAAATTGAACGCCTCCCACACATGGGTGTGGAGGTCCAGTTTTAGTTTCAAAGGTCCCCTTCCTATGCGTCGGAAAATCGGCTGGATAACCGGCCAGATGGACCGGTTAAACCGGGTATTGCGCCGTTTTCCGTTACGTCCCCTTAAACTCGGGGCCACGCTTCTCCAAGAACGACTTGATGCCCTCGGCCCTATCCGATGTACTTTGCAGTATAACGTTCAGGTCGGCTTCCAGTCCCAGACCCTGGTCCAGCGACAGGTCCATCCCCTTGGCCACCGCCTCCTTGGCATAGCGGGCGCCCATGGGGCTGCCGGCGGTTATCTGAGCGGCCAGATCTTTTATCTCCCGGGCCAGACCGCCGGGCTCATGGGCAACCCGGTTGACCAGGCCGATGGCCAGCGCCTCATCGGCTGAAACCATCCGGCCGGTGAGAAGCATATCGCTGGCCCAGGCCGGTCCCACCAGCCGGGGCAGCCTTTGGGTGCCGCCGCCTTGGGGTAGAACGCCCCGCGCCAGGCCGCCGAAGCCAAACCTGGCGGACGGCACGCAGATGCGCAGGTCCCCCGCCAGGGCCAACTCCAAGCCAGGCCCGGTGGCGTCACCGTTCAGGGCCACCAAGACCGGGACGGCCAACCCGGCCACCGCCGAGGCCGCCTGCTCGCCCGCGACTTGGGCTGTGTCATCCGGCTCACGAAAAGACTCAACCGAGAAGACATCGCCGTTCGCGGTTAAGATGACGAGCCGCAGTCCGTCATCCTCGCTGATCTCGCGGCAGGCTTCGCGGACCGCGAAAGCCATCTCGAAGTCGACGCGGTTGCCGGTTTCTGGCCGGTCCAGGGTGATGGTGGCGACGGTCGCGGTCAATCGCAGTGTTACCGGGTCGCTGGCGATACGGGCACCTCGGCAAGGTTATCGGGACTTGAGATTTGGACTTGATTTGTCCATTAGGATCTGCGAAAACGAGACCCCAAAAGCAACACATAATACTAGGCCGGACACGCCAATCTTGACAAGGTGTAACGCCCGTTCTAACATATCTTGGCACTCTCGATTTGAGAGTGCTAATCCCATGTGAGATTAATGCCGGGCAGCAATATTGCCGCGGCGAAAAAAGGAGGTCACGGTGGCAAATTTTACGCCATTGGGCGAACGAGTAGTGGTGAAACCCAGCGAGGGTGAACAGACCACTAAGGGCGGCATTTACCTGCCCGACACCGCAAAGGAAAAGCCCCAGGAGGGCGAGGTCGTCGCAGTTGGACCCGGCCGGGTCAGCGAAGACGGCAAGCGGATCCCCATGGAACTGTCCCAGGGAGATCGCGTGATTTACTCCAAGTTCGCCGGCACCGAATACAAAGACGGCGACGACGAGTTTCTGATACTACGGGAAAGCGACATCCTAGCAAAGATCGGCTAGTCAAAGCTTAGTCGACGCTCCAGTCCGGATCACCCAATCTAGAACAGAAAGCAGGGCGGGCGGCAGCCCAGCCTTGACCTACCTCAAGGAGGATGAAGCATGCCAGCAAAGAAGTTGGCTTACGCCGAAGAGGCGCGAAAGGCCCTCCGGGTCGGCATTGACATCTTGGCCGATTCAGTGAAAGTCACCCTCGGCCCCAAGGGTCGAAACGTGGTGTTGGACAAGTCGTTTGGCCCGCCCCAAGTATGCTCCGACGGCGTAACCATCGCCAAAGAGATTGAGCTGCCCGACGCGTTCGAGAACATGGGCGCCCAACTCCTGAAAGAAGCCGCGACCAAGACCAACGACGCCGCCGGCGATGGCACCACCACCTCTGTCGTGCTGGCCCAGGCCATCATCAACGAAGGCTTTAAGAACGTCACCGCGGGCGCAGACCCCATGGCCATCAAACGGGGTATCGAGAAGGCGGTTGCCGCGGTTGTCGCGGAGGTCCAGTCCATGGCCCAAGTCGTGGAAACCAGGGAGCGCATCGGCCAGGTTGCCAGCCTCTCCGCCCACGAAGAAGCCATCGGCGAGACCATTGCCGAGGCCATGGAAAAGGTCGGCAAAGACGGCGTTATCACCGTTGAAGAGTCCAAGGGGCTCACCGACGAGATCGAATATGTCGAGGGGATGCAGATCGACCGCGGTTACATCTCCCCCTACTTCATCACCAACCCGGACCGCATGGAGTCGGTCTTGGAAGACCCGACCATTATCATCACCGACAAGAAGATCTCGGCCGTTGCCGACATGCTTCCCGCCTTGGAGAAACTGCTCCAGGTCGGCAAGAAGAACGTAGTGATAATCGCCGAGGACGTGGACGGCGAAGCCCTGGCCACCCTGGTGGTCAACAAACTCCGCGGCACCCTCAGCGTTCTGGCCATCAAGGCCCCTGGTTTCGGCGACCGGCGGAAGGCCATGTTGGAAGACATCGCCATCCTCACCGGCGGCACCGTGATCAGTGAAGAGACCGGCCGGAAGCTGGACACCGCCACCATCGAAGACTTCGGCTCAGCCCGCAGCATCTCAGCCACCAAGGACGAGTCGACCATCGTCGAAGGCCGGGGTTCGGAAGCCGCGATCCAGGGCCGCATCAGCCAGATCAAGGCCCAGATCGAAGACACCACCTCCGAGTTCGACCGGGAGAAGCTCCAAGAGCGGATGGCCAAGCTGTCCGGCGGCGTTGCCGTGATCAAGGTCGGAGCGGCCACCGAGATCGAGCTTAAAGAGCGCAAGGCCAGGGTCGAAGACGCCCTGTCCGCCACCCGTTCCGCGGTGGAGGAAGGCATCGTTCCCGGCGGCGGAGTCGCGCTGGTCCGCGCCAGCCGCGGCCTGGACAACCTGGGCGTCATACCCGCTGATGAGCAGGTCGGCGTCAATATCATCCGCCATGCCCTCGAGCAGCCCCTAAAGCTGATCGTCGAGAATGCCGGATTCGAGGGCGCCGTTGTCCTCAACCAAGTGAAGCAACAGGCCGACGATTACGGCTATGACGCAGACGTCGGCGAATACGGCCCCATGATGGAGCGCGGCATCGTGGACCCGGTCAAGGTGACCCGGTCCGCCCTGCAGAACGCGGCCAGCGTGGCGGCCATGGTGCTGACCACCGAGTCCGTGATCAGCGAGATTCCCCAGCCGGCCTCGGCCATGCCCGCCATGCCTCCCGGTGGGGGAATGGACTTCTAGGGAACGCCAGGGGAACCCCGGAGGGACCCCGGTCCTTAGGTCTTTCTCAAACTAGCGCAGATAAGAGCCGCCCCGCTGAACACGGGGCGGCTCTTTTGTTTGGCCATTTTCCGTGGGAATATCTTCGGCGCCGCTTGTAGTGCATTCGGCCTCATCCCGCTATAATGCGTGACTGCTGAAAACATCCAGCAAGCCCGAAACAGGAAATCTTTCATGACCAGCGTCCCCGAAGATACCGGCAGACGAGGCAAGGTCTTCCCATCGGCCCAAGCCGCCCTGGAAGGCATCGCCGACGGAGCGACCGTGTTGATCGCCGGGTCGGTCGGGTACGGGGTGCCCGAGGAACTGCTCCGTGGCCTGGCCGAGACCGGAGCCAAGGACCTGACGCTGGTCTGCCAAGGGGATTGGCCCCAGGGACCGGGGCGGTCCGGCATCGCCGACCTGGCCGCCGCCGGTCGGATCTCTAAGATCATCTCCCCGCTCCCATTTCATCCCGAGAACGGCGGGCCGGTCAAGGAACTTTGGCAGGCCGGCAAACTGGAACTTGAGATCGTGCCTCAAGGTGTCCTCGCCGAGCGGCTTCGGGCCGGCGGCGCGGGCATCGGCGGCGTTTTTCTGCCTGCCAGCACGGGCACAAGGTTCGCCGAAGGCAAAGAGTTGCGCCGGTTCGACGGCCGGGACCACGTTTTCGAGGCCGCCCTGAAAGGGGACATCGCCCTGCTCCGGGCCCGCGCCGCCGACACGCTGGGCAACCTGGTCTACCAAGGGAGCGGGCGTAACTGGAATCCAACCATGGCCATGGCCGCCGCCCTGACCATCGCCGAGGTCGACCAGGTGCACGAGATCGGCGGGCTGGACCCGGAACTGGTCATTACCCAAGCCATCTTTATCGACCGGCTGGTGCTTTCCGCTTAGTTCTTTGAGTTCAGATCGCCCGTGCACCCCGCCCATACACCCGGCCAGAATCCGCGAGGAGACAACCCAGATGCCAGGCACCCCACTAGACCCGGCCGGTATCATCCGCCGCGCCGCCCAGGAACTGACTCCAGGCGCGGTGGTCGCCCTGGGTCCAGGATTTCCCTGCCTCATGCCCGGTGAACTGTCACCCGGCGGCGGCGTGTGGTTCTTAGCCGACGGCGGGGCGCTGGGCCTAGATGCACAACGGGACCCGGCATCCAGCGGCGATGCGGTTGACGGCTCGGGCGGGGCTGCGGTCCTGCGGCCCGGCGGCGCCTTCGCCGGTGTGGTGGACGTTGCAGCCATATTGCGGGGCGGCCACACCGGCATCGCGGTGTTGCAACCAGCCCAGGTCAGCGCTTCCGGGGATTTCGTGCACTGGACGACGGTGGCCACTCCGGGTCTGCTGGCCCCAGGCTCGGCGGTGGACATGGCCTACGGCGCCGGCAGGGTGATCGCGGTCCTTCCTCACCAGAGCCCAGATGGCCAGCCCAACCTGGTGTCGCAGTGCAGCCTTCCGGTGGACGGGGCGGGGCAAGTTAACATAATCATCACGGATGTTGCCGTGATTGGCGTCGGTCCAGCCGGATTCGAGTTGTTGGAGACGGCGCCCGGTTGGACCGCGGACGAGATCGCCGCCATCACCGGCGCTCCGTTAGCTGTTTCATCGACGCTCAAGGAGATGACCTTCGACATCCCCGACCTGCCCCCGCCGAACAAGGTGTACGCCAGCGCGGTGGCGGCCCTGGAAGACGTGCCCGAAGGGTCGGTTATCAACGTTGATGGGTTCGCCGGTCCGGGCGGGATGGCGCATTACCTGATGGTTGGCCTGCGCGACCTGGGAGTGAAGGGCTTGCAGTTGATCAGCAACACGGCGGGCGTCGCCAGGGTCAGCGCCTTCGGAGCGCCCAACATCATCGACCACAGCATCCTGGTGGAGAACCACCAGGTGGTCAAGGCCACCGCGTCATACCCGGTGTCGCCGTCAGCATCCCGGCCCAGCGCCTTCGAGGGCGCCTACAACCGGGGTGAGTCGGACCTGGAGGTGGTGCCCCAAGGCACTTTGGCCGAACGGCTCCGCAGCGGCGGGGCCGGGGTGGCCGCCTTCTACACGCCAACCGGAGTGGGCACCCTGCTGGCCGAGGGCAAAGAGACCAGGACCATCGATGGGAAGGATTACCTACTGGAGATGGACATGAGGGCCGATTACTGTATCATCCGGGGGCACAAGGCCGACACCCTGGGCAACGTGGTCTACAAGGGAACGTCGCGCAACTTCAATCCGGTCATGGCCACCACCGCCAGAATCACCGTCGTCGAGGTCGACGAGATCGTGGAGCCGGGACAACTGGGCCCGGAAGAGATAGTCACCCCCGGCCTGTTCATCGACCGCATTGTCCTCCGCCCAGCGGAATTTTCACCGTACCTATAGACTCGGACTGAATGGCCAGAAAATGACATCGTTGCAAGACAAAGAGCGCCTGCCCAGAGAGATCGTCGCCATGCGGGTGGCCAAGGAGCTGCCCGACGGCGCTTACGTGAACCTGGGTATCGGCATCCCCACAATGGTCTCCAGCTTCGTGCCGGAGGGCCGGACGGTTTTCTACCACAGCGAGAGCGGCATCTTGAACTGCGGCCCCATCGCCGACGCGGGCGAGGAAGATATCGACCTGATCAACGCCGGCGGCCAGTATCTACAGAGGGTCGGCGGGATGTCGTTCTTCGATTCGGCGGAGGCTTTCGCCATGATTCGGGGCGGTCACGTGGATGTGACTGTCTTGGGTTCCCACCAGGTGTCGGCCACCGGGGACCTGGCCAACTGGATGCTTCCGCAGCGGGGGGTGGGCAACGTTGGCGGCGCCATGGACCTGGCCACCGGGGCCAGCGGGGTTATCGTCGCCATGGAGCATACCGACCGGAACGGCCAACCCAAGATCGTCCAGGAATGCACCTTCCCTCTGACGGGCAAAGGGTGTGTCTACCTGATCGTCACCGACCTGGCGGTCATCGAGTGCGACGGCAAGGGATTGACCCTTAAAGAAGTGGCCCCGGGTTGGACACCCGAGGAGGTGCAGCAACTGACCGGGGCCGTCTTGAACATCGATCCCGGCGTCAAAGAGTTCGAACTCTAAGCCCACATTTCCCATATGGCTAAAAACTCTGTTCTGTAATTCGTCTAACTGTTTTGATCTACCGCCTAATTAAGTGTCATTTGCCGTTC
>MUCI01000029.1 GCA_002816575.1 SAR202 cluster bacterium Casp-Chloro-G2 | reverse complement strand
AAAGGGGTATCCAAGGCAAACGGCTTAAAGCCGGATGGGTCGAGGACTACCTCCTCAAGGTGCTACTTGGTTAAGACGCGATTGCCCTGCCGAAGACTCCGGTTGCCATTAGAATTGCCGCAACTTGCCCCAGCCGACCCACGATTTAAGGTGATTGCTTTGAAATTTTCATTGGCCTACGAGATGCAACGGCCCATGCTGGACGACCACGCGGTCATCGAGGAGACCATCGAACAGTGCGTATTCGCGGACGAGATGGGATTCGACGCGGTGTGGTTCGTGGAACACCATTTCCTGACCACCTTCTCGGGGTCACCCTGCCCCGAGGTCATCTTCGGGGCGCTCAGCAGGCTGACCAAGAACATCCGCTTGGGGTTCGGCGTGTCGGTCCTGCCCTACCACCACCCCGTGCGCGTTGCCGAGCGCGTGGCCATGGTGGACCAGTTGTCTCATGGCCGAGTTGAATTCGGCACCGGCCGCTCGGCACCCTACGAGCAGATCGGGATGGGCATCGACACCCGCGACACCCGCGAGATGTGGGACGAGTCGCTGGGCATGATTCCCAAGATCTGGGAGGCGGACTATTTCGAGCACGAGGGCAGGTTCTGGAACGTGCCGCCAAGGCAGGTGCTGCCCAAGCCCTACCAGAAGCCCCATCCGCCCATCTGGGTTGCGGCGCTGCAGCCGGCTACCTACGAGATTGCCGCCCAGAAGGGTATCGGGGTCATGGCGCTGGGCGTGAACGCTCCGGCGGTCTTGGAGCCGGAGATCAAGAAGTACAAGGCATCGGTCAAAGACGCCAAGCCGGTTGGAGCATTCATCAACGACCAGTGGCTGAGCTCCGTTTTCGGCCTCTGCGGCGAGGACACAAAGGCCACCCGAGAGCTGTCGGCCCAATCGCTCAAGACCTTCTTCGGTCCGGGCCGGCCCTACGTGCAAGACCAGAAAGATGTCTACGAGAAGCTGCTGGAGCAGTGGGGCGGCATCCCCGAGCATCTGGTCTCCAACTTCGCCCGCTACATCGACGTGGAGAAACAGCCTGCGGGAACCAACGGCAACTCGTCCATATCCTTCGACCTGTCGGGCGGGGCGCTGGCCCAGAAGATCTGGGAGCAGTTCGACGCCGAGACCATGGCCGAGCGTGGCGTGATCGTCGCCGGAGACCCGGAAGCCTGCATCAAAGGCGCCAAGCTCCACGAGTCCACCGGCGTCGACGAGCTACAATTCCTGATGGCCACCGAGACGGTGGGTCACGACGAAGTGATGAAGTCCATCGAGATGTTCGGCAAGCACGTCATTCCCGCGTTCCGGTAAGGGATTGGCTGGCCGAGAGCAACGAGACCCCTCGCTCCACTCGGGGTGACAGACTGAGTGACAAGGCTGGGTGACAAGGCTGAGTGACAAGGCTGGGTGACATGGCTGGGCGACGAGGACCCACCAGATGTCGAAGCTAACGTAAAGGCCCCGTCCTTAATCTGAAGGGCGGGGCCTATCTGGGTCAAGTTGTACCGGCTCGCTAACCCAGGTCGGCGATCCTGGGGCCGACATCGTTCTTGAGCAGTTCCAGGCATTCTTGCTGCCACTCGTGATTGTCGGGGTCCTGGGTAACGGTCAGCAGGGTGCCGAATCCGCCCACCTGACCGTAGATCTTGCGGATCTGGTCGGCGCACTGCTGGGGGTCGCCCACGATCCAGACGTTGTCCATCAGGTACTCAACATCCACGGCGTCGTCGGGCATGTCAGGATCGTTCTTGGAACCGGCCAACAAGCCGGCCTGGCGATTGGGCTGCTGGTGTATATGGTAGTTATTCACCAAGACTTCGTTGGCCCGCTCCTTGGCTTCCTGCGCCGTGGGCGCCACCAACACGTCACGGGCGATGTGCCACTGGCTTCGGTTGACCGAGCGTCCGACGCTGGCCGCCCCGGCTTCAAATTCCTCCCAGTGACCGGTCAGGTTGGGCACGGAGAGGGTAGGGCTGCTCATGGGGATCCAGCCTTTGACCCCGGCGTTCCTGATGGAGTCGGACCGGATGGTGGTGGCGGCGGCGCTGATCGGCGGATGGGGCTTCTGGAAGGGCTTCATGTGCAGGCCCCGTTCCTTCACCGAGTCCAACTCCGGCGCCGAGATGTCGAAATACTTGCCGTGGTGCTCGAATTTACCCTCGTTCTGCCAGATCTTCAGAACTACTTCCAAGACTTCCTGGGAACGCTCGCCCACGCCCTTCCGGTCGCTGGAGTCCAGACCGTATAACTCCAGGTCGGTGGGGATGGCGCGGGTGCCGATGCCCCAGTAGAACCGGCCGCGGCACAGATGGTCCAGCATGGCCAAGCGGTGGGCCAGGTCAACCGGGTTGTGGATGGCCAGCAGGGTGACGCCGGTGCCGAAGATTATGTTCTCGGTCATGCCGGACGCTTTAGCGATGAGCAGGTCTGGCGCGGGGGCGTTCTCCCAGCGCTCGGTGATATGTTCGCCGATCCAGGCTTCGGTGTAGCCAAGTTGGTCGGCCTTCTTGATCAGTTCCAGGTCACGGTCATAAGAGTCGGCGTAGGTGCGGCGCGGCGGATGCAGCGGCATCATGAATAGACCGAATTCCATGGTGGCTCCTTCAGGTGGGCCGCTCGCGCAGGTAACGGGGCCGCGGCCAGATGGTTTCAAGATTAGGCTGATACTAAGTCAGCCCTCAAACACTGTCAAGGTAAATAACCAAGCCGCATAACTATTGCGGTCACAGATATTAGACCTGCTATTAGACCGACAGCAGACCCTGCCGGCGTTAGACCGCGTTCCGGGGTCATGGTAAACTCGGCGAACACTTCCGATAATCATTATGGGGGAGAGTAGAACTTCTATGAAGAAAGTAGTAAGCGAAACCAGCGGCGCAGTTTTCAGCCTTCCTTGGCTGGTCGCCAAAGACGAGGGCTTTTTCATCGAAGAGGGCATCAACATGGAGTTCGTGGAGTCCAACTCGGTGAAGGTGGACCAGCACACCTCCGATCCGGAAGAGGTTGATCCGATCCTGGGTCACAAGCCCTTCGAGGACCAGCAGGTGGCCATCTACCGCGCTTGAGAAGAGGGTCAGGTCCGTCGGGCCTACGAGAGCAAACAGGGAGCCAAAGTCATCGGACTGCGCTCCGCGGTGGCCAATCAAGCGTTGATGGTCAGGGGCGATTCCGCCCATTACTACCCCAGTTCATTGGCCAACAAACCCATCGCCGTGCAGTTTCACGCCGGGTCTCACTACACCACTCTGCGGCTGATCGAGGGGTACATCCCCGCCGAGAAGATCAACCTGCTGCACTACGGTAGCCCCCGCTACCGGTTCGAGGCCCTGATGAGCGGCGAGGTGGACGCCGCCATGCTCATGGAACCGTGGCTAACCCTGGCCGAGAAGAATGGCTGCCGGTCGGTCTGCGAAGGCCACTACCTGGGCGCCGAGAACGCCAGCGACAACATGGACGAAGAGACATTCGCCGCCATCAACCGGGCCGTGGTCAAAGCGGTGGACCTGATCAACTCCGACAAGAAGCGGTTTCTGCACTACCTGATCGATTCACCCAAATTCGCTCCGGTCGCCGCCGAGTGGGGCGGTCTGACACCCGACGACTTTCATCTGCCGCGCCTGCGCTACGCCCACCCCATGCCCTACACCGACGAACAGGTGGAGGACACCTACAACTGGATGGTCCGGTGGGGACTGCTGAACGCGTCGGTATGCGCCACCGACTTCGTGGACAACCGGGCAACGGAGCCTGCCGCAGCCGACGATTAGTCGGAACCATTCCGTTCAAACCATTCCGTTCAAACCATTCCGTTCAAACCATTCTTTGGAAACCCTCAGGGCAAGCTCTTAAGGCAAACCCTTAAGGCAACTCTTCATGGACCGGCCTCGATCATGATCGAGGCCGGTTTTTCATCTGGTCCTCTAGGATAACCGGATGACGTACAATTGTGGTGACTGGTTCTAAGGAGCTTAAATCATGCCTTTCGGATTGGGACGGCGCTCGGGCGTTGCGGTGGTCGAGATTCATGGAGCCATCGGGAATCAGGTTAAGATTTCGGCTTATTCGCGGATATTCGACGCCGTGGCGCAAGACAAGCGGCACAGCGCATTGTTGTTGGACATCGATTCCCCGGGTGGGTCCGCCAGCGGCTCCGAGGTGTTGCACCGCAGCATCCAAAGGGTGGCCGAGAACAAGCCCGTCTACGCCTACGTGCGGGGCCTGGGGGCGTCGGGCGGCTACTATCTGGCCTGCGCCGCCACCAAGATCTACGCCCTGCCAACCGCCATGGTCGGCTCCATCGGCGTGATCTACTTTCGTCCGGCGCTCGAGCAACTGCTATCTAAGATCGGCGTGGAATTCTCGGTGTACAAGAGCGGCGAGTTCAAAGACATGACCGGCTTCTGGCGCGGTCCGACCGACCGGGAATCTGAGAAGTTCCAGGAGCTGATCAACGAGGTCTTCGACAACTTCGTAGCCGTGGTGGCCCAGGGCCGGTCGCTTGAAGAAGCCAAGGTCCGGGAGATCGCCACCGGCGAGTTGATGACCGCCCAGCGGGGCATCGGCCTGGGGATGGTGGACCAGATCGGCGACTTCAAAGACACCCTGGACGCCGTGGCCGAAGCCGGGGGCTGCAAGCCCCTCGCCCGGTTCCTACGGCCCGGACGCAGCCTGTCACAGCGGGTGTTTGGCCGGTCCAACATGGCCCGATCGGGAGGCCTCGAACTTATCAACAGCCTACAAAGACTGATGGCCGGGGGCATCTATTACCTTGAACCAGGGCACCTAACCGGGGGAGAGTACGGTCTGAACGGTTCGGAATAGACCGGACAGACCGTATCGGCCGGAGAAAGAGGGTCATCGACGGCACGTTCGACGACCGGAGTGGCTCCGGTGGTTCTTGTGGCTATCCCCAGCCGGGGTCTTGAACCTCCACCGATTCCATTAAATGGCCCGCAGGATCGCTGGGCCGCCCGCGCTGGCAGCGCGGGTTTGGAGAGAGGGTATGTTGGGTCGAAAACGGGCCATCATCTCGGGATTATTGCTGCTGGCCGTGGCCTTGACTGCCTGCGGGGGCAGTGACGGACCGGTTTCACCCGCTGGGGCCGAACCCGGATACACTACAATCTCACTCTTCGAAGAACTGCTGTTCGCGGTCCCCGATACCCCGGACACCCGCAAGTTTGTCATGATCAACGACTATGCGGCGGCCCGAGAGATACTCGGAGTTCCGGAAACCGGCCCCGATGCCGAACTACCGGCTCTCATGCAACACATAATCGATAGCGTGGGACAGGATTCCGCAAATAACACGGTGTATATGGCCCCAGGCACTCTCATCTCAGGCATGGGACAGGGCATGTGGGACCGTCCTTTGAGGCCGTATCTCGCTTTCGACGTTAGGAACGTTGACCAAAGCGTGGAAGCCGGCGCCGTCCCATTCGTCTTGGAGCTGTTGCGAGGACGGTTCGACCCAGAGGCAACCGCCCAGGCGTTGGCAGCCTGCTCCGAATGCCCGCCGCCCGACATGAAGACCCACAACGGCGTCTCATTTTACTCTTGGGGAGAGGACGGTCAGGGTAGTCTGCAGGGGCGCTACGGCCCGCCGGCTTTCGATCACCTGGGACGGGGCGGCCGGATCGCGGTTTCCAGCGATTACGTCTACCGGACCGTGGAGACTCCGGGGATGCAGGCGTTGATAGATGCCAACATTGGCCTCGCGCCGACGCTGGCAGAGGTGGAAGAGATACGTCTTTTGAGCCGGGCCATGTCCGGCCTCGGGGCCTATTCCGCCTTCCTCAGCCACGAGACCCACCGAATCAGCAGGACCCCGAACGACACATCCACCTTCGGCCCTTTGCCGGGAACCCACGACAAGCTGATCGCCGAGATCGGGAGATCGACACTGTTGCTGCCCTACCTGTCGTTCGCCACTGGCGCCGGCAAAGACGAGACCGGACCATACATGGCGTTGGCGCTGGTGCACGGCGATGCGGGATCGGCGGAAGAGAATGCCCGGCGGCTGGAGCGGCGCATCGCCGAAAACGAGGAGCTTCAGCCCTGGATGGAAGGTCTAGAAGGGGTTGAGATCAAGGTGGAAGGACGTTTGCTGTCCGCGAAGCTGCGTGGGGACCGTCCGGCTTCAGGTTGGAGATCGCTGGTCTTCTTCATCACCCCGCTGATCCCCCACGAGTAGACCCGGCTAGCCGACCAGCCGCTTGGACTGCTGCCAGAGTTCTTCTTTCTGGGCCAGGGAGATGGCGGCGAAGTCCAGGCCACCGTCGGCGGCCAGTTCTTCCATCTTGACGTAGCGGCGTCCGAAACGCTGGTTGGCCTGGCGCAAGACATCTTCGGCGTGGGCGCCGGCCCACCTGGTCAGGTTGACCATGGAGAATAGCAGGTCGCCCAGTTCGTGGACCTTTTCCTCTGATGTGGACGCCGATTTGAACTCGGCCACTTCCTCCACTATCTTGTCCAGCACGCCCGAGATGTCGTCCCACTCGAAACCCGCTTTGCCCACCCGCTCCTGCATCAGCTGGGCGTAGGCCAGGGCTGGCAAACCGCTGGGAATGCCTTCAACGGGAGACTTGCGTTCCCCCTTGGCCTCTCGCTCCTCGGCTTTGATCTTCTCCCAGTTTCGCTCAACCTCTCGGGCGTCTTCCGCGTGCCCGTCCGCGAAAACGTGGGGGTGACGGCGCACCAGTTTGCTGTTGATCTTCCGCAGCACGTCCTCAAGCTGGAAGTCGCCAGCCTCTTTGGCGATGTCGGCGTGGAAAGCCACCTGCACCAATAGGTCGCCCAATTCCTCGGATAGGACCGCCGGGTTCCCGCTGTCGATGGCCTCGATAACCTCGTAGGATTCTTCCAGCAGGTTGCGCTTCAGCGAACTGTGGGTCTGCTCCCGGTCCCAGGGGCAGCCACCGGGCGCGCGCAACAGCGCCACGATGTCCAGCAACGTCTGGAAAGTGCCCATTTCTTGATTGGAATAAGGCGGGCGGTTATTGGGGGCGCGGTCATCTGGCGGCATGGGCGGATTATAGTTTGACTGCCGGTTGCTTCACAAGCTGGCCGGTGCTAAGTTAGATTGGCTAGATCGCCGGAACGGTGTTTGTCGATGTGCTGCGAATCAGGTTGGCCTCCGGCATAGATCAGGCTGACAAAACGGAGAATACATGGGCCGCCTAGCCTGGGCGCTATTCATAATCGCCGTGCCGATGTTTCTGGTCACCGGCAGCGTCACCTGGGCGTTCAATAGTCCCGGCCTGTACAACAACGGGTTCGAGAAGTATTCCATCTCCCGGGTCTCCGGCATCACCGACCCCGATCTGCGTCAGGTTGGCGCCGATTTACGCAGCTTCTTCAACAGCCGGGACAACGAACCGCTCAGCGTCCAAACCAGGATATTCGGACGGGAACAAGAGCTGTTCAATGACCGGGAAGTGGCCCACATGAAGGACGTTCGGCAGTTGGTGCGGGGTGTCTATGTGCTGCTTTTGGTCTCGGGAGCGTACCTGGCCGCGATGATTGCGGCCGGGTTCATCAGGCAACGCCGGCGGTTCGTGGAGCCACTGGCCAGGCAGGCGCTCCGGGGCGGGGGGCTGACCCTGGTGCTGCTGTTGGCCTTTGGGGTCGTGGCCTTGACCGGCTTCGACAGCGCCTTTTTGCTATTCCATAAATTGAGTTTCGCCAACAACTTCTGGCAATTGGACCCGCGGACGGACTACCTGGTGCTCATCTTCCCCCAGGACTTCTGGTTCGACACCACCTTGTGGGTGGCGGTCAGGGCCATCGGCGGGGCTTTGGCATTGACGGTGTCGGGGAGCGCCTATCTGGTCTACAGGCGTTACGATGGATGGCAGAACGCTTTGAATAGCCTGAAAGGGGCCGGTGGGGCCTGATTCATCGAATCTGAATCGGGACCGGTCAGGCTTCTATCCGTTAGAAAACGCAGGTAGAGGCCACGGAAAACAAATATAGGGGCAAGTTGTACTTGCCCCTGTTTCATGCGAGTTATGATTGCCGGCGGCCTTTGGTAGTTTGCTAGCCGCAGGCACATCCTCCGCCGCAGCAGCCGCCCCCGCCCAACGGAGGCAGCGGGCCGCCCATGGAACCGGGCATCTCGCTGCTGCCACCCTTGGTTACGGCCGCGAAAACCGAGATGGCCCGCTTGGCGGGCTGTTCGCAGTTGGGGCAATCGGCGCCGGTGGCGCTCATGGATTGGAGTTTCTCGAACTTGTGGTCACAGGTGGGACAGAGATATTCGTATAGAGGCATGTTGGCCTTCTCCCAATGGTCTGTCTTAGCGCCGGTTATCGCCGGCAGATTCCCTGCACCGTCTATCACGGTAGGACTTAATCTGAATTTAACCGAACCAAATATCAAGCGTCAAGAGCGCCGCCATCGCTAAGCAAGAGCCAGAACAACAGCAAGAACAACCACCTAGGGTCCGGCCCGCCCGCCGGCGTCTGCAAACATTGGACTCATGGAAGGCTTACCGCGACTTCCGATTCCTCTGGGTCGGCAACTTCTTCGCCAACACCGCTCAATGGCTGCAACTTCTTTCCGTCGGCTGGCTGGTGCGCGACCTAACCGACTCATTCGCGGCCTCCGGACTGCTGGTGGTGACCGTTGGCGGCATGACCACCCTGCCGACCCTGATCGTTGGTCCCTGGGCAGGAGTGTTGGGCGACCGCGTCGATCGCAGGAAGCTGGTCATGCGCGTGCAAACATTCATGGCCGTCGCCGCGATCACCTTTGCCCTGGTGGTGCAGTCGGGACGGGTGGAGTGGTGGCACGCCTACATCTACGTCCTGGTCTCAGGGGTTTGCTGGTCAACCACCCTTACCATGCGCCAGACGCTGGTGGCCAACACCGTGCCCAGAGAATCACTGGTCAACGCCTACGCATCCAACACACTGACCATCACCGGCACCCGGATGATTGGCCCCTTCATCGGCGGCATCCTGATCACCACGGTGGGTTTCACCTGGAACTTCGCCATTGAGGCCTGTCTGTACGCGGCAACGGTGCTGGCCTTCCTGCGCATGAAGACGCCTTATTACCTGGAGCGGGCGGCGGACTCTAACGGCTCGCCCTGGGCCAACTTTGTGGAGGGCATCCAGTACATCCGTAAGCAAGAGCGGGTGATTCTGAACCTGATCCTGCTGGGCCTCATACCCAACGTTCTGTTGCATCCGGTATGGTTCATGCTGCCGGTTTTCACCGTTGACGTCCTGCACCGGAACGCCGATGTGGGCGGCTATCTGTTGGCCGTTACCGGGTTCGGCGGCCTCATATCGGCGTTGACCATCGCTTCGCTGGGGTTCGGCGCCAACCGCGGCTTGATCTGCCTCTGGGCCGTGCTGGCCAGCTCTGTCGCGGTCATATTGTTCGCCTATTCGCAGTGGCTGGTCCTGGCGATGGTCCTGATCGGGTTGATGTCGATGGCCCAGGCGACGTTCCGAACGTCGTCCAGCACCCTGATACAATCTTTGGTGCCCGATCAACTGCGCGGCCGCATCACCAGCCTGCACATGTATAGCCAGGGGTTCGTGTTCATGTCCAGCTTGGCGGTGGGATGGCTGGTCGACCTTACGACAGTCGTGGTGGCCCTGACCGTGGTCGGGGTGACCGGAACGGTATTGGGACTGGTTTCGTACCTGGTTCTCTCCAGGGTGCGGGAGGCGCGTTAGACCCGCGTCTCCCGAAACATCGGTATGGCCATCCTGAGACCGGGCGGTCGAATAGCGTTGAAAAGCAAAAGAATCTGGCTACCCTCAAGCTCCGGGGAGGTCTTGAGCAAGCTGCGGCCCAATCGAGGTTGAGATTTGTTCTGGTTATATCTGGCGGTTGCCATAGTCGCGGCTGTAGCCGCCCTGGCGCTGGTCCTAACTTGGTACATACGCTGGTTGGGGAGGCGCGAACCCTACGGGGCCTTTCTGCGGCTCAACACCCGACGGAAGATCACCTTCTTCCGGTTGCTGCTGTTTGATAAAGAGAAACGCGTTCCCTTTTACATCAAGTTTATCCCGGTCGCGTTGGTGATATACCTGTCGGTCCCCTTCGACATAATTCCTGATTTCGTGCCTGTGCTGGGCTACTTGGACGATGTCGCGATCGCTCTTTTGGCTTTGGTCCTAATCATTAAACTATTGCCTCAAGGCGTGGCCCAGGAGCTGATCGACCAAGCGGCGGGCGTCGATGAGCCCCGTCCATCGGCCGAATAGAGCTGAATCCCTAAGAGTTACGCCGACCGGCACGGCCTGCCGATCGGTCGGCACGTCCTCCGACTGAAGTTCACCGACCGATTGTCCGCGGAAGCCACGACAGTGATGCGCCGTGATGCGCTATGAAGAATTTCCGGTGCGAGGCCCGTTCGATTTGGAGTAACATCGCTTAGTGATTTCCCGCATCAAGAACAGTTCCGACTACAAGTGGTGGGTGTTTGGCGCCATCGCCATTGGCACGTTTCTGTCAGTGGTCGACCACGGCAGCGTATTGGTGGCCTTGCCCAGCATCGAGCGTCACTTCGGATCCGACCTGCCAACGGTCCAGTGGATCGTGGTGGGTTACGCCCTCGCCATCAGCGTTTTGATCCTGCCCATGGGCCGGTTGGGCGACATGATTGGGCGGCGTCACGTGTACGTGGGCGGGATGGTCATCTTCGTGGTGGCCGCCGCCCTAGCCGGAGCGTCGCCCAACCTGGGCTCGTTGATCGCGTCCAAGATATTCCAGGGCGTTGGCTCGGCCATGGTGCAGGGTTCGGGCATGGCCATGATCATCTCAACCTTCCCCGGCTCTGAGCGGGGCAAGGCACTGGGCACCCATCTGAGCGTGGTTGGCACGGGCGCCATCGCCGGGCCGGCCATCGGTGGTCTCTTGGTCAGCGCCTTCGATTGGCGGTCGGTCTTCTTCGCCAACGTGCCGGTGGGGCTATTCACCATCGTCATCTCGTTGCTGATCCTACCCCTGAGCAAGCCGGACGCCCCGCCGGAAGGCCAGCGGTTCGACTGGGGTGGCGCGGTGCTATCGGGCTTGGCGTTGATGGGATTCCTGCTGGTGGTGGGGAACGGAGACCGTTTCGGCTGGACATCCCCTGCCATCTATATCGGAGCGGCAGCCACCCTCTTGGCCATCGTAGCGTTCATCAAGTGGGAGCTGCGGACGCCGTCTCCCATGCTCGAACTGCGCCTCTTCAAAAGGAAGCTGGTCAGCCTGGGCGTGGCGGCCGGCTGGTTGGCCTTCCTTGGCACCTCGGCCTCCCGGTTCATGATGCCCTTCTACTTGCAGCGCGTGCTGGAGTTCGGTCCAAGGGATGTGGGACTGCTGCTGATCCCGCCGGCGCTCTGCATGGTGGTGATCGGCCCCATCAGCGGCCGGCTCTCGGACCGGTTTGGCTGGCGGGGACTTACGGTCGGCGGACTGGCCCTATCGGTCGTTGCATGGGCCGTGCTTGCCATCACCCTCACCGAGTCCTCCCCGGTGTTGCTGATAATAATCATGTTGATGTTCCAAAGCGCCGGCACCGCCCTGTTTAACTCGCCCAACAACAGCTCGATCCTGAGCGCGGTTGAGCGGTCGCAATACGGCGTGGTATCGGCGTTGACCCAGTTGGTACGGAACTCGGCCAACGTGACCAGCATCGCCGTCGCCACCACCGTGATCGTGGCGACCATGGGGTCCAGGGGCGTGGAGCCAAGCCTGGACGCCGTATCGCCGGCCGTAGCCGAGGCCTTTGTGGCGGGACTCCGTTGGGCCTTCTTGATGTTGGGCGGGTTGTTGATGGTGGGCATCGCCATCGCCCTGCTGCGGGGAGAGCGTCCCGATCCGGTCCAGCCTGTGAAGTCAGAACCGGCCGAATCCATAAAGGTCAGCCCTGCATCTGAATAGGTGAGGGGCTCGGTCAAACTTCGCCAGCTTGACACCCCTAGTTTTCGATGCCAGACTTATTTTTCATTCCTGATAGCTGGCGAAACGCTGCGTGCGGCCTGCCCATCTATCCCGATTCCGAGACCAGAAACAAAGTAATGATGGAGGAATTTAAATGGCAGATGTGAACATCGAGATTCGAGAGAACGGCCCCATGCGCGTTACCGGCCCCATTTCAATCACCGACAAAGACGGCAAATCCTACAGCATCCCCGAGGGACAATGGGTCAGCCTCTGCCGCTGCGGTCACTCCGCGAAGAAGCCTTTCTGCGACTCCGCCCACCGGAACGCGGGGTTCGTCGGCGAATCCGCAGCTTTCTAAAGTCCGATAACGACCTGGCAACAAAAAGGGGTTCCGATCATTCGGGACCCCTTTTTATATCCGGTTTTATATCCGGGCCTGTTCGGGCCAGATGCTAGTTCGACCGGTAGAGCCGCCGGATCTTGCGCACCGCTTCCAGCCTCGACTCGGCCAGGTGGTCCGCCGCCTTGGCCGTGGGGATCTCGTCACGCTTGGAGACGGCGATAACCCGCTCCATGATCTCGTAGATCCGCTCGGTCTTTTCTCTGGCCCGGTCGGCGTTATAAGCGCCGCTCACCTCGGACTCCACGTTGATTATCCCGCCGCTGTTCAATATGTAGTCGGGGCCATAGATGATGCCTCTAGTGTGAAGCGACGCGCCATCAGATTCTGAGAGAAGTTGGTTGTTGGCGCCGCCGGCCACCACTTTGCAGGTCAACTGGGGGATCGTTTCCGGGCTGATCACGCCGCCGAGGGCGCAGGGCGCGAAGATATCGCAGTCTTGGCTATAGATATCGTCGGGCTTCACCACCGCCAACCCCAGGTCGCGCGCCCGGTCCAACGCCCCTTCATAAACGTCGGTCACCACGATCTTGGCATCCTCTTTCATCAGGTGGTGGGCGGCGTAGGTCGCCACCTTGCCAAACCCCTGCATCGCAACCTTCTTGCCGGCCAGCGAATCGCTGCCCCAGACCTCTTTGGCGCAGGCTTTCATTCCCATGTAGATGCCCAGTCCGGTCATGATGGAGGTGTCGCCGCTGCCGCCGGAGGTTAAGGGCAAGCCGACCACATAGTCGGTTTCCTGTTTGATAGCTTCCAGATCGCGGCCGGTGGTGCCAACATCGGTGGTGGTCAGGTAGCGGCCGCCCAGCGTGTCCACGAACCGGCCGTAGGCCCGGATCAGGGCCTCAGTCTTGTCCTTGTGGGAGTCGGCGATGATCACCCCTTTGCCGCCGCCCAGGGGCAGGTCCGCCGCCGAGGATTTATAGGTCATGGCCCGGGATAGCCGCATGGCGTCCGAGAGCGCTTCCTGCTCCGAGTGGTAGGGCCAGATGCGGGTGCCGCCGCAAGCGGGCCCCAGGGTGGTGTCGTGTATCGCGATGATTGCCCTAAGTCCTGAACCGGCGTCAGATACCATCACCACTTGTTCGTGACCCTCGGCGCCCATCTGTTCAAGAATCTCCAAGATCTGCCACCCCCTTTATCTCTGCCGGAATGACCCGCGTTCTCCGCCGGCCGAAGCAACACGCGCTTGATGTTTAAGATGCGGCGCGAACACCGCGCGGTCCCGTGCCTACCCTTTAATTATAGCCCAAAGCAGGCCCAACTCCTCCCACGGGCGATCTATCTTTGGGGCGCGACAGGTTAGGGCGTATAATCCCAGGCATCGGCGGGAGGCCCATGCCTAGCCTCCCGGCCCTAGGCTATCAGAAGGAGAAGCGACATGGCACAACAGACGATGCATGCGCGGATGGGCGGCGAGACGGGCGGACCGGAAGAACTGATCCAAGCGGGAGCGGTCACCTTTGGCCTGGAATACCGAACGCTCCACGAAGGCGCCGAAGATGGCGTCTGTATCCACGTCTATGGCAACAATCTGGAAGGTGAAGACAAGGAACTGCTGCGGTTCGACTGCTTCCGGGTCGCGCCTCACTACCACTACCGGAACGCCACCGTGAAGAAGAATGAGCGGCTGATGCTGGACTTCACGGCGGAGGGCGATTCCCTGGCCTGGACCCTGGACAAGATCAAGAACCGGCTGCCGATCATGTTGATCCGCTGCCAGGCCGAGGACATCGCCAGGCAGGTGGACCAGCGCGACATCGACGCCGCGCTGCCCAAGATCGCGGCCTGGGCCGAGACCAAAACCCACAACCGCGCCTAGCCGCCACCGGCATTGCCCGGTTTCGTTGGGCGGCGAATGGCTGCTACAAGGCCCGTGTTTTACGCGGGCCTTTTGTTTGGTTGCGGCTCAACTGTCGCCCCCTCCGGCGTAGATGCTACAATCCCAACTCGGTCCGAACTTAGAAAGCCCAGCAAGCCCGAACGGGAACTCAACCTGAACGAACCGGAGGAAACAGATGGCACAGCAGTATTCAGCGCCGCCGGCGATGACAATCGATGAGTCCAAAACCTACACCGCCACGGTCAAGACCAACCACGGCAACATCACCTTGGAATTATTAGCGGCCGATGCCCCGGTGACGGTGAATAATTTCGTGTTCCTGGCCAGGGACGGCTTCTACAAGGGAGGCAAGTTCCACCGGGTGATCAAAGACTTCATGATCCAGGGCGGCTGCCCCACCGGAGACGGCACCGGCGGACCCGGCTACCGCTTCCAAGACGAGCCGGTCACCCGCAGCTATGTGAAGGGCACCCTGGCCATGGCCAACGCGGGTCCCAACACCAACGGCAGCCAGTTCTTCATCGTCCACGGCGCGGATGTGGGACTGCCCCCCAACTACACCATCTTCGGCAGCATGACCGGCGGGGAAGATGTGCTGGACACGATCGCCACATCCCCGGTGGCGGCCAACAGAGGCGGCGAACCCTCCAGCCCAACCACGCCCCTAGAGATCAGCGACATCGAGATCCAGGAGTCGTAGGGGTTTAATCGATCCCTACCCCAAGCACGGTCCTGTCTCTAGAGGCGGGGCCAACATAGGCGAAACCTTCCGGCGCTTTAGTCCGCTTCCGCGGGCTCGAGCGCCGGTTTTCTTACGGGCCGCTTGGCCAAGACGAAACATACCGCGCCCGCAATGTTTGTCAGGACCATCACGATGAACGCGTCGGTATACGAACCCTGGATATCGCGCATCCAGCCGACCAACGGGGCCGCGATGAGCAGCAGCAGGTTCATGGGCACGGTCGAAAGGCCCAATATCTTCCCGAAAGACGCCGAGCCGAAATAATCGCCACGGATGGCCACGGTCAACGGGTTACGCCCGCCGAAGCCCGCCCCGAACAACGCCGCAAAGACATAGAACGTGGCTAGGGAGTCGGCGGTCACCAGAACAATCACGCCCAGCGCTTGCAGGCTGGTGAAGAAAGCCAGGGCCAGCCTGATGGGGATCTTTCCACCCAGATAGCCGCCCACCAACTGGAATCCCATGGCCACGGCGGTGTAGACCGAGACCACGAAGGCCGCGTCCTGAAGGTGATAGCCCTTGTCCACCATCAGCAACCCCAGGTGGGCCATGATGGCCAGGATCACCATGGAAGTGAACCCGTGACCGAAGGCGATCAGCCAGAACGCTGGAGTGCGGATGGCCTCGGACGCGGTGAAGTTAATTTCCACCGGACGGGGCGGAGTGGACCTGCCGGCCGCCACGTTCTCAGCCTCATTGGAGGAGACCGGTTTGTCACCATCGGG
Organism: SAR202 cluster bacterium Casp-Chloro-G2; assembly: GCA_002816575.1. Classification (GTDB taxonomy): domain Bacteria; phylum Chloroflexota; class Dehalococcoidia; order Lucifugimonadales; family UBA3495; genus UBA9611. The sequence goes on along the minus strand of MUCI01000029.1, from coordinate 5,049 downwards.
CAGCAGCCCCATATCCTCCGGCCGGTTGCGGATGAGTCTGGAGATTGGCCCGGCGACCAGAATCATGAATATGCCCAAGACGGTGGCGGTCATGCGCCAGCCCAGGCGGTCTTGGTCGGGGTCGATGGACCAGGCGATCACCGGCACCAGGACCAGCGCGCCCGCCCGGCTGGCCATGTTGGACCAACCCAGAGCCATGGACCGGCGACGGTGGAACCACCGGTTGATCATGGTCATCAGGGGTATCCAACTGCCCAGACCCTGGCCCACGGCCATCAAGACGTAGGCTAGGTAGAACATCCACAGGTTCTGCACCTGGCCCAGGAAGACGAAAGCCCCGCCCAGGATGGTGAGCCCGATGAACACCATCCGGCGGGTGCCGACCTTGTCGGTGAGATAACCTTCGATGGGTCCCATCAAGCCACCCTCAACCCTGGTAAAGGTGAGGGCAAACCCAAGTTGGGTCCGGTTCCAGCCGAACTCGCGCTCCAATGCCACGGCCCAAACGCTCATGGCGTGGAAAAGCGGAACGGTGGATACAACCATTACAAACCCGCTGATCCCAACCAGCCACCAGCCGTAAAACACGTTGCCGAACCGGTTGGGACCGCGGGTCCTAGGGGGCGGTGAAGCAGAAATGGCCTCTAATCTCCCAGGCCAGACGGTCCGGTCCGGCCTCGCCGAAACAGGATATCACAGTGCCGAATATCTGCTACGAGGCATCATCGGCGAGGCGAGCCTAACCTTACTCCCGGCCCATCTCCACCCAGACCCGGTAGACCCGGTTCTTGGCCAACCCCGAGGAACTCGCCACCCGCGCCACCGCGTCCTTGGCCCGCACCCCGTCCTGCCGAAGCTGAGCCAGGCTTAACCGCAGGCCAGCGTCGACCTCGGCCTCGTCATTGGCATCTGAGTCTGGGTCAGCTCCAACTTGAGCCTCCTCGGCGGGCCGGCCCTGCACCACAACCACCACCTCGCCCCGGGGCGAACCGAAATATTCCAACGCCTCGGCGGCGGTCCCCCGGAAGACTTCTTCATGCAGCTTGGTCAATTCCCGGCACACGGCCATCGGCCGGCCGCCCAACGTGGCATCAAGGTCGGTCAGTGTGGCCCGGAGCCGGTGGGGCGCCTCGAACAGCACCAACGGCGCCGCCGACAGACCCGCTTGGCGCAGCGCCGCCTGCCGGTCCTTCTTACGCCTCGGCAGGAACCCCAGAAACAAGAAACCGTCACCAGGGAATCCGGACAGGGCCAGGGCCGCCGTGACCGCCGATGGACCTGGAACGACCTCCACCTTGAATCCCGCTTGTGCCGCGGCGGCAACCAGTTCCGCGCCCGGGTCGCTGACTCCCGGCATCCCGGCGTCGGTGACCAATGCCACGTCGCCTTGGGCCAGCTCGGCCAGCACGCCATCCAGCTTGGCCCGCCAATTGTGCTGGTGGAAGCTGGTGGTCCGGGGCCGGATGCCAAGGTGGTTCAAAAGGCGGCGAGACACCCGGGTGTCTTCGGCCGCAACCAATGACACTTCTCCCAGCACCCGGGCCGCCCGTGGGGTGAGGTCGCCCAGGTTCCCGATGGGCGTGCCTACTATATATAAGGTTCCCAATCTAAAATCCCGGCCGCGATTTACTGGTCCAGAACCAGCAGGCAAACAGGCCGTTACCTATTATATGTATTTGGCTGCGTTGCTTGCCGGGCGGGCGGCCATAGCCCTTGCCGTATGGCAAGTCCGCAAGTAAGCTCTCTTAGGCTGGCCGACACGGTCGGCCAGATCTCAAACACCGATCAACCGGAGGAACCATGGCCAAGTTAACTGGAGCCCATCTCTTCATCCGCTGCCTCAAGATGGAAGGCATCGAGAAGGTGTTCACCATAGTCGGCGACACGATCCTGCCGCTGGTGGATGCGGCGGAAGACGAGGGCATCCAGTTCATCGACGCCCGCCACGAAGGCGCCGCCCTGCACATGGCCGACGGCTACGCCCGAATCACGGGCCGGCCGGCCGTGGGCATGTTCACCGGCGGCCCCGGTTTCTCCAACGCCATATCGGCCCTCCCCGCCATCTACACGTCCGAGAGTCCGGTCATCTTCATCGCCGGGGCCGCCGAACTGCCGCAGAAGGGGATGACGGCCTTCCAAGAGATCGACCAGATCGGCATGACCACCCCGGTGACCAAGGGCTCGTGGATGATTCACGACAAGACCCGGATCCCCGAGTTCGTGGCCACCGCCTTCCGCACCGCCACCACCGGACGGCCCGGCCCGGTGCACCTGACCCTGCCCATCGACCTGCAAGAGGTTGAGATCTCGGAAGACGACCTGCCTCGGTACATGCCCCAAGAGTACCGTCCAATGGGACGGCCTCAGGGTGACCCCACGTTGATCGAACAGGCCGCGACTCTATTGAAGGGCGCCAAGAAACCGGTGATCATCGCCGGCAACCCCGCGCGCTACTCGGTAGACCCGGCCCAGCTGCAGGAATTGGCCGAGTCCACCGGCATACCCGTGTTCACCGTGGAACAGGCCCGGGGTCTGCTGGACGACGAACACCCGCTGTGCTTCGGGTACGCCGACGGGGCACTGAACCCCACCGCCAGACGCTTCCGCGAGGCCGACGTTGTGCTGCTCTTGGGCAAACGGCTGGACCACCGGTACCGCTACGGAGGCGTGTTCGCAGACTCGGCCAAACTGGTCCAAGCCGACCCCTCCGCCGCTGAGATCGGCCGCAACCGGGGCGTTGCCGTGGGGATCGAGGGCGACCTGGGCGCGGTGGTGGAGCAGATCACCGCCGCCTGCAAAGCCGTGAGCACCAAGGAGAACATCGCACCTTGGGTGGCGACGCTGACGAGCGACGCCGCGGCATGGGACGCGGAGCTCAGGGCCAAGGCCGACGGCCAAGAGCCGATGCACCCCCTGGACGTGTACACCAACCTGGAACAGCATCTGGACGAAGACACAGTCCTGGTGATGGACGGCGGCGACTACGTGCAGTGGGGCCGGTCGTTCTTGAAGGCCCGCAAACCCGGCCGGTTCCAGAGGCTGGGCCCGCTCAGCCACCTGGGGGCGGCGGTTCCCTACGCCATGGCGGCCAAGCTGGCGTATCCGGAGAGCAAGGTCCTGGCCTTCTCGGGTGACGGGGCCTTCGGGTTTTATTCCATGGAATACGACACCTGCATCCGGCACAACATCAACATCACCACCGTGCTGGGCAACGACCACACGTGGGGCATCGACAAGACATTCCAGATGGCCTACTACAACCGCGCGGTGGGGACCGACCTGCGGCCCATACGCTACGACAAGGTGGTGGAGGCCATCGGCGCCTACACCGAGCACGTGGACAAACCCGCGGACGTCGGCCCGGCGGTGGGAAGAGCCCTCGATTCGGGCCGTCCTGCCTTGGTTGACGTTGCGATCAGATCTGGGGCAAGTCCGCTGGCCGATGCGATGATCGCCCGGAGGACCGGCGGATAGTACTTGGGTTACGTAATCCGTCGCAATTAAGTGCATCGACATCATTTAATCGCTGAAATATTTACGACACCCACAAATATCACTTAAAGCATTGAAGTTTATCTGGTAGACGAATACACTTAGACCCAGGAAATAGTCTTGACAAATAAATAGCTCGCCGCTATTGTTTGGGACAAGGCTAAGAACCCAAGCCCAGCTATATATATTTTGGGAGGGACAGGCATGTTAAAGATCGGCCACAAGGTCGTTAGGCCTGGAATGTACGTTGGTGACGAGCCCGTCACGATTCCGGTTCCCGAGGAACTGGAAACGGTGCCAGGCATCCCACTGAACCGCCGCGAGATTGACTGGTACGCCAGGGAGTATCCCCTGGAAACCATGAACATCACCGAGAGGGCCTCTCGCGACTGGGCCAACACAATACGCGACACACACGTAGAGATGCGTGAGATCCGCAAAGAACACGACAACCTCAACCGGCCATTGATCATGGCCGCCCGCATGACCGGCGACCAAGAGCCGACAGCGGAAGCCACTGGTGAGGACGTAACTGAAGTCATCAAGGCCAAGTGCCGCGAGCTGGGTTACATCGAAGTGGGCTTCACCGCCTACGACCACCACTATACCTATCAGTCGAAGAAGGACTGGGTGAAATTCCCCCACGCCCTCTGCTTGGCCTACGAGCAGGACTTCGAACCGACCCAGACGATTCCCAGCGTTGACGCCGAGATCGTCCACTCCAGCACCTACCGCACCGAAGGCGCGGCCGGTCTGGAAGTTGCCAAGTTCATCCAGAGCTTGGGCTACCGCGCCCAGGTTCACAGCCCGAATGACAACACCGGCCCCTACATCCCCATGTTTGTAGCAGCCGGTCTTGGTTCCTTGGGCGCTTGCGGCTACCTGCTGACACCCCATGTCGGCTCCCGCTGCCGCATCATGATCATCACCACCGACGCCAACGTAACCCATGACGAGCCGGTAGACTATGGCATCCACGCCTTCTGCCAGGTCTGTCAGGTTTGCGTGAACCGCTGCCCCGGCCGCGCCCTGATGCGCGACAAGGTGTGGTGGAGAGGCATCGAGAAGAACAAGCTCTACTTCAAGCGCTGCCGCCCCGTGATGGCCCGCTATCTCGGCTGTGGTATCTGCATGAAGGTATGCCCCATCCAGAAGTATGGAATGGGCACAGTGATGGAGCACTACGCAGCCACCGGTCAGGTGCTCGGTAAGGGTACGCACGACCTGGAAGGCTACGAGATTGAGGGCAAGGGCTACTTCGGACCTGGCGAACTGCCGGTGTTCGAGCGCGAGTTCTTCAACTCCATGCCCAACGGAGACACCGAGAACTGGGCATTCGAGAACCTCAAGAAGCAGGCCGTGGAAGCTGGCGGCGAAGTCAGCGACGCGATGCTGGAAGAGTTCCGGCAGACCCTGCAGGTCGGTCTCGGCCAGAGCCGTGACAACCTCGCCATGATGGAGATGGAAGACTACATCTAGAGTAGCCAACCTGACCCACCTAAACGTAGGTAACAAAAAGAGGCCGGCGAGTATTCGCCGGCCTCTTTTTTATGCCCG
>MUCI01000028.1 GCA_002816575.1 SAR202 cluster bacterium Casp-Chloro-G2 | reverse complement strand
GCCGGTACACGACTCGTCCCTGCCGGACGCGGACCACGGCGGGCGCTCCGGCGTGGAGACAGCCTGCCGCCGAGCTTGGCGGTTCGAGCTGGAGATGCGCGGGTGGGGAATCAGGAAAAGAGCTGACGGGAACGGCCGTTGGTCGAAGAGATCCTTAGGCGGCGGACCGGTCTATCGCCGGATTCGCAGCCGCCGCGGGAAAAAGTACCGCCGGAATCACACCCAGCGGCCCACTGTGGACAGGGTTAGGCGGCTTTCAGAAAGCTTGAAGCGGCCCTATTCGCTCTGCCGAGGTCGACAGCGCCCAGCGAACCCTGACAATGGGGGCAGGTGAAATACATGATCTTGGTATTCCCCACGACCCCCGTCTTGGTGCTTGGCGTTACATTCCCGCACTCCGGACAATTCATTGGATATTCCTCTTTTCCACGATGTATATCTATTGTTCATCTTCCCTCGGTTAACTACAAGGTCACCACCATGTTCTCACCCATTTCCAACAGGGCTAACCCCAACAGCCGCGCCTGAGGTTCCCACCCGAGGCGCGGTGGCCGGGCCGTCCACCAGGCAGGCAAAGCGTTTGCCTAGCCCAAGTTCTGGAAGTACAATTCCCCGAAATCGCGGCGCTGGAAGAATTCAAGTCCCGATGTGAGAAGCCATCGTTACCATGAAGGTCAGAAGATTGAGAGCCAGGGCATGACCAGCGTAGAAAAGCCGGTTGTCTCACTGCGCGGAGCGGACATTCCGCTGGTCCGCAGCGGGTCCGGACGCCAGGTCCTGGTGCTTCACGGCGGCGACGGCCCGGTGTCCCATCTGCCCTTCGCAACCGCGCTCTCCGGCGATTTCGAGTTGCTGCACCCGACGCACCCCGGCTTTGACGGCTCGCCGATCCCCGAGCATTTCGACGGCCTGCAAGACCTGGTCTTTCTTTATCTGGACCTGATCGACTCACTGGACCTTAGAGACGCCGTCCTGATGGGATTCGCCATGGGCGGCTGGCTGGCCGCTGAGATCGCGTCAATCATGACCGGCAGAACGGCCCTCTTCTCCAAGCTGGTCTTGGTGGATTCGGTGGGCATCAAGCCGGGCGGGCCCATGGACCGGGACATTGCCGACGTGTTCGCCATGTCCGAAAAAGAACTCCTGAAGGCCACCTGGCACGACCAGTCCTACGGGCCAGACCTGACGGTGATGACCGATGAACAACTCCAGTTGTTGGCCGCCGACAAGGTGGCGCATGGTCTCTATACCTGGGAACCCTACATGCACAACCCCAAGCTCCGCCATCGCCTGCACCGCATCGATATACCCACGCTCCTGATCTGGGGCGAGAACGACGGGATAGTAACGCCGCAGTACGGCGAGGCGCTCCGGGACCTGATCCCCGGCGCTAGCATGTCTGTGATATCCGACGCTGGCCACAACCCCCACGTTGAACAGCCCGGCGAGTTCGCTCGCATCTTCGGCCATTTCGCGGCCGGTTAGGCGGCCACCCATGCTCCTGCATCCTGAAATCATCCCATAGCTAGGTGCCTGTAATGAGAGCTTGGTTCTTCACCGAGGACGCCTACCCCTACCTGCCCGATGCTGACTCCTACGAGTCGGTCCGGGTCAGTCTGCCCAACAAGCATTTCGACCCGGAAGTTGGGGCCGATCTCTATAACATGTACCTGGACATGTGGTGCGCCGCCGATGAGATGGGCCTGAACATCATGAACAACGAACACCACCAGACGCCCACCTGCATGGTCCCGGCGGCGCCCATCATGCTGGGCATCCTGGCCCGCGAGACCAAGAATGCCCGCCTGCTGATCCTGGGCAACCCGGTTTCCAACCGCAGCCAACCAGTGCGCGTGGCCGAGGAGATGGCTCTGGTCGACGTGCTCTCCCGGGGACGGCTGGAATGCGGCTTCGTGCGGGGCGTGCCCTACGAGATTGCACCCGCCAACGTATACCCCTACCGGGGCACGGAAAAGCTATGGGAGGCCCACGACCTGATCACCAAGGCCTGGACCCACCACGAGGGGCCGTTCAATTTTGAGGGCCGCTGGTTCCACGCCCGGCAGGTCAATATCTGGCCCAGGCCCTACCAGCAGCCGCACCCTCCGGTGTGGGTGACGATGGGCAGCGGCGGCTCGGCGGCCCAGGTGGCGCAGCGAGGACATATCGGGGCGGTCTTCCTGGCCGGCTACCCCCGCATTCGCGACATCTTCGACGGCTACCGTCAGGCGTACCAGGAGGCCCACCACCAGGAGACGCCCGTCGACCGGCTGGCCTACTGCGCTCTGGTCTCGGTTGGAGATACGGAGAAGGAGGGCCTGGACGGAGCGGAGAAGCTGCTCTGGTACATGACCTCCAACAAGGTCGCGCCCCAATTCGCCAATCCGCCCGGCTACCATGCTCCAGCCATGGCGGCCACCATGATGCGCGGCAACCAGTCGGGCGCCGGCCTGCCAACGGCAACCACCGTGGCCGAGCAGATGGCCCGCGGCAACCTGTTCGCCGGGACCCCGGACCAGGTATTCGAGCAGATTAAGAGCTTCTACGAGTACTGCGGCGGGTTTGGCAATCTGATGATGATGAGCCAGGCCGGCTTCATGACATTCGATGAGACCCTGTCCTCCATGAAGCTATTCAGCCAAGAGGTCTACCCGCGCCTGAAAGAGCTTACCGCCAGCTACGACCCTGGCGTCATGCAAGAGATCAGGGCTTCCCGGCCCAGCGTGGAGAACGTCGATATCAGTTCTATAGCGTCCGAATTCGCCCGCTAACTACCAATCACTTACAAGAGGTTTCACCTTTGCCAGTTACAAACATCGAGATCAAGACCCGGCAGCCCTTCGCCGGAGGCAAGTCCTTCGGAGACGTGGGCGCTTATGAGCAATTGGACGGCGTAGCCCGGTTCGCCGTCGACCCAAACAACGCCGCCAACGAAACCATCGCCGATCTGAACTTAGCGCCCCGGAACGCCGACGGCCTGGTTACGTTCTCGTCGGACTTTCGGATACTGCAGCCCGTGGACCCGGAGAAGGCCAACCGGCGCATCTTGATGGACATACCCAACCGGGGTAAGCCGCTGGCCCTCCGGAACATCAACAGCGCTCCCGAAGTGACCCCTGACGCGCCCATGGACCCAGGCAACGGGTTCCTGATGCGCATGGGCTATACAGTGGTCTGGTGCGCCTGGCAGCACGACGTTCCGGATGTTCCCGGCATGCTGCGGGTGGATATTCCCAACGCCGTCACTCCGGATGGCCCGATCTCGGGTAAGATCGTCGTTACCTTCCAACTGAACGCGCCGTCCAAGTCCGAGTTCCTCTCCAGCCGCAATCACCGGCCTTATGCGGCGGCCGACGTGGCAGACCCGGATGCGGTGCTGACGGTCCAAGACGACGAGGACGCGCAGGAACACGTGATTCCAAGAGACCAATGGTCGTTCGCCCGACTGGACAACGGCCAGCCCGTGCCGGATGCCAGCCATGTCTATCTTGAGGCGGGTTTCCAGCCGGGCAAGGTCTACCAGGTCATCTACAGGACCACGGGCGCGCCGGTGGTGGGCCTGGGTAACCTGGCCACCAGAGACCTGGCCGCGTTCCTTCGGTACAGTTCCCCCTCAGAAGGCAACCCCCTGACCAGCGCCATCGAGCACGCCTACAGCTTCGGCGTATCCCAGAGCGGGCGGTTCCTGCGGTTGTTCCTCTACCTGGGGTTGAACTGGGACGAGGAAGGCCGTGAAGTATTTGACGGCTTCATGCCCCATGTGGCCGGCGGCAAGATGGGCGAGTTCAACCACCGGTTCGCCCAGCCTTCCAGCCAGGCCACCCGGAGCGGCAACAGCCTGTTCCCCTTCAGCGACGTCGCCCAGACCGACCCCGAGACCGGGCTGACCGACGGCCTGCTTTCGCGGATGTCGAAACTCGGCCGGCTGCCCAAGATCATGTACACTCACACCCCGTCCGAGTATTGGGCCGGACACGGGTCACTGATGCACAGCGATATGACGGCCAGCAAAGACGTGGCGGGGCCGGAAGAGGTGCGCATCTACGTGTTTGCCGGGACGCAGCACGCCCTGGCCTCGTTCCCTCCGGTGGACAACGACGTGGATGGACACCACGGACAACACCACTTCAACATCGTGGACTACCGGTGTCTCTTGCGGGCCGCGCTGACCAACCTGGACCGCTGGGTAACCTCCGGTGAAGCCGCGCCGCCCAGCCGCCACCCCCGCATCGATGACGGCACTGCAGTTGCTCCTCAGGTCGTTGCCGAAGCGTTCCGCGGCATCCCCGGCCTGAAACTGCCCAAGCCCATGCGCCGGTTCACCCGCTTGGACTTCGGCCCCGACCCCATGGTGCCGACCAAGATTCCGGCCAAGATTGGCAAGGTGTATCCCAATCTGGTGTCGGTGGTAAACCAGGACGCCAACGAACTCTCCGGCATAATCCTGCCCTTTGTCTCCGTGCCCTTGGCGACCCACATGGGCTGGAACCTGCGGCATGACGATATCGGCGGCGGCGGACAGATTCTGTCCACCGGCGGGGCGTCGGGCGGCACACTGCGCGGGTCGGTGATTCCCTTCGCGGCAACCAAGGAAGAACGGGCAGCGTCGGGAGACTCGAGGCTTTCCATCGAGGAACGGTACTCGTCCAAAGCCGAGTTTCTGGACCAGGTGAACCAGGCCACCAAGAAGCTGGTCAATCAGAGATACGTCCTCGCAGAAGACTCGGAAGTGATCGCCGGCCAAGCTGCCGAGCATTTCGATCACTTCACTCGTTAGCCGGCGGCAACTGATCAGCCCGATGTCAGAACAGCGATCGGCGATAGCGGTGAATGGCGGCGCTGTGTCTGCGGTTAAAACGGTGCCGGACGGCGCGGCCCGGCTTACCTTCGTCTACGCGCCAGGCGCTGGGTCCAATATCGACGATCCGTTCGGACGTTACCTGACTCCCCGCCTGGCCGCCGCCGGCATCGCCACTGTGCGTTTCCAATTTCCCTACATGGAGGCCGGGCGCAAGGGGCCGGACCGGCCTGCCACGTTGGAAGAAACCTGGCGGCGGGTGATAGACGCCGTTCGGCCCGACACCGGCAAGCTGGCCATCGGGGGCAGGTCGATGGGAGGCCGCATCGGCTCCAACGTGGCCGCCCAGGGAACGCCGGTCGACGCCCTCGCCCTGTTCGCCTATCCCCTGCATGCCCCGTCCAAGTCATCCCTGGCGCGATCGGCCTGGCGGGACGGGCACCTGCCGAAGATTGCCGCCCCCACCTTCTTCGCATCGGGCACCAGAGACACCTTCGCCACGCCGGAGGAGCTGCGGGAAGCCGCCGGGAAAGTGCCGAATTCCACGGTCCACATCTTGGAGGGCGCGGACCACGGGTTCGCCGTCCTCAAGTCCAGCGGGAGGATCCGCGAGGACGTGTGGGACGAGGCCATCGCGGCCATGCTGGAGTGGCTGGCGGCCGCCTGCTAGCTAGCGCAAGCCCCGGAAGAACTTGCGGATGTCCTCGACCAGCCTGACCGGCTCTTCCAGCGCCGCGAAATGGCCGCCGCTGGGCATGTCCGTCCACTGCTGGACGTTGAATGAACGCTCCGCCCACTCCCGAAGCGGCACCGAATTCTCCTTGGGGAACGACGCGATGGCCACCGGCACCTCGATCCTCTCGCCTTCCGCCAAATTCCAGGCCTTTCTGAACGCCTCGTAGTAGAGGCGGGTGGAAGAGTTGATTGACTGGGTGGCCCAGTAGATGGTTACGGTTGTGAGTAGTTCGTCCTTGGTGAACCTGGTTTCCACGTCGCCGCCGCAGTCGCTCCACCGGCGGTACTTCTCCACGATCCATGCGGCCAGCCCGGCAGGGGAGTCGTTGAGTCCGTAGGACAGTGTCTGGGGCTTGGTGCTTTGGATATGCGAGTAGCCGCCTTCGTCGGCCAGCCACTGCTCCCGCTGTTTCAGCATGGCTTTTTCAGCGTCGGACAATGGCCTGGTCCCCGGCCCCTGGAATGGCGTCAGACTGGTTACAGAGGTCGTGTGGATGCCCACCACCTTGTCGCCGTGGGACAGCCCCAGCTTGGCGGTCACCCTGGCGCCCCAGTCGCCCCCCTGAACGGCGAACCGGGGGTAGCCCAGGTTGTCCGACATGAGCTTGGCCCACATATCGGAGATGGCGAATATGTCCAGGCCACGTTTCTGGGATGCTTCGGAGAATCCGTATCCGGGCATGGACGGCGCGACCACGTCGAAAGCGTCGGCCGGGTCTCCGCCGTGGCTGGCCGGGTCGCTGAGCATGGGGATGACCTTGTGCATCTCGAAGAAGGTCCCTGGCCACCCGTGGGTGATGACCAGCGGCATGGGGTTGGGACCCTTGCCCTTCTCGTGGATGAAGTGGACCTCCAGACCGTCGACGTCGGCCTTGAAATGGGAGAAGGAGTTGATCAATCGCTCCTGCTTCCGCCAGTCGAACCCGGTTCGCCAGTACTCCACCAGCCCCTTGATGTAGTCCAGGTTGGTCCCGTAGTCCCAGTCCGAGCCGGGAATCTCATCGGGCCAGCGGGTGCGGCCCAACCGCTCTGTCAGGTCGTCCAATACGGCGTCGGGTATCTCAATCTTGAAAGGAGTCACGGCCATCTTCGTCATCTCCTGGGAACTCAAACTGGGCTAGGGCGGTATTATGCCACAGGGTTTTGGGCCCAGGATAAGCTCCGGGCTTGACCCAATCAGTTCGATCATCACAATCCCCCCATACGTCAACGATTCAGATCGTCTTCCCCGAAGAGCTGCTCAAGATCGCGTTGTAGGAGAGTTTCGGAGCCGCCGACTATTAAACTTCATAGTCGTTGGGACCCGGAAGCCTACCGGTGCCAGCCGCCGCCCCGGAAGTAGCCCCGCAGGTAGGCCACCTGCCCGCCGTGGACGATGTTGTCCCACACCAGGATGCTCAGGGCCTCTTTGACCGGCATGACCCCGGTGGGCAGGGTCCATTGGATCTCCCGCTCCAACTCGGCCTCGGGCATGTTTCGCAGATAGTCGGCCACGGCGGTGTTCACCCTGTCGAAATAACCCATGAGGATGCCTTTCGGCGGCGCCTGCCAGGCGGCGGCCTGCTCGTTGGTCCAGCCCATGCCGAAGTCCTGAGGGTCGGCGTCCATCTTGAACTTCGAGTGCCACGCGTCCGCGGTCCAGATCTGGGGCTTCTCCATCAGCCGGAAGTGGATGAACCTGTCGGCCACGCGGGCCATGTGCCAGACCAGCCAACTCATGGAATTGGAGTCGTCGTTGGGGCGGATGGCCATGGTCGCATCGTCCACTTCGGACACGGCCGAGGTCACCATCTCCCAGTTGCGTTCCAGGGCTGACACGGTTGTGTGGTTAGCTGACATAACACCTCGGCAAGTCGCGGTTTCTAAATCCGGTATCAGTGATCAGTCCCGTAGGTATTCCTCTTGGAGCTTGATGAATTCATCGGTCCGGTTGACCGCCCGCAGAAGCTCAGGGGGCGCTTGGCGTTCGGCCAGGTCTTCCAGCGCCCCGCCTTCCCTGAGATGTTTCAAGCTGTCGTAGATGGCTTTCTCGGCCACAGCGAATACGGGATTGCCCAGCATGAGGATGCGCACGCCGTTGGCCGCCAGGAATTTGGCGTCGTTCCGGGCGTCGGCCGGCGGACTCAACACGAACAAGGGCAGCGGCGTGGCGGCGTGGGCGGCTGCGATCTGCTCTCGGCTCTTGATGCCGGTTAGCATAACCCCTTCGGCCCCGGTCTCCGAATAGGCGGCGAGGCGGTCCACCGCTTCGTCCAGCGGACACAACCCAAAGGCGGCGGAGCGGGCGACTATGACCGTGGTGGGGTCGGTGCGGGCGGCGACCGCGGCCCTCAGCTTGCCAACCTGCTCCTCCTTCGATACCAGCCCAGGGTCTTGGACGTTGAACCGCTTGGGCACGAAGTTGTCCTCGATCTCGATGGCAGCCACGCCGGCAGCTTCCATCTCCCGCACCGTGCGCACCACGTTCACGGCGTTGCCAAAGCCGTCTTCGCCGTCCACCATCAGGCTGACATCGGCGATACGGGTGATGCGCCGGCAGTGGTCCACCACGTCCGACATGTTGGACAGCACGATGTCGGGCACGCCCAGGTTGGCCACCTTGCCCACCGAGCCGGACAGCACGCAGACCTCGTATTCCAGCATGTGGGCGATGCGGGCCGACAGCGGGTCGAAGATGTTGGCGGCCAGGGTGCAGGTGTCTCTGGCGATGACCTGCCGGAACTTTTCGCGGGCGACGGACATGGTTACCACCTTCTACGTTGATTCTACGTTGATTTGAGAGGCCAGCTGAGACGGTTTCCGGTTGCGGACTAGGCCTTGCCCAGGCGAACGAACCGGCCACCGATGAGCCATTCGGCGACGTACAGGTTTCCCTGGGGGTCGGCCGCCAGCCCGTGGGGGCTGTTGAACTTGCCGGTTTCCAGCAGACTGGTGGCGATGACTTTCCCCGAAACGTCCTTGTTGTTGGGCCAGCCTTCCACTTCGCACACTTGCTCGTTGGCGCCCAGGTAGCAGAGGAACTCGTCTTCCTCGTCACACAGGGTCAACCGGGCGCGAAGTTCGGCGATGACCAACGTGCCGCGGTGCACGGCGAACCCGCTGGGAGTGGTCAGGAAATCGCCGCCGAACGTCCTTAGGTATCTGCCCTCCAGGTCGTAGACCTGCACTCGGCCATTGGCCCGGTCGGCCACGTAGAGTTCGGGGCCCGGGCCGCGGCGGTCGATAAAGATGGCGTGGGGGCAGTTGAACCGGCCGGCCTCGCCCTCTTCACCGGTGATACTGGCGATGTGGTTGCCGGCCTTGTCATAGCGGTGTACGTAGCTCTGGCCGTAGCCGTCGGCCACCCAAACGTCGCCGTTCCCGCCGTGACGTTCCTCGTTGACCGCGACCCAGGTAGGCGAGTACATGCCCTCGCGGTACACATCCAGATCGGGGCGCGTCAGGCTGGCCAGCACGTTGCCTTCCAGGTCCATCTTCAGCACCTGACCGCGCGCGCCGCCGGCGGGGTAGTCGTAGCCGATGCCGGGTTGGCGTTTGCGGCCGTTGTCGGCGATCCAGAGCATTTCCTGTCCGCCCTCGTTGACCAGGGTAATGCCGTGGGCGTCGGCCAGGTCCACCTGCCATGACCGGACGAAACTACCGTCCTGGTCCAGGACCAGCATCGTCTGGTCTCCCGGGTGGTAGGTGATGATCTGGCCAGACCCGGTCACCGCAACCCCGTGGTGCGCCCAACCCTCCCGCTTGGTCGCTGAGTCCGGTATCGCGGCCCAGGAGTCCTGCCATTCGTAGGTGTTCGCGCCGCTTCCGATCTGCATCTGCCGCCTCCCTATATCGCTGGCCTATGGCTGTAGTATCACCTTGGTGTAACCGTCGATGCGCTGGTCGAACTTTTTATAGGCGTCGGGCGCGTCCTCCAGCGGCACCGCGTGGGACACTACGAAGCTGGGCGCGGCCCGTCCCGCGATGATCATATCCCGGAGGTAGGCGTTGTACTTCTTCACGTTGCACTGGCCGGTGCCCAACCGCAGCCCCTTCTCGAACAGGCGGCCAAAGTTGATTGAAAGGGCGCCCCGCTTGGCGCCCTCATCCACACCGCCCGGATCGGTGGGCACATACAGGCCCGGAATGCCCAGTGCGCCCGTGGGGTTGACCACGTCGATGATCTGATTAAGGACAATGTTGGGCGACTCGTTCTGTTCGCCGCCGGCGGCCGAGGAGCCGGCGGTGGCGGCCTGGTAGCCCACGGCGTCGATGCCTTTGTCCACGCCCTCGCCGCTGCGGCGGTCCTTGATCTGTTGCACCGGGTCGCCGGAGTCGAAGTTGATGGGGATGCAACCGATCTCGGCCGCCTTGTCCAGGCGTTCCTGCACGTGGTCGATGACATAGACCTCCGCCGCGCCCCGGATCATGCAGCTATAGGCGGCCATGATGCCCACCGGCCCGGCCCCGAACACTGCCACGCTCTCGCCGGGGCGGACGTCGGCCAGCTCCGCGCCGTGGTAGCCGGTGGGGAAGATGTCGGCCAGCAGGGAGAAGTCCGACTCCCACTGAGCGCCCTGGGGCAGCGGCAGGCAGTTGAAGTCGGCGAAGGGCACCTGGAGGTATTCGGCCTGGCCGCCGACCCACGGGCCCATGGCCACGTAGCCGTAGGCGCCGCCGGCGAATCCGGGGTTTACGGTGGTGCAGAACCCGGTGAATCCCCGCTGGCAGTTCTTGCAGAAACCGCAGGCCACGTTGAATGGCATGACCACACGGTCTCCTTTCTTGAGCGTTTTTACCGCCGGGCCGGCTTCCTCGATCACGCCCATGTTCTCGTGGCCGAAGACGATTCCCGGCTGGGCGGCGGTGCGGCCCTCGTACATGTGCAGGTCGGACCCGCAGATGCAGCTTGAGGTGATCTTCACGATCACGTCGTTGGGGTGGAGGATCTTCGGGTCGGGGACGGTCTCCACCGCGACTTCGAAGGGTCCCTTGTAGACAACGGCTCTCATGGCTCAGGCTCCTATCAGGCTGACCAAAGTTCGGATCCTAAGGGGAATGCCCGTTAGGGCATGGCTAGCGTTTCCGGTAGACCTGCAATCGGTGGCGGTTGGTCTCGGCCACGTACAGTCGGCCCTGGCTGTCCAGGGTGACCGACACAGGCCCCCAGAAATACGGTTCGGTCTGGGAGGAGACGTGATAGGGCGTGTTCAGGTGAGAAGGCAGGTCGGGTTTGAGGTTGGCGCTATCCCGCTCGGCCTTCTCCTCCGGGTTGGAGGCGAAATAGTCCTCGGCCCATTTGGAAACCGTGGCCTCGCCATGCAGCAGCAACTGGAAGCCGCCGTCGGGACCCAGCACCTGCACCCTTTCGTTGCCCCAATCGGCCACGTAGATGAAGCCCTCAGGGTCGACGGCAACTCCGGTTGGCCGTTGGAACTGTCCTTCGCCGTAACCCGGCTCCCCGTAAGCGGCCAGAAACTCGCCGTCGTTGCTGAATTTCTGGATGCGGTCGTTCCGCCAATCGCAGACGTAGACGTTGTCTTGGCCGTCGACGGCGACGCCCCAGGGCAAGTTGAATTGGCCCTCGCCGCTGCCGAAAGAGCCCCAAGCGGCGATGAACTTGCCGTCGTCGGTGAACTTCTGGACCCTGGAGTTGTGCTGGTCAACCACGATAACGCTGCCCGTGGAGTCGATGGCGATGCCCGCGGGGCCATTCAGTTCGCCGTCTCCCGACCCGGCGACGCCCCAATGGGACAGGTAATTCCCACCGGT
This sequence comes from SAR202 cluster bacterium Casp-Chloro-G2, assembly GCA_002816575.1. Taxonomy (GTDB): domain Bacteria; phylum Chloroflexota; class Dehalococcoidia; order Lucifugimonadales; family UBA3495; genus UBA9611. The sequence goes on along the minus strand of MUCI01000028.1, from coordinate 9,830 downwards.
GTCGTAGACGGTTACCCGGTGGTTGTATTCGTCGGTGATGAACAGGCGATTGCCGCTCCCCAAAGCCATGGCCACCACCCAGATGAATTGCCCGTCGCCCGAGCCGTTGCCCCGGCCGAACTCGCGCAGGTATTCCTCGTCCAGATTGCAGACTCCCACCCGGATGGCCGAGGCCCGGGCCGGGTCGCAGCGGTTCAGCACATAGATATTGCCGTCGCTGTCCACCGCCGTGTCGTAGGGGTTGGCGAACCCGCGGCCATTCAGGCCGTTGTTCACGATGCCAATGGTCTTAACGTAGTCCAGGGCGATACTGGGTGACTGTGTCTGGGTGCTCAAGCCGCCCCCTTTGCTGGAATCGATATGGCGGGTCTAGGCGAGTTGGTACTCTTTGGTCGCCGCGACCAACCGGAGCATGTTACCGACACGTTGCTCGGCCTCGTCGCCAGGTTGATGCCCGGCCAGGTGCAGGTCGCCCTGGCGTGTGGCGTAGTCCACCAGCACCGACCGTGTGTCTTCGGATACCTGGATGGGGCCGAGCAGGTCCAGGCAGCGGTCGGCCAGGTCCGTTGGCTCGATGACGCCGTTTTTAGAACCAGCCTCCAGCCGGTCGATGATGGACCTGACGCCGGGGCTTTTGACGTTGGACAGTTCCTTGGCGGCGAAGTTGACCCGCTCGACCAACGCGCCGCTGTTGATCCATTCCAGACCCTCGTGCCAGCCTTCCACTGAAGGCGGCTGCAGCAGGCCCTGGCCCATGTAGAGCATGGCGTTGGAGACTTTCTCGATGCCCAAGGCCGGGTTCTGGTAGTTGCCAGCCATGCGGATGGCGCCGACCACCATCTCGGCGGGCCCCTTCACCCGGGCGAACCGGGCTTCCTCCGACCTGAAATAATCGGAGTGGAACAGTGTGCGCAGCATGTCCCGTACCTGGTATCCCGACGAGAAATAGGTTGCCATCATCTCGCCGATAACCTTCTCACCCGCTTCGGTCACCTTATCGGCGGCGAAGAACTCGAAGAGCCGGGTGGCCAGGAACCGGGCCGTGGACTCCTGCTTGACGATGATTGCGATGATATCTTCGCCGTTGAACCGGCCGGTCTCTCCCAAGAACGTCTTTTCGCCGCCGTCGTGGTCCTCGTCCCGGTACTCGAAGTGCCAAGCGATCCGGCCATAGGGCCAGATGGAGTCCTTGGCGGCCCGGATGGCCATGTATTCGGCGTTGCCCAGCGTCCAGCCGGTGAAGGCCCGGGCGCACTCCTTGACGTCGTCCTCGCTGTAGTTGCCGATGCCCATGGAGAACAGCTCTAGAAGCTCCCGGCCATAGTTCTCGTTGACCGCCGTGCCGTGGTTCTCGTTGTTGTCCAGCCAAAGGATCATCGCTGGGTCTCTAGAGAGCTCCAGCAGAAGGTCCTGGAAGTTTTCGAGACCGGACCGTCGGAACATGTCCACCTGGTTGAGCAGGGAGCGCGCCTGGTTGAGCTTGGCGTATCCGGTGGCGAACAGGCTGTGCCAGAAGAGGGCGATCTTCTCCTCCATGGGAGAGGTGGTGCTGATCATGCGGTACATCCAGTAGGCGGCGGAACCGGCGAGGTCGCGCAGTTCCGACTGCTCCACATGGTAACGGCGGATCAGGTCGTCGGGCATGTTGCCAGGGTCGGACGGGTTGAGCAGCGTCTCCACGGCGCCGTCGTAGCCCATTGCCAGGTACTTTTCCAATTCGTCACGGCTGGCGCCAAATCCGGCTCGCCGCAGCAGGTGGGCCATCAATGCGGTGTCGTTGCTTATCATCACTGACCTCGTCATGAATCGGGTTGGCTTGCTGGCTGAGATTGGAACGGGTTAAGAACGGAAGACGTTTAGTTTCTCGAACTGTCCATTAACGATGGGCGCGGCGTCCAAGCCCCACCAGTCCTCAAGGATGTCGGTGTACACCGAGCGGAAGTCGTTGTTCGACCGCAGGTCGCCTTCCAGTTGTTCGGCTTCGGCCAGCGAAGGGTATTCGCCGTACATGCCGCCTTCGACCGCGCCGCCGATGAGGAACGCAACGCCGCCCGAGCCGTGGTCGCTGCCCGAGCCGTTGTCCTTGATGCGCCGGCCGAACTCGGAGAAGATCAGGATGGCGGCGTCATCTTCGCGGCCGTGCTCCTTCAGGTCGTCCATCAGGCAGCCGACAGCCCCCGACACCTCGTCCCACAGCTTGGCGTGGGTGGGCAGCTCGCCCGAATGGGTGTCGAAGCTGGCGTGGGTGGTGTACAGGACCCTGGCGCCCAGGCCGGCATGGAATACCTGGGAGATGCTCTTCACGTTCTGGGCCAGAGAGTTTGGCGCGTATTCCACCGATGACGAGTACATGGCGGGAGCGGTGCGGAGGATGTCGGCCCCGTGGAGCGCGTCCTGACCGGTCTGCCCCAGGAAGTTAAGCACCGGGTCCCGTCCGGCGGTGTTGCCGTACATCCGGGCGAAAGCCTCCAGGGTGAACATTCGCAATTCTTCGTCCTCTACGTCTGGGAACAGGCCGTAGGTCGCCAGATCGCCCACCGACGCAACCGACACGCCCTGGCAGGCCAGCGACCGGGGCAGGCCGCGGCCAAAGTTGATGCCGGTGAGCACGTTCTCGCCCCCCGGGTCGAAGTCTCTGATGGCCCGGCCCAGCCAGCCTTCCTTCCCGATGGCGTCGGGCTCGGCGGTGTGCCAGATGTCCATGGACCGGAAATGGGAGCGGTTGGGCGTCTGGTAGCCGATGCCGTTGATCACGGCAACCTTGCCCTCATCCCACAACGACTTCATGGCCCCCATGCTGGGATTGAACCCGACTTTGCCGTCGAGGGGTATGACCCGGTCTTGTGGGATGTTGACCGTGGAACGGGAGTCGTAATACCGTCCCTCGCCGTAGGGAACGACGGTGTTCAGGTAGTCATTGCCGCCGGTGAGTTGAATTACGATCAGACTCTTGTCGCGCTTGGTGGTGGTCATATTAACCTCCCTGGCTGGGGAAGAGATCGGCTCTGATTAATGGTGCGGTAACGTGCAATATTGTAACTGTTGCGGGTCGAATTATCGAGGCTGCCGGGCCGCCAGGAATCAGAGCATATTCAAGCACTGTGCCCACGCCTGCGGCCGGTCCATCGGGCCATCTTTGGGTCTTCAACCGAGGGCCACGTGGCGGTTGCCGGCGGAAAGTGCTAATTTAAGCCTGGCCCCACTCGCCGGAGGCTGTTTAGGAGCAACCATGACCGCTGAACACAGAAGATGGCTGGACCTGACGATAGAAGATGCCCTTGAGCCGGAGATTCCGATCTGCGACCCCCATCATCATTTCTGGGACCGGCCCGGAAACCGCTATTTCCTGGACGACCTGCTGCTGGACCTGAGCGGCGGCCACAACGTGGTGCAGACCGTATTCATTGAATGCCAGTCGATGTACCGGAAAGACGGTCCGGAGGAGATGAAGTCCCTGGGCGAGACCGAATTCGTCCAGGGCATCGTGGCCCAGAGCAACAGCGGCCAGTATGGGGACACCAAGGTGGCGGCGGGGATCGTGGGGTTCGCCGACCTGACCCTGGGTGATGCCGTGACACCCGTGTTGGAGGCGCATCAGGCGGCCAGCGGCCGGTTCCGTGGCGTCCGTCACATCTCGGCTTCCGACCCCAGTCCCGATGTACCCCGCCCCCGCCCATTCCTCGAAAACCTGCTGGCCGACACCAAGTTCCGGGAGGGGTTCGCCGTGCTGGGCCGGATGGGCTTGAGCTTCGATGCCTATCTGTATCACACCCAACTGGCGGGACTGGCCGACCTGGCCAACGCCTTTCCCGGCGTGACCATCATCTTGAACCACGTCGGAGGTCCGTTGGGGGTGGGGCCCTACGCCGGCAAGCGCGGCCAGGTACTCGAAGATTGGAAGCAGAGCATGTCGGCGTTGGCGGCCTGCCCCAACGTGGTGGTCAAGGTCGGCGGGCTGGTCATGCCGGTCTGCGGTTTCGACTGGCACGAACGCCCCATGCCGACGGCCTCCCGGGAACTGGCCCAGGGCACCGCGCCCTACTACCTCCACTGCATCGAGCAGTTCGGCGCGGACCGCTGCATGTTTGAAAGCAACTTTCCGGTGGACAAGCTGGCCTGCTCGTACACCGTACTGTGGAACGCATTCAAACGCCTGGCCCACGATTTCACTGACAGTGAGAAGGCGTCGCTGTTCCACGACACCGCCGCCCGCGTTTACCGGCTTTAGAGATGCCGGACCTTTTCGCCTATACCAGCAGGGGCGCCTCGCCGCCTTCGGGCCGGTCGACCTCAAAGGCGTTCACATTCAAGGCCAACATGGAATAGTACCCCATCATCGTGGTCAATTCGGTCAGGAGCAGGGCGCCGAAATGGTCCAGAGCGGCCTGGAAGGTGGCCGGGCTGACCCGGTTGGTGGCGAACAGCTCGGTGGCGTAGTCCACGACGATCTGCTCTGCCCCGGCCAGCTTGGGCAGGGGCTTCCTGTCGCGAAGGGCGTCCACGAACTGGTCGCTGATTCCTTCTTTTCGGGCCCGGGCGGCGTGGGCGTACCAGATGTACTGGCAGTCCTTGGCCCGCGCCGTCATGATCATGAGCAGTTCCTGAATGTTCTGAGGCAGCTCCGACTCCTCCCGGAAGTAGAAGACCAGGTGGTTGGCGCGCTTGCGCATCTCCGGGCTATTGATCATCACCGAGCCTGGCCCGTTCTCCATGGCGTTCCGGCTGATCGCCACCTCATGGTCAAAGGCCTCGCGGTATTTCTCGGGCACTTGGTCTCGGGTTACGGTGGGTGTTCGGGCCATCTGGTCCTCCCTGTTGACTGAAGAATCTTAGTGTGGGGACGGCTGGATCCCGTCCCTGCATGGTCTGGGCGCATCATAACCAGAGAGCCTCCCTACGGCAAGACCGTGCCTGGCCGTGGGGAGGCTCTCTGGTATAAATTAATATGGAGCTACGGTGCTGGCGTTCGCCAACTGGTTAGTTTCGCTAGTGGGTGTTCCGGTGGACCGGTCTCGACCGAGCAGGTCCCGGCGCTCCAATCTAGTATAATCCCGCCGTCCGGTTAGCTCCGTTGGACTTATCCCGGTCGGCCTCTCAGAATAGGAAACGATCCGCTTGGGCTTTTCCCCTAAATCTAGGACGTCCGGGCGACAAATCAGGAATCGAGGAACGAACCGTTGAATTACTCTCACGTTTACTCTGGAAATCCCGTTGACCGCGGTGAGAAAGAACGCCGCGACGACCAGTGGCTAGCCGATATGGCCCATGACCCCACCAGCAAGTTTCTGCCCCTGCGGGACTTGAATGTGCTGGTGACTGACCATGAAGGCGGATGCTTGTGTTGGGTCGGGACTGCCGACCTGGAGCGCCTGAGCGTTAATGCCAGCCCGGTGTTTCTGGGATTGTTGGATGGTATCTCCCATTTCGCCGTCGACATCTCCGGCCAGGAAAAAGCCGTCGCCGAACTCAACGAGGACAACGGATACCGGTTCGTGGACGCCAGGTCGGTGACGGAGATACTGAACGGCCCGGATTCCGGGATCGTCGCCCAGGCCAGGGCCCAGATCAACTGGCACAACCGCAACGGCTTCTGCGCCATCTGCGGCGGGGAGACGTTCGTCAAGCGCGGCGGCCAGGTGCGCAAATGTTCCAAATGCGAGACTGAGAACTACCCCCGCACCGACCCCGTAATCATCGTGGTGGTTTCCGACGGCGACCGCTGCCTGCTGGGACAGTCCCGCCGGGGCCGGTTGTCGCGCACCAACACCTATTCGGCGCTGGCCGGGTTCGTGGACCAGGGCGAGTCCATCGAGGAAGCGGTGGCCCGCGAGGTGATGGAGGAGGCCGGCATCCAGGTGGGCGATGTGCGGTATCATTCTTCCCAGCCTTGGCCCTTCCCATCATCGTTGATGATCGGCTGCCATGCCGATGCGGCCACGACCGAGATCAACTTTGACGAGGACGAGATGAACGACGTGAGGTGGTTCACCCGGGAAGAGGTGTCCGCCGCCCTCCAGGGCAAGAACGCGTCCCTGGCCGTGCCCCAGCCCATCGCCATCGCCCACCACCTGATCACGGCGTGGGTGAACGAAGGCTAGGGGTTCTCTAAACTAAGGGGCGGACCAGACCCCTTCACCCTTCTGGCCGTCGGTGGAGAAGAAAGTCTTTCCGTCGCCCTGGCCGGTGATGCCGCCGTTGGGGTGGCCGATCAGGTTGCCATCGGCGTCCAGCAGGTCGCTGAACTGGTCGCAGCACTGCTTCACCACGAAATAGACCGTCTCTCCTTCGTACTGGTACTTGGTGATGGATAAGGGCGGGAATTCAACCTCTCCGGCGTTCAACTCAGCCACCCATTTCGTCAGCCACTCTGGGAGGATTGGGCGTCCCGGTCCCCTGGGAATAATCACGGACACCGACTCAGTTTGGCTGTAGCCAGCCACGTCTGACATCAGAATCTGATGCTCTCCGCTTTCCAAATCATCAAACACATACGCGATGATTGGAACGGCGGCGTCCACCCGGCTGGGTGGCTCCCCATCCATCGTTACATCCACATCTATCCCGGCGAACACCCTCAGGGCGACCCGCACCGTGTTCCCATCCACCTGTATATCCTCCAGCTGCCACTCTTGGGCCGGCGGAGGCGTGGCGGTGTCCGGGATGCTCGTTGGAGTTGGGACAGCCGTGCCGCTGGAACACGCCAGGGCCAGGACGATTATTGCTCCGATAACTACTGATAGTGTCTTGTTCATATCCTCTAGACGGTCGAAGCGCCTGTTTTGTTCCGGCCTCTGTTTTGTTTCGGCCGCTGGGTTGTTCCGTCCAGGCTACCCGCGCGCCGTCCCGTGCCCTTATAATAGCCCGCGGCTGCCCCCTTGCCGGGCGCGGATATCGGCCCAGTCTCGGCGGCTTGGGGGCTATAACTCAACCCAGGGAGAGATGGATATGACTCAACCACTGAAGATCGACCGCGACAAGACAGCGGTGTTAATCATGGACTTTCAGCAGCGCATCGTCGCCAACAATGCCAGCGACCCCGACGGCGTCGTCAAGCAGGCGTCGCAGGTGCTGCAAGGGGCGCGGGGCGCCGGACTGCCGGTCATTTACGTGATGCACCGGGGCGGAGCGTTGACCGACTATGCCCCCGATGTGGAACTCCATGAAGGCGTGCTGCCAGCGGAGGGCGAAAGGGTCATAACCAAGATCAGGCCCGGTCCCTTCTCCACCACCAACCTGGACGTCACGCTGCGGGAGCTTGGCCGTGACACCATCGTGATCATGGGGGTGTCGACCAGCGGTTGCGTCCTGTCCTGCACCAGGTGGGCGGTGGACGTGAATTACAAGTTCATAGTGGTCTCCGATGCCTGTTCCGACGGCGACACCGAGGTCCACCGGGTTTTGACCGAAAAGGTCTACCCCCGGTTCGGCACGGTGGTGAATACCCAGGAATTCTTAAACGCTCTCTGATATTTAGAGCCAAAGGGGAACCATGAGATACGACGTGATCGTGGTCGGCGGAGGCTCCGCTGGTTCAGTGGTTGCCGCCAGGCTGGCCGAAGATGCCAGCACCAATGTCTTACTCCTTGAGGCGGGACCGGATTACCCCGACCTGAGCAACCTGCCCTACGACGTCCAGTACGGGCACACCCGCTCCGCCGAGACCGAGGGGTCCCCGCACAACTGGGCGCTCCGGGGGACCATCACCGAAGAGCAGGGCGAGATTCACGTGGCCCAGGGCAAGGTGATCGGCGGCGGCGGCTCCATCAACGGCCAGGTCTATCTGCGGGGCATCCCCGAGGACTTCGACGACTGGGCCTCATGGGGCAATGACGAGTGGTCGTACACCAAGGTCCTGCCCTATTACCGGAAGGCGGAGACCGATATGGACATCCGGGACGACTTCCACGGAACGGAGGGTCCGCTCCCCATCAGCCGCAAGATGGGCGAGACCTGGCCGGTGATTCAGTCGGCATTCCACACGGCCTGTCTCCAGAACGGCTACGACACCACCGATGACATGAACGGCCCCAACCCCACCGGCGTTGGCATGGTGCCGATGAACAACCAGAACGGCGTTAGGATGAGCACGGCCATCACTCACCTGGGTCCCATGCGCCATCATCTCAACCTGACCATCAGGGGCAACGTGTTCGTCCGCAAGATCCTGATCGAGGGCGGACAGGTCACTGGGGTGGAAGCGGAGAGCGGCGGCGAGGTTTTCAGATTAGAGGCCGGTAAAGTCGTGCTGTCGGCCGGGGCGTTGAAGTCGCCCCATATCCTGATGCTCTCGGGAATCGGGCCCAAAGACCAGCTCGAGCAGTACGGCATCCAGGTGTTGCAGGACACGCCGGGGGTTGGCGGCAACCTGCGCAATCATCCCATATCCGCCATCTCCTTCGCCGTGAAAGATGGCATCACGCTCACCCCAGATGCCGCCGGGGTCCGCATCGCGCTGCGCTACACCGCCCGAGGCTCCAAAGAAGTTAACGACATGATGATGACGACCAGTTCGGTGTTCAGCCCGTTCACCGGCGAGATGCTGCCCGACCGCATCGGCCGGATATCGTGTGTCATCGAGCTTCCGGCAGGCGCCGGGTTCGTGCGGTTGGCCTCGGCTGACCCCACCGTTCAACCCGAGTTTGATTACCGGTATTTCAGCGACCCCGAGGACATGCGGCGCATGCGCGATGGCATCCGTCTGGCGGTCAAGATTCTGGGGACCGACGCCTATAAAGAGGTATCGGAAAGGCGTGTGACGCCGACCGATGACATCTTGAACGATGACGACGCCCTGGACCTGTGGATCAGGCAGACGGTCGGCTCGGCCCGGCACGTGTCGGGCACCTGCAAGATCGGCCCCGACTCGGACCCAATGGCGGTGGTGGACCAACAATGCCGGGTGAAGGGAGTGCAGGGTCTGTGGGTCGCCGACTCTTCCGTGATGCCCCAAGTCCCGAGGGCCAACGCCAACGCCACGGCCATCATGATTGGCGAGCGGGTTGCCGAGTGGGTGTCGTAAGAATCCAGTCTCTAGATTGCCGGCCGGGTCACCAGGGGACTTATCGCTGTGGGGCAACCAGCCCTGACTGGTCGTTGGCCCGGCCTTTGACGTCTTGATGACGTCTTGATATGGAAGGGATCGCGCCGCAAGGTGGCGGTGGCGTGCCGGGTAACAACGTGCCAGGCGCCAGTGGAGGCGCCCACCGGGCAACCCACGGGTCTCGCACCCCTGGGCCGGGACTACCAATGTCCGAATGGGAAAAGCTGGAGGGGCCTTGGCGTTAGCAGTTGCCTTTGCGTTCCTGGCGGCCAGCGGATTCGCCGGCGGCAACGTCCTGGTCAGAGTGGGCACCCAATACGTGCCGGCCCCCACGGCCGCGCTGCTCACGGTGCTCAGTGGCATGATGCTGGTGGCCGGTCTGGCCCTGGTCCTCAACCTGAATGAGATTACCTCTCTCTCCGCCACCGCGATGGGGTGGATACTGGTTTTGGGAATCATGGGTTATCCCATGGCCCGTTTGCTGCACGTCACCGCCATCTCCATGATCGGCGCAACCAGGGCGGTCCCCATGGGGGGCATCCAGCCGGTGATCGCCTTCACGCTGGGCGTGTTGCTGCTGGGCGAACGGCCCAACCTGCTGGTCACCATCGGCACGCCGGTGATCGTCGCTGGACTCTTTCTGGTGGTGATGCCCCGCCGGGGCGCAAACTCGGGGCTGCCGGTGGCGCAGGTCCGGCGATTGGGGTATCTCTTGGCGTTGGGCGCGGCGGCCACATTCGCCAGCCGCGACGTCATCAGCCGCCACGTGGTATCCGATATCGGCGGGCCG